>JAEZPW010000346.1 GCA_023441255.1 Acidobacteriota bacterium
GCGTGGTAGAGAACCTGGTCTTGCTTTTGAATCCTGATGGGCCGCGCCTTCCACTTTTGTATGATCTGACGCGCCACGCGCACGGCCTGCTCGTCGCCTTCGAGCGCAAAGGTGACGCCTTCAAGAGCCGGCCTGACCCCGCGGACGAAGCTCATCATGGGGTGAACGGAGGCAACGTTCGCTCCCCTACGGCGGAGCGGATTGAGTGCGTCACTGGACAACGCACCGCTGGAATGGAAGACCACCCTACCCTTCCATTGGCCGCGGGCCATTTGTGCGGCAACCTCTGCGATGTCGGAGTCGGCAACACAGACCCAAACCACGGAGGCAGTGCATTCGGCGGGTTCGGTCAGCAGCATTGCGCCGACGGCACGCGAAAGTGATTTCGCGCTTCGCACGGCCCCGGATCGAGGTCGGACAACGATTTCCGAAACGACTTCGCCCGTGTCATGCAATGCAAGGGCGAGAGCGGAACCGAGGCGTCCGGCACCGAGGATTGCGAATTTTCTGTGTAGCGGCATTCGCGCGCAGAATAGCACCCCCTAAGCAAGGATGACCAGCTATTCGCGTTTCGGTGGTGGACCGGCCAAACTGCTTCACAACGACGTGAGTACTTGCTAGCATCGCGCCGAGCGGACGCTCGGGAGAAGGAAACATGTTGACCAGTCCATCCGTACTCGCGACGATCGTCGTTCGTACCGCGATCATTTACGGCATCATCCTTATCGGCGTCAGGATGAGCGGCAAGCGTGAAGTGGGGCAGATGACGCCCTTCGATCTCACCTTGCTTCTTCTACTGAGCAATGCGGTTCAGAATGCCATGACTGGACCCGACACCTCCCTGGTGGGCGGCATTGCGGCAGCATTCACGTTGCTGGTGATGAATTACGTGATCGCCGAGTATTCGGGAATGAACCGCAGGTTCCGGCGCTGGGTACAGGGAGAACCGTCCCTTCTGGTGCACAACGGGCAGGTGATCGCCGCGCATATGGCACGCGAGCATGTCAGCCTGGACGAACTACAGCGCGCGCTTCGCGAGCACGGAATCGCGAGTGTAAACGAGGTCGCACTCGGAGTACTGGAAGTGGACGGCTCGATCAGCGTCCTGAAGTATGACGATGTTAAACTGCAAGCAACGCCACATCGCAGGCTGAAGTTTCTGCAGAAGAAGCAGTGAAATTGATGGCTTCGCCTGCGCACAAAAACCAGCCCCCGTGAGCCGGGGGCTGGTTCAGAATGCTCGCTAAGAGTCGCTACTTTGTTATCACCACCGGATTCTGATCGTATGGCTGAACGGTGACCGTGATTGACTTCCGCGCATTGAACTGATCGATGTTCACCGGGAACGTTGCCATAACGCTGGCTCGTTCCTGCTCCCCGGGCTGTATTCGGTCTTCAGCTTTCATGGGCGTTATGGTGTGCTCACGCAGGTCAGGAAAGGCCTGGAAGTAGCGGGGGAAATCGACAGCATTGGCCGCGACATCCGTGAACTCTCCCTGGTCTGTCTTCAGTGTGACCTTGATGTCCTGTATCCAGAGCGGCTTGCCGCCCACATTGTGCAGGGTGACCTTCATGGTGGCCATGACCTGGTTATCGGGCATGGCTACGGCGAAAACATCTTCGATGGCGCCCACGGCTTTCGGCTTCGGGCGCATTACGTAGGAGACGATGCCGATGGCGATGAAAATGACGAGCAGCACGACGCCGACGACGCCCCAGGGCGGCATCGACCACTTCGTGCTGTCGATCTCATCCTGAACGAATACCGGCTCGGCTTCGGACTTCCGGACAGCAGCAGGATCGGGCTTTCTCTCTGGTGTTGACATAATTCGCTCCTTCGACACGCACGTGTTTAGCGAAGGATACAGAGCGGCCTGCAGGTCGGGATGAGGTGCGTCCCAACAAACGCTGGTCGCCCCCGGATTCGATGCCGCACACACCGGAACGGTGTGCCTGGAGAAAGGCTACTCCCGCTTCATGGCGGATGCAAACGTTTCCGTAGACCGGGTATTCAGGATGTCCTCTTTTGAAAGCCAGGCCCGTCGCGCCTGTAGAACGCCGTACTTGATCTTTTCGAGGTGCGAAGTGTGGTGAGAATCGGTGTCGATGACGATCCGCACGCCGAGTTCTTTCGCCCTGCGGAGATTGGTGTCGCACAGGTCGAGGCGGTCCGGGTAGGCGTTCAGTTCCATCGCGCAACGGCTTGCGGCGGCGGCCTTTAACACGGCGTCCATGTCGTAGCTGTAGCCGTCGCGGCGGAGCAGGATGCGGCCGGTCGGGTGCCCGATCATGGAAACGTTCTTGTTCGAGATCGCCTTCAGCAGACGATCCGTCATCTGCGCAGGTTCCTGGTTGAAGTGGGAGTGGACGCTGGCGATGACGAGATCCAGCTGTTCCAGAACAGAGTCGCTCAGGTCCAGTGAGCCATCGGCGAGGATGTCGACCTCAATGCCGGCGAAGATGCGAATGCCATCAATCTCGCGCTGGGCGTCGCGGATGCGCTTCATGTGATCGAGCGCCCGCTGGTCGTCGAGACCATTGGCGAAGGCTAGATTCTTGGAGTGTTCCGTGATCGCCATGTACTCGTAGCCGCGGTCCTTTGCGGCGTGGGCCATTTCCTGGATGGTGCAGCGGCCATCGGTCTCGACGGTGTGCATGTGCACGTCGCCGCGGATATCTGCGAGGTTTACGAGTTGCGGCAAACGATGTTGTTCGGCCGCTTCGATTTCGCCGCAGTTCTCGCGGAGTTCGGGCCGGATGAAATCGAGGCCGAGCTTGGCGTAGATCTCTTCCTCGGTTGCGCCGGCAACGGCTTTACCGCCTTCGACTTCCGCAAGACTGTACTCGCTCAAGGTGTAACCCATCTTGAGCGCCCGCTGGCGCAGGCTGACGTTGTGCGACTTCGAGCCGGTGAAGTACTGCAACGCCGCGCCGAAGGACTCCGGAGGCAGCAGGCGAACGTCGACCTGCATGGCATTGCGCAGTTTGAAGCTGACCTTGTTGTCGCCCTTCGCAAGGATGTCCAGAACTCCGGGCATGTTCAGAATGTGGTCGATGATGGCCTGGCGCTGGGCGACGTTGCAGCAGGCCGCGCCCGTGACCAGGATGTCGAGATCGCCGACGGTTTCGCGTCCGCGACGCAGAGACCCGGCGGGCGTGATCTTGTCGATGCCGTCGATGCCCTGCAGGTGCGAGATGATCTTCTCGGCGGTGCGGTCGGCTTCGTCGAGGCAGAAACGGCCTGATATCTGGCGATAAGTTTCGATCGACTTGAGTATCTTCTGCTCCGCCTTCTCGCCCATGCGCGGGAGTTCGTGAAGCTTGCCCTCGCGCGCAAGTTGCGCGACGCCGTCGAGGTCGCAAACTTTATAGGCGCTCCAGATGAGGGCGATCGTTTTCGGGCCGAGGCCTTGGATCTTCAGAAGTTCCAACATTGAAGGCTGATACTTCTGGAGCAGCTCAGCATGCATCTTGAGCTTGCCAGTGGCGAGCAGTTCCTTGATGTGCCCCAGCATGCCTTTGCCTATTCCCCGGACCTCGAGGACCTTCTTCTCGCCTTCGGCCAGCAGGTCGGCCAATTGCTGCGGCAGCGCTTCGATCGCCTCGGCAGCGCGACGGTAAGACCGGATACGAAACGAGTCGTCGCCGTTGATCTCCATGAGATCGGCGGTCTCGTAGAGCGTGTTGGCCATGCTCTTGTTGTCGACCTGGCGTACGGGAGCCGGAAGCGGTTCGGCGCTCATGTGGAAATTGTAGCGCGGTAAATGAGCGCACGTGGCTGACTACTTACGAGAAGCAGCCGCCTTCTTGACGGTCTTCCTCTCCACGAACAGCACTCGCGCGACCTGGTTGCGGTCGAGGGTGCGCGTTTTGCCTTTCACTCTGACCGTAACGGACCTGAGGCTTACGGAGGTGACGTCTCCAAGAATGGTGGTGCCGTCGCGAAGAATGATCGTGTCCTGGGCAAGTGGCGAGAGTTCGAGGTCGACTGCCCCGATCGGAGTGCCGGCGACGATCTCGACCGGAGCGGTCCCGAGCGCATAGCCTTCCTTGCTGAACTCGAGTGTGTGCTGGCCGGGGGAGAGGTTCACGGTGGCAGGAGTGAAGCCGAAATCCTGACCGTCAACCTTGAAGGCGGCACCCGCAGGCTTGCTGGTGATGCGCGTTGGGACCTTCTTCGGTTCGTCGGAAGGGACGTGCTGCGCCTGCAGTTGCATGGAGGCAATGCTACCCATGACGTGGGCAGTGAGCGGGACCTTTACCTGCTGCCCCGGAGCAACATTGCTCAACTCGATGTAGCCCTCGCCGACACGGTTCCCTTTCTTGTCGAGCATGTAGACGTAGAAGGACGCGAATGGAACCGGCTTGGAGCCGACGTTTGCGACCACGACGTCAGCGACGTAATCAGCCTGCCCTGAGTAGGACTTGATCTGGTTGAGTTTGCCGATGGTGAACTTCAGCTGAGGCTGCCCTTCGGTTGGCCAGAGGAGAACGGTGTCGGCAGCGAAGCAGACTGAAGCGATGGAGAGGAACAGGAGTATGAGAGCTTTGTTGCGCATCTGTGCTCATACTGCACAGAAAAACAAAACGGCGCAACAGGTAGTTGCACCGCGGAGGTTGCTGATCCATTGATTACGGCTGACCTCAGCGGCTAAAAGCCGCCGAGCATTGGGCGACGATGGGCGGCACGGCTGAAGCCGTGCCCTTTCAAAGAATGCATTTCCCGCAGCCTGTGAAAGGCGTGTCCTTTCAAAGAGTGCCGTTTCCCGCAGCCTGTGGAAGGCGTGCCCTTTCAAAGAATGCATTTCCCGCAGCCTGTGGAAGGCGTGCCCTTTCAAAGACGAAGGTATAAATCAGTTTTTGATATCGGCCATTAGTCCTTCGACTTCGCCCTTGCGTTCGGCATCGAGTGGAAGTAACGGCAGGCGAACGGTGCCGCCGTAGTAGCCGTTGAGGTCCATGGCGTACTTCACACCGGCGATGCTCAGGTCGCCGGCGACACGCTGCGCGGCCGCGGCGACCTTCTGCTGTTTCTGGGCTGCCAGTTCTTTGTCTCCGTCTTTCCACGCCGAGTAGACCTCGTACATCGCGGTCGGGGCTGCATCCGCAAAGGCGAGGATGGCGCCGACGGCGCCGACTTCGAGCGATGGAGCAAGTTTCTGCGCGGCTCCGACCAAAACCTGGAAGCCGACTTCCTTCTGGCGGGTCTTGAGGCCGGATACCACTTGGACAGCGGAGGATGAGGGCTTCGCGCCAAGGGAGTCGGCCGAGAGGATTTCGCCGCTGTTTGCGGCTGCCGCACTCGCTTTCAGCATGCGCGGTGTGAGAGCGGCGAAGGTCTCCGTGACGGTTGCGGTGCGTCTGATGTGGCGTGTGCCGTCGACGATGATCCTGACTTTCTCGATGTCGCCGCTCGATTCCTTGATGCCGATGAGGTTGGGATGCTCGGCGAGTTCGATCACGAGTTCGACAGGCATGTTGTAGCCAGTGGCCTGCGGGAAGTTGTAGATGATGACCGGAAGCGGCGAGCGATCGCAGACGAAGCGGTAAAAGGCCAGCATGTTCTCGGGCCGGTTCATCTGGCCCTTGTAGTAGTGCGGAGTGCGCACCATGGCGACGTCATAGCCGAGTTCGGCAGCGTAGTCGCAGAGTTTGAGCGTCTCCTGCGCCGACTCGATGCCGCATCCGGCGATGAGAACTTTTTCAGGCGCGGCAGCTTCGCGCGCGCACTTCAGGATGTCGCGGCGCTCTTGGTCGCTGAGGAGTATGGCTTCACCGGTTGAGCCCTGGACAACTATGCCGGCGATAGGCCCTTTTGAGTACCTCGCGACGTTGTGTTCGAGCTTCTTCCAGTAGATGCTGCCGTCCGGGTAAAACGGCGTCGTGATTGGCGGAAATATCCCATGCAGAAGCATCGCAACTCTCCCACTCACTTATAAGTTGTGTCTCCGAAAGCAGCCTACACCAGATCGCTCCGGAGAAACATTTTTGAGTGCCTCTTCCATGAATCTGTTCTCCTCCACTATGATGAAC
>JAEZPW010000406.1 GCA_023441255.1 Acidobacteriota bacterium
GCCATGCCCACACCGAACGATATCGCCATGCCAGCCGCGTAATAACCCGGTGGGGGGTAGTAGATGGGCGGATAGGCGTACACAGGCGGACCGTAGACGACAGTCGGGTTGTAGCTCGGAACGTAAATCACTTCAGGGTTGGACGGCTGGACCACAATGACCTGTTTGCTCTCAACCACCTTGGTCTCGACTTTCTGTTGCTCGGTGCTCTTCAGGTTCCCTTTGTCTTGCGCCTTCTTGCGCATGCGCTGGACTGCATCCATCACGTCACTCTGCTGCGCCAGAAAAGCATTTCCTAGGTCGGTCGTCCACTTGATGTTCTCCGAGAGCTGCTTAACAACATCAGGCAGCGCCGCCAATGCCTGAATACTTGCGTCCCACTCCTGCTTCTTGACGGCTTCGGCGAGAGCGTCGCCCTTCAGGTTCTTGTTCTTTCCCAGCCACTGTTGTAGTTGTATTACCTCGAGTGGATAAGTGGACGCTACCAGCACCTGGCTAAGCAGCGGGTCAGGGTAGAGTGCGATTGGCGCGACTAGTGAATCCAACTGGTCGTTGGGGATTTTAGGAGCTTCCTGCTGCGCCGTTCCCGCAGACTGCTGTGATTGTTGCGCCCATGCATACAACGCCGTATCTCCAGGCACAAGCATCACTGCACACACGAGCCCAACCAAGCTGCGCAGCATTGTGGGTATTCCTTTGAATGGCAGGCTCTTGCTTGTCATGACAAATCCTTTCCCGGTTTACGCCTCGCCTGCGTAAGTCACCAGGCACTCCCAGCCAAAACCATCACATGTCCGGACATGCCGGGCGCACCCCCGCGAGTGACAAAAAGCTGACCCTTCGTGAGGAATTTTAAGAATGCTCTTGAAACAGGGGCACTAGAAAGACTGCGAGTGCGCCGCGCAAAAACGTTAGCGATCAAAAACTCTGTCGATAAGCGCGACTCAGGCCAGAGGGGCCGTTTAAGACTCACATTGGGACCTCGACTAGGCGACGGGGCACGGCTTGACACCCCAAACGTCCTTTGCATACTCAGCGATGGTCCTGTCACTCGAAAATTTGCCCGACCTGGCTATGTTGAGAATGGCCGTACGGGCCCATTCGTCCGGCCGAGCATACAACGCCATCATCTTCTGATCAGCTTGCAGGTACGACCCGAGATCTGCCAGGTGCATGTAGTAGTCGCCTTGCGTGAAAAGGACGTCTCGCAGCGGCTCGAAGATTCCAGGCTCGTGCCGACTGAAATGATTACCGAAGACGAGGTCGAGAGCCTCGCGAGTTTCCGGTTCGCTCTCATAATGCCAATACGGACTGTACCACCCGCGGCTGCTGACGACTTGGTCAGCGCTTAGTCCGAACAGGAACAGATTCTCTGCACCGGCCTCCTCCGCCATCTCAACTGTTGCTCCGTCACGGGTTCCGATCGTCAGCGCACCATTCATCATGAATTTCATATTGCTGGTGCCACTTGCCTCGTAACCAGCAGTGGAGATCTGGTTCGAAATGTCAGTCGCAGGTATCAGGCGTTCAGCAAGGGAGACGCAATAGTCAGGCAGGAAAGCCACTTTCAGTCGGCCACGCACAGCCGGATCTCCTTCCAATGTCCCCGCAAGATTATTAATGAACTTAATGATCAGCTTGGCAAACCGATATGCAGGTGCGGCCTTACCTGCGAAGATGAACGTACGAGGCGCGATCTCCATACCAGAATTCTGTCGCAGCCGGTTATACAGAACTACGATGCGCAGGGCGTTCAACAACTGTCGCTTATATTCGTGAATGCGCTTCACCTGCGTATCGAACACGCTATCCGGGTTGAGGTTATGTCCCGAGGTGTACTTCAGCCATTCAACACACTTCACCTTGGCTTCACGCTTTGCCTTGAGAAACGCGTCGCGAAATACCTCGTCGTCGGCGAGCGGTTCCAGGGCAAGAAGATTACTCGTATCGGTAATCCATCCATCACCGATGGCGTAAGTTATCAAGTTCGCCAAGGCTGGATTTGCGAGAAGAAGCCAGCGCCGGGGAGTGATACCATTCGTTTTGTTATTGAACCGCTCCGGAAACATCTCCGCGAAGTCCCGCAGTGTCGTCCTCCGGAGCAAATCGGAATGGATCGCGGCAACGCCGTTTGTGCTGTGCGAGCCGGCCACGGCCAGGTGCGCCATTCTCACCTGGCGATTGGCGCGGTCGATCACACTCATGCGACCAACCCGCTCCTCGTCCCGAGGGAAGCGCACCCGCACTGCCTCAAGCAGTCGCCTATCGATCTCGTAGATGATCTCAAGATGTCGCGGCAGCAGCATTTGAAACCAGGTAATAGTCCATTTCTCCAGCGCTTCGGGCAGAAGCGTGTGGTTTGTATAGGCCAGTACTCGTCGAGTGATTTCCCATGCCTCATCCCAACCCAAGTGCGCATCATCCAGCAGAATTCGCACTAGTTCGACTACGGCCAGCGCCGGGTGCGTGTCGTTGAGCTGAATGGCAACCTTTTCTGGAAGCAATCGCCAGTCAGCGTTCCTCTGTCGGAACCGCCGTAACAGATCGGCGAGCGAACAGGAGACAAGAAAGTACTCCTGCACGAATCGAAGAGCCTGCCCCGCATTGGTGGAATCGTCGGGGTACAGAACCCTGGTTAGAGTCTCGGCAGTGAGTGTCTCAGCGAGCGCACCTACGAAATCTCCGCCACCGAACGCCTGGAAGTCGAAATACCTGGGGGCAGCAGCAGCCCACAGCCGAAGGGTGTTGATTGTTTCTCCGCCGTAGCCAACAACAGGCCTGTCGTACGGGATACCGATGAGGGTTGATGGTCGATTGCCCACAGCCTGCAGCCTTCCACCGTGTATTTCAAACGAACAGTTGAGCGAGACCTCGACCTTCTCTTCGTTGCGTGCGACTTCCCACGGGTCATCGAGACTCAGCCAATTGTCCGCCGCTTCCACCTGCCAGCCGTCTACTATCGACTGCCTGAAAATGCCGTACTCATAACGCAGCCCGTATCCCATCGCGGGAAGATGCAGGGTGGCCATTGAATCCAGGAAACAGGCTGCCAGCCTTCCAAGGCCACCGTTTCCGAGACCTGCGTCGGGCTCCTGTTCGAGCATCTCGCCCCAATCAAGGCTTCGTTCTGCGATCGCCCGTTTCGCCACTGGATCGAGCAGGAGATTCATGATGTTGTTGGCGAGCGATCGGCCTATCAGAAACTCCATCGAAAGGTAATAGACGCGCTTGGGATTTTCACGAAGGTAAGTATTTTCGGTCAGCACCCATGTTTGCGAGAGGACATCGCGAACTGAATGAGCAAAGGCCGCAAATCGGTCACGCGCACTCGTCTTCGCGGGATCGACGACCCGGTCACAAGCAAGATGCCGCTCGTACAGCGCGTCATTCGTGCCGGAAAAGTCAACATCTCCACACCCGTATTGGGTTCGCAGTGTTGCGAGCATCTCCGGTGTGACGCGGTTTACGTCCGCTTGCGAGTTCGAGAGTCCACGTCGATTGGCTGCGGCTCGTGTGCCCATCGAAGCACCTCCTGCAGGCTAATGTCCGAGCAATGGTGTACGTTGTCGACTGGCAATTCCGCCAGTGACATTGAAGTTCCCTAGCCGTATTGGAGTGATCGCGTAGATCAAGGATCAGAATCGATACGTCGCCGATGAGGCACGCTTTGTCAGAACCGGATGCCAATCGTGATCGGTATCAATTCCGTTCTTACGTTCTTTGTCGGAGCGTAATGATACCGGGCCTCAATATAGAACCTGTACCTGGGCTCCGCGACCTTGAACGTAACTCCTATTCCACCATTCAGGCCGAGAACGTCTGATGTAGACGACGCGAGTGTCTGGTCAGAGATGACTGTCCCCGAACTACACTCAAAACCCCACCATTCCCATGTGCGCGTGCATTGCAGGGTGGATCCGGTTGCCACGTGGTTTGATATTTCGGCGGTGCGGTGATACCAACCACCACCACCGATGAAGTACACACCGGTTGTCTTGCCGCGTAGCTCGTATCGGTAGTTAGCGGTGAGTGCAAGAAGGTTACCGTGCCCGTGTACATCGTGTGTTCCCAGAGCGGCGCGAATGGGCGCAAGAGCCCCGTCAGATGCGCCGAGCCTGTTCCACATGAACTCGCCTATGAAGGCATTCCGTTTGGTCATGTTGTAGCCCGCACCGGCAACAAGCCCTCCGCCAACGTTAACGAATTGTGCGGTGGGGTTAAGCGGAGCCGTTATGGTAAACGCGAGGTTGGTGTTGAGCTTGCTGTCTTCATCGTAATCTTCCTGGGCCAGTCCACGAGCCTGGAGCAGAACAAGAACTGTTAACAGCGCGAAGGTACCTGATGCACGCGTCACAATGCACCTCCCGGGCGCTCGTCGCTCGCCGGCGCTCATTAGAGGACAGCTCGGAGCTAATCACTACTACCAATATTGCCAGCCAGTTCTCTCTACTGCTCATGACTTAACCGCTGCGCAGTACGGGGATTGTGCGCATTTCGTTTTTCTGGCAGTACTGTCACATTTACAAGTGGTTGCCTTGCGTTTGGGAGCGCTACCGTATCGCATCGTCGGTGAGTTGGGCGTCTTGAGAAGCCGCATGTCCGGATAGGAGGTCGTCTATGCTCTCAGGCTTACGTTGCCAGTTACGCAAGACAATTGCCGAGACGCGATCCCTGTCAACGGCGCTCCTTTGGATACTCCCGCTCGTTGTCGCCGTTCCGGCGGTTTCCCAGAACTCATCGCTGGCCGACGTTCACGTTGCGCCTCGTGGTATGGCGACAAATCGTCTCCCGGCGAGTGTAGGAAGTACCCTCGAGACGCACACGAAGCCACTTACCAAGGACGTCGATCTGGTTATGATCCCGGTCACAATCACGGATGAGCATGACAAACCGGTGCTTGGCTTTACGAAGGCGCAGTTTCAGGTTTACGAGCAGGGCATTCCTCAGGACATCAAACATCTGTCCCGGCTTGAGGCGCCCATTTCGGTAGCCGTTGTCATCGATCTGAGCGGAAGCATGGCAGATAAACTCGATGCTTCTCGCGAGGCCCTCGCTGAGTTCGTCAAGACCGCGAACCGTCAGGACGAGTTCACGATAATCAGTTTTGCCGACAGGCCTGAACTTCTGAGTGACTTCACCAGCGATGCCGAGACGCTCGAAGGCTGCATGGCATACGTCATACCGCAAGGCAGAACTGCGCTCATCGACGCGATGTATCTCGCGATGGCCAAGATGAAAGAAGCACACCACCAAAGAAGGGCTGTGCTCGTCATCTCGGACGGGGCTGACAACAACAGCCGATACACGATAAAAGAGATTAGCACCGCGCTCAAGGAAGCTGATGTGCAGGTCTATGCGATCGGCATTTACGACTATTGGCTGGGCACTGAAGAAGAATATTCCGGGCCTGCCCTTCTGCACAGATTGGCGGACCTCTCGGGTGGGCACGCCTTCACCATATCGTCATCTGCGCAACTGAAGCCGGCGGCCACGCTTATAAGCGACTTACTTCGAAGTCAATACGTTTTGGGTTATACGCCCACCAACGTACCAAAAGACGGCAAATGGCACGACATCAAGGTGAAATTGCTATTGCCAAAGAAGTTCTCCGGCCTGCACGTCTCCGCAAAACGAGGATTCTATTCACCAAGGCCATCAGGTCATCAATGACGTCATCAATGCTGATGCACGAATGGCTAATATCCAGACAAATGGATGAGCAGATAAATGCAGCCGCCGAAGACCGCGGTAAGAAGCGCGATTATCGTAACCTGCCCGGCATCATTGATGGGCTTGCAAAGTGGCTCCCGAAACGTCAGTTCAGACTCGCGCACCTTGTCGCGAGAGTGGTGGTCTGATTCAGCCCTGTGCTGCGCGGAATCGGAGATATGTGCTCGTGATACTGGACGACCGAACGCATTGGCCATTTCCGACCATTCATCACGCAAACGTGTTCGCCCGTCGTCCTCTGCCACGCCTTCCTGGTAGGCCCAGAAACTTCGCCATGTCGAACGGCGTAACCACTCTGGCACAGCAAGGCGCTCTTGTGTCTCGGCTCTTGTGCGTCGATCTTCGTCGGCGCTGACGTGCCATTGCCGCAGACAAGCACGGTCGTACCTGGTGAACGACGTCATACGATGAGTCTTTTCTGCAGGAACCCGGCGCCCGCTTAGCCAATAAACGGATTTCCGACTCGATCCATTGTGCAATTCATCACAATGCTCGGATACTGGCAATACTTCGAGTCGGAATGTGGGAGAGCCGATACCGCGAGGGGGTTGGGCGGAACATCTTCTATCCCGCAGCTCGAGTACTCACGTTCGCGCCCGACATCTCGGCTCGACCTGCCGTTGTCGTACCACCGTCCAACCAGGCGATGAACAGCTTGTACCCTACGGACAAAATGATCGCCCCCACAAAAAGCCCGACGAGACGCATCACGATAAACCCGCCAAGAACGCCCAAAAAGACAACACCGATCGGAACCTTGCCGCCGCGGCCCAATAGTACAGGTTTCAACACGTTGTCCATGAGGCCGACCAAAGCACACCAGACGAGGAACATCACAGCATGGCTCGTGGGAAAAATGGCGAATCCGTAAACTACCGCCGGTACCAGCACAAGCGGCCCCACCTGCAACACCGACGCAATGAGAAATACAACTGCCCACAAGCCTGCTCCAGGCAGTCCCACGAACCAGAACCCGAGGCTGGCAAAAAGTGTTTGGATCACCGCAACGCCGAGGATCCCGTTTGCCACACTGCGAATCGTCGATGCTATGAGCTGTTTGTATTCATTACCTTGGCGACCGAAGATTCGAACAAACACTCGATCCGCGAAGCGCGACTCTTTTTCACTGGTTGCCAGCAAATAGCCGGCCACGAGAATGGAAACTAGCAGTTGAAATACAAGGCTGCCCATATCAGCCGAAGCGCTCAGTATCGAAGGGACGCGCTCGCGTATGTGGGGAGCAAGTCGACTCACCGCTTCAGATGCATTAGTCGAGCATAGGGCCCAATACTGCTTCACCCGCGCACCGATCAGGGGTGCTTTGTCTAGGCTGTCGGGAGGGGGCGGAATTTTCAAGCGGCCGGTCTGCAACTGGTGCGCTATATCGCGAATTCCGTCAGTAAGAGTTCCCGCGAGTAATACGGACGGCACCAACAAGGCCACCAGGAGCAGAACAGTAAAAAGCACCGCAGCCAAATTCTTTCGTCCCCGAAGGGAACGTGTAAGGAGTTGATACGCCGGAAAGACCGCGATCGCGATGATCACCGCCGTAACAAGCAGGTTAACGAACGGTCGCAGGAGCACGGCGCAACTCACGCACAGAATCGCGAGGAGACCCAATCTGATGAAGACCTCGCGCGCGCGCGCGATATAGTCCTTTTCCTCGGCGTAGAGCTGCGTAAACATCTCAAGTAACTCCGCTTCCGGACAGGCGCCAGCGTTCACGCGGCGATTATGTGCTGTTTGATTGCGTATTGAAGCAGTTCAGTATTCGTCTTTGCGCCAAGAACATTCATTATCCGGTATTTGTGAAAAGCGACAGTGCCCGGCTTGAGGTTCAGCGTATACGCAACCTCTTTCATGGACATACCTTCAGCGAGTAGTTGCAGAATTTCTCGTTGACGGCCGGTCAGATGATTGTCGATTTCGACTACCTTGTCGCTCCGCAAGAGAAATTGAACGGTGTCATTTGTCATTAA
>JAEZPW010000419.1 GCA_023441255.1 Acidobacteriota bacterium
GTAGTCTATAACTCCCGAGCGCACCATGGTCTGCCCTATGAGCCCGATCAGGTCTTCAGGCTTCACCCCCAGCTTTTTCGCAAGCGTCAGCCCCTCAGCAAACCCCTCAAACGTCATCGCGATCATCAGGTTCATCGCCAACTTGGCCGACTGTCCCTTGCCCGTATCGCCCATCCGAACGTTGGCCTTCCCCATTGCGCTGAACAGCGGCTGAAGCTTCGTAACTGTCTGCTGTTCGCCGCCCACGATGAACACCAGTTGCCCCGCTTCCGCCCCGACCTTGGACCCAGTCACCGGTGCGTCCACGTAACCCACCCCCTTCGCCCTTACCCGCTCCGCGAAGCGCCGCGTCGCATTCGGAGAGATCGTGCTTGAATCTGCGATGATCATGCCGTCCGACAGAACAGACTCAACTCCGCCTTCCCCGAACAGGACCTGCTCCACGGCAGCTGTGTCGGAGACGCACATCCACACGACCTCGACGCCGTTCGCGGCTTCCGCAGGTGTTGACGCCCCCCGTGCGCCATCCACGGTCTTCCCCGGCGTGCGGTTCCAGACCGTCACCTCGTGACCGGCCTTCGCAAGATTACGCGCCATCGCACCACCCATGATTCCCAGTCCAAGAAAAGCAACTCGCATTTGTCTCTCCACGTGCTACAGACCGTGATTAGAAAGTCTGCCATGCCCGCCGGTCAAGGCAGAACCAGCACTTTTCCACTCAAGTGCAACGCCGGACACTCACGGCTGCATCGCCCCTACATGAGTCCGCGTCTAATGTTGTGAATTCCCGATGCTGAACATCACTCTTCGCAAGAAGGCGCGCCAATTTACGAAACTCATTCGGCACTCGGCCCTGACGCCGCGAACAGGTCAGCCCAGAAAACCCGTTCTCGCCCGCAACGGCGAGTTCGGACTCACATTCATCGGCCACTCCAGCTTTCTCGTTCAGATCGGTGGAAAGAACCTCGTCATCGACCCCAATTTCGCGCGCTGGCTATTCATCCTCAAGCGACTACGTCATCCCGGCGTGAAGATTAAAGACCTGCCACCGGTCGATGCCGTACTCGTCACCCACGCGCATTTCGACCACCTGCATCGTCCATCATTACGAGCCATTGCTCGTGCTACCCACCGGAAGCGCCGGACCGCCCCGGCCATCATCGTGCCCCACCTTGTCGGAGACCTGGTATCGGACCTTGGATTCCGCGAGATCATAGAGATGAATTGGTGGGACACTCTGCGCTTCGAAGGTATCAATGTAAGCCATACGCCCTCACGGCACTGGGGTGCCCGCGTAATAAAAGACATGCATCGCGGCTACGGCGGGTACGTTCTCAAGCACCATCGCAAGTCGCTTTATCACGCCGGCGACACCGCCTATTTCGACGGCTTCGCCGAAATAGGCGAGCGCCTGCGCCCTGAACTCGCCCTTCTTCCCATTGGCGCTTACAATCCGCCATCCTTCCGCAACGTACATACCAGCCCCGAGGACGCAGTCCGCGCTTTTATGGACCTTGGTTCCCGCTGGATGGTCCCCATGCACTACGGCACTTTCCGCCTGTCGCACGAACCCATGGATGAACCGCTTAAACTGCTGGCGACGGAAGCGCAATCAGCAGGAGTTGACGACCGAGTGGTTGTCCTGGAGGAAGGCACCACCCGATTCTTCTGATGGAAGCTTTTCCTAAATCCATTGAAAGGTGCGAACCTAGGTCGTAACACGATCTGAAAAGACTCAAAGCGTCTCTTTGAAAAAACACGCCTTTCACACGCTACATTCAGGGTCGCATAAATCGCTGGCTGGGGTTTCTCCTCCATTTCACCAAGCCAGCAGCACGCGCAGGTCTCGCACGTTGTTTCCCGTCGGCCCTGTCACAATCGCATCGCCGAGTTCGTCAAACAATGGGTAAGCGTTGAAGTGGTCAAGCGCCTCTCGCGCACTCAACTCTTTATCCGCCGCTCGCTCCAGGGTCGTACCATCGACGACCGCTCCCGCTGCCTCGCTGTTGCCGTCTATTCCGTCCGTTCCGGCGCTCAGGACCGTGACTTGCTCGCCTGCGATTCGCTCCGCGCAATAAAGTGCAAACTGCTGGTTCCGTCCTCCCACGCCACCGTTCGTCACTTTGACCGTGACTTCGCCCCCGGATACGACGCACGCGCGCTTTGACCTCTGCCTCACTTGCCGCAACCGCTCGAGCAGATAGTCGGCGGCTTTGCGGTAGTCCCAATCATCGCAACTATTGTCGACGACGACGTCGAAGCCGACTCCCCTTGCCATTTCAGCAGCGGCTTCCAGCGCTGTGGAATTGGAAGAGATTAACCAGTGCCGTACCCGCACGAACGCCTCATCGCCGGCCTTCGGCGTTTCCTCCAATTGCCGCTCCTCGAACAAAGATCGAACCGGCGCTGGAAACTGCGCGGTCATCCCGAACTCTTCCGCCACCCGATAGCAGTCCTCCACCGTACTGGAGTCCGGCAGCGTCGGACCCGATGCGAGCGAATCCAGTTTGCCTTCCGGCACATCCGACACTAGTATCGCCACCTGCGTTGCAGCAGACGCCGCCTGCGCCGCCCGACCACCCTTCAGCGCTGACAAGTGCTTCCGAATCGCGTTTATCTCCGCAATCGGCGCTCCCGAGTGCACCAGAACACGGTAGGTACGGACCAGATCCTCCAGTGTGATGTCTTCCGAGATCGGTTGCTCGCACATGGCTGAGGCGCCACCGCTGATCATGTAAATCACCAGCGAGTGCTCATTCATCGCGCTGAGTGCGTTCAGCACCGCCCGGCCGGCGCGCAACGATTCCTCATCCGGCAACGGATGCCCGCCCTTGAAGTACCGGAACCCTGGCAGTTGAGGCGAAACGGCTATGGGCGCAACTACTATTCCCTCCAGTGCGCCGCTCCCGGTCTTCTGCACAAGGCAGTCCGCCATGGTATGTGCTGCCTTCCCAATGGAAACGACGAACACGCGACCGTACCGCGCGAGATCGTACAGATCTTCCCCGACCCGCAATACGCGCCGCTCGCACGATACATTCCGTTCGAACGCGTTCCTGATATCCGCCACTCTCAGCGCGTGCTGAAACACCTCACGCGCAAACACGCGCATGTCTCCCGGCAGCAACGCCGCCTCACGATTCACGTCAGGCACCGCGTTGCTCCTGTCTGCTGCCGAAGGTTTCCACGAGCCAGCGTTCCATTGCGCTCTTCATCACCGGCAGCTTTCCCTCGAAAAAATGACCAACACCCTCCACCCACACCAATTGCTTCGGCCCTGCGGCGGACGCCACCACTCGCTCCAGTTCCTTGCGCGGCCCGAACTCGTCCTCCGTGCCGCTCACAAACAGCTTCGGCTTGCTGCACTCCTGCAGAAAACGATAGGCATACAAGCGCCCATCTACCGCAATCGGTGTTCCGAGCGCAATGAGTCCTGCGACGCGGCGGTCTGGACAGCAGGCTCGCAGGCCCACGGCGGCTCCGAACGAGAATCCCGCAAAGATCACCGGCAGCCCATACTCGCCGGCCAGCCAATCCACCGCCGCCGCAACGTCATCCGACTCAGCCCGGCCATCGTGCGCACCCGCGCTTCTACCCGTGCCGCGGAAATTGAATCGCAGCACCGGATAGCCGGCTTCATTGAGGGCTTTGGCCGCGTGATACACGACCTTGTTGTGCATCGTCCCGCCGTAGAGCGGGTGTGGATGGCACACCAGCGCCGCGTACTTGGCATCCGGAGCGCCGCCGTTCAGCAATGCCTCGAGTTGGCCAACCGGACCCGTCAGAAACAAAGACGCGATCTGCGACGCCTGTGTGAGTCTCTCCTCCGTATGCTCCTCCGAACCGCGCCATTCGCGGCAAGACAACTAACGTACCACGCAAATCTCTCTTTTCGCCTCACCACTACCGCCTGCTATTCTTTTCAGCATGGATCCGGTCGTCCTCACACGGCAGCTGGTTGACATCGAGTCGATCACCGGCAATGAACGTCAGGTTGGAGACTTCCTTTGCCACGAACTCGCGCAACTTGGCATGAAAGCCGACCGATGTGAGGCCGCCCCCGGCCGCTTTAATGTCCAGGCAGCGTGGCCCGAAGCACCTTTTCCAGCCATTGTGTTTTCGACGCACATGGATACCGTGCCGCCCTTCATCCCGTCTTCCGAAGACGAAAAGCGCATCTACGGCCGCGGATCATGCGATGCGAAGGGCATTATCGCGGCCCAGGTCGCGGCAGCTCTGAGCCTGCGGCAAGAGGCTCTTTATGTCGGATTATTGTTCCTTGTAGGCGAAGAGCGCGACAGCACAGGCGCGCACGCAGCCAACGTTCAGTCGCGCAACTCGCGTTTCCTAATCAACGGCGAGCCCACAGAGAACAAGCTCGCCGTGGCGTCCAAAGGTGCGTTGCGTGTAGAGCTCACCGCCAGCGGACGCATGGCGCACTCCGCATATCCGGAACTCGGCGAGTCTGCGATCGACAAACTCCTTGAAGCTCTCTGGCGCCTGCGCGAGATGGATCTCCCCGTCAACCCTGAGGTTGGTCCCTGCACCATGAACATCGGCGTCATCGAGGGCGGACGCGCTCCCAACGTCATCTCCGACCACGCCCGCGCCCAGCTTCTCTACCGCCTGGTCGGACCAAGCCAGGACCTCCGCGAGCAAATCTCCAACGCAGTTGCGCCTTTAGCGCACGTGAACTTCTCGCTGGAAATCCCGTTCGTGAAACTGCGCACAGTACCCGGCATTCCTACGATGACCGCATCCTTCACTACCGACATCCCGGCTCTGTCGAACTGGGGAGAGCCGCTTCTGCTCGGTCCCGGATCGATTCACGTGGCGCATACCGAACATGAATACATCGACAAGGCTCAACTCCTCGAAGCTGTTGACCTCTACTGCAGCATGGCCCGACAGCTTGCTGGCTCTTGAATCACGAGGCCATCTGCAAGCCTTACATTCCACCGTTCCGTTCTGAGCCCGGCCATCATGCCGGGCCCGCTTTATCGAGCGACCGCATGCGCTGCCCAACATCTAAATTCTCTTATGGCAGCCGAACACTCGAACGCACTCGCGAACGCCTCATCCTCCTACCTGCGTTCCGCCATCCACCAACCTGTCCGCTGGCACGAATGGGGCGACGAGGCCCTCGCCACAGCTCAGCGCGAAAACAAGCCCATTCTCCTCGACATCGGCGCCGTCTGGTGCCACTGGTGTCATGTGATGGACCGCGAATCTTACGAGAACCCTGCGGTCGCTTCCATCATCAACGAGTTGTTCATACCTGTTAAAGTCGACCGCGACGAAAGGCCAGACATTGACAGCCGATATCAGGCTGCCGTGCAGGCGATCAGCGGTCAGGGCGGTTGGCCCCTCACGGTGTTTCTCACGCCCGATGGCCGTCCCTTTTTTGGAGGCACCTACTTTCCTCCCGACGATCTTATGGGCCGGCCCGGCTTCAAGCGCGTCCTCCAGACGCTCGCGCAGGCCTACCGCGACAAACGTGACGAGGTCTTCGAGTCTGCCGAAAACGTAATGGCCTTCCTGGAGCAAGCCGAATCACTCGGTGGTGGTAGCCGCACTGTTTCAGAGGAAGTCATCACCCATATCGTCGAATCCGCCAAGTCAATGTTCGATGCCGTCCACGGCGGATTCTCCTCTGCCCCGAAGTTTCCGCATCCCTCCGCCCTCGATCTGCTCACCGATCAGTATGCCTACACCTTCAACAACGACCTCCGCACCATCATCGTGACCACTCTCCAGAACATGGCTCACGGCGGAGTCTACGACCAGCTCGCCGGAGGTTTCCACCGCTACTCCGTGGACGAACGCTGGGTCGTGCCCCACTTCGAGAAAATGTCCTATGACAACTCGGAACTGCTCAAGAACTACGTTCACGGCTTTCAGGCGACTGGAATCGGGCTCTTCGCGGACGTCGCTCGCGACATCGTTCGCTGGATGGACTCCGTGCTCTCCGACCGCGAGCACGCCGGCTTCTACGCCTCTCAGGATGCCGACATTTCTCTCGATGACGACGGCGATTACTTCACCTGGACGGTTGCTGAAGCCCGCGACGTGTTGACAGAAGAAGAATTCTCTGCCGCATCCCTCTACTACGACATCGACGACGTCGGCGAGATGCACCACAATCATTTCAAGAACGTTCTGTTCATAAAAGCTAATCCGGAGGAAATAGCACGTCGGCTCAACATCGACGTGAACCGCACCCGGGAACTCCTCTCCTCGGCCAAAGACAAGATGTACGCCGCTCGCCTCAAGCGTCCCACGCCTTTCGTCGACAAGACCATGTATGTCGGCTGGAATGCCCTGTGCGTTTCAGCCTACCTGGATGCTGCCTGCGTGCTTTCGCTTGAGGACGCCCGCCACTTCGCTCTGCGCTCGCTCGATCGCATACTCTCCCAAGCCTGGCATCCCGAGCGCGGCCTCGCTCACGTCATCGCCTACTCCGACCAGCGATCCGCCGGAAGTGCCATAAGCGGCACCTTGGATGACTACGCCTATACGGCTATCGCCTGCCTCGACGCTTACGAAACCACTGCGGACCTCACCTATTTCAATTTCGCAGTCCGCCTCGCAGACGCCATGCTTGACCGCTTCTACGATGAACAAAACGGCGGATTCTTCGATACGCCTTCCGGGCACTCTACCGCAGGCGCTCTATCCGCCCGCCGCAAGCCCTTTCAGGATTCCCCCACGCCGGCGGGCAATTCCGCAGCAGCCATCGCTTTGTTACGCCTTCACTCCTGGAACGACAATCCGCGTTACCACGAATCTGCCCGGCGTACGCTTGAGTTATTCGCGCCGCACGCCTCAAAGTACGGCATTTTCGCCGCGACTTACGGCATCGCCTCCCTGCTGCTCACGCGCGCACACACTCAGGTTGTTGTCGTAGGAAGCGATGCGGCAGCCCAACGTCTCTACGCCGAAGCCGTGGCACCGTTCTCACTCACCAAATCCGTCCTTTGCCTGCCGGACAACGAAGCTGCCCCGCAGAACCTTCCTCCCGCACTGCGGGAACCCGTCCCCGCTCTTCCTGCCGTCAAGCAGGGCCGAACGGCAGCTGTGATCTGCTCCGGCTTCACTTGCATGCCGCCCATCGAGGATCCCGCGCAACTCGCTCGCGAACTCCGCGGACGCCTCTCCTCGCCTTCCCAGAGCACAGCGGCGGACTGACCGTCTTCGCTCCAACAAAAAAGCCCGGCGCGTGCGCCGGGCTTACGTCCCATGAAGACCCTATGTGCCACTCTGTATGTACGCTCTCATGGCCCTCACTTCTCCATCCATCTCGTCCACTTCGTGTAGCAGGATGTCTCGAAGCGAAACCACTCCGACCAGTTTGCCAGCGTCCACTATCGGAAGATGACGCACCGCGTGCTTTTTCATGAGCACCATGCAGTTTTCGAGCGTCTCGTTCGGCGCTACCGTCAGCGGCTCCGCGGTCATCACCTGTGCCACTCGCATGATCTTCGGGTCTAGGCCCTGGGCTACCACACGCTTCATGATGTCCCGCTCGGAGAATATCCCGACCAGTTGGCCACCCTTAAGCACCGGGACCGCACCTATGTTCCGCTCTGCCATCAGGGCGGCAGCGTCGGCAACGCTCACTTGTTCGTCAACCGTGAACAGTTGGGCGCCCTTCGTGAGTTCGCAAATCGCAGACATGAATCACCCCCCGTCCCACAGATGGGGCGCAGTATATGTCTTTTGCAGATGGCAGGCAATTAACCCGGGGCTGCCACGACGAGTGCCGGAAACGCTCCCGGCAGGAGAACTGAAAAACAGCCCCACTCGGCTTCAGCAGAGCTTCTCTGCCCTTAGTCCCCCATGAAGACGAAGTAAGACTTCGCCCAGAGTTCCGTAGGAATGCTGCCGCGCGTTCGCGCAGTAACGACGACATTGAACCAGTCTGCTTCTGCCGTGACACGTCCTAGGTCCATCGGCCCGTCGGCCGGCTCCATCAACGCAAGCAGCTTAAGAAAAGTATCGGTGTCCGCGCTTTCCTGCAGTGCCGGACCGACAAAGCAAAGTTGCGTTCCTTCGCCGCTGAAGTGCCACGCAAGGGAAGCTGCCAGCGAAACTGCCCGCTCATACCGCATATCCTGCAGCATGCCCGCAACGGGATTATCGAACACAATCCTTAGTTTACGTTCGTCTTCCCGTGTGAACTCCCGCACTTTGAGCTCCCGCGTCTTCGCCGTCGCTTTCCAATCCACGTGCCGTGCTGAATCTTCCGGCACGTGATCGCGAATTCGGTAAAGGTCATATCCGCGTCCGCGCACGAACGTTTCAAATTCTCCACAAAGTGCGGGCAGCACCTCCAGCATTTCATCCGTCGCCTCGATAGCCGGATAAACGATCAACTCCTGCGACAGCCTCAATCGCCGAGTCTTGCGAAAAAGTGCGAATGGGAATCGCGTCATCAGTCCGAGCTGGTCTTGCGTATACCGCCCTCGCCGCTCAAACCTGAGTTGCACGTCTGCACTGACCGTTCCCTTCGCCGGCACGTAGGGAAAATACACGCTCTCCTGCAACACCGGCCCATTCGAAGCCAAACCGTCTTGTATCTTCCTTGCCCTCGCACCGATCCCGAATCGGCGTCGTTTCGACGCTTCCTTCCCCGGCGTCGCGACCACTGCCACCGAGAATGCCGGCAGCACCTTCCGCTTGTTCACCAGCTTCAGGCGCGCCACCGATTCACTCCGCGCGAAAGCGTGCCGAGGCAGCACCACCTCCAGTTCCAGTGCGCGCAGCACGGCTGCCGAGGCGATTCCTGACACGATGATTGCGGCAAGCATTGCAGAGACGATGATGAACAGCAGGTTGTTACCGGTATTGAGAGCGGCGATCCCGATGATCAGCGTAAATACCAGATAGAACGCGCCTTCGCGGGTCACGTCATAGTCGAAGACGTCGCGAACGCGTTCCAGTCGCACCTTGCGTGCGAGGTACGGAACCGTTGTGATCGCAACGCCCGCAGCCATCAACAATGATGCGGACGCTAGAATGACCGTGAGAACCAGATTCCCCGCCATGCGTTCCACGGTGGAAAACACGGCTGCTGTAAAGCTGAGTGCCAGGCCTGTTAACGCCAGCGCAAAACGGATCCACGCTTCCTTTTCGCTCGCCAGCAGCTTTCGTATCCGCGCCATCATCGGTCGTCGACTCTAGCTCGCGCCGCCTCGCTCTCAGTATTCTCTCCCGCTGGGCACGATGTAGACTCGCGCTTTTGCCGGCGCGTCAGACGAGCAAGCCATTCCTGCGCCTTCTCCTTGCCCTGCTCCGACAGCGCAGCCATTCTGGGAAACCTGGCTTTGAGCTTCTGCAGCAGATTGTGCGCCCACACGTACTCGCTGGAAAGGATCATCAGGCCGATGATGATGCACAAAATTCCCTGGATCACCGGCAGGAACAATCCCGCGATACCCACCAGAATGAAGGCCCATCCCACTATCAGTACAAGAATCCGTTTGAGTTGCCGATTCATCGATTCTGCCGAAGCAGGTCTCCTTCGCCTTGCCGCGTCCTCACTGCGGCGCATCCTCTTTTGCTGCTTGCGTTCTTCGCCACAACCAAACCGCGATCAGCGCGGCCCCAAGCAGGGCCACCACAATGTCAAACTCCTTCACTACCTTCACCAGCGTGCCCCAGTGTCGCCCAAACAGGAACCCTATCGTCGAGATGACCGTCACCCAGACGGTCGCGCCCAGCAAATTGAAAACCGCAAACTTGCGCCACGGCATTCGCAATACGCCCGCCATAGGCCCGGCCAGCACGCGCATACCGAACACAAATCGTGCAAAGAAAACGGCAACGCTTCCGTACCGCGCAAACAGCCGTTCTCCCCTCCGGATATGCCGTTGCGGGATCCTGAACAGGTGGCGGTAACGGTCCAGCAAAGGCCGCCCACCTTTGTGCCCTATCACATACCCCAGGTTATCTCCCAGGGTAGCTGCAGCTATCCCGGTTAACACAATGTACGGCATGCGCAGGTCATGCTCGGAGTACGCGAGAAAGCTGGCAAAAAGCAGAGCCGTCTCCCCCGGCACTGGCAGCCCGCTGTTCTCAAGCAACAGTGCCAGCGCCACCGTCCAGTAACCATGGACAGCAAAATACCCGCGCATCATCTCGAAGAGACGTTCGCCCATGAACGAAACCTGTCCAACAAGTACAGTGAAAATACTACAGGAAGGCTTCAAATCCAGCTGACCCGGACGCTTACAGCCGCCGCAGAAATTCGCCTACAGCCCGGTTGAACTGTTCGGGTACTTCTTCATAAGGCAGGTGCCCGGCGTCTCCGAACACCACCAACTCGGCATTGCGGAACTTTGCCCTCAATTTCTCGGCAGACCTCGGCAGAACCGCGTCGTCCCGTGCTCCCCACAAGAGCAACGTCGGGACGTCCGAAATCTTCCCCAGTGCGGCTTCCACCTCCGCCAAGTCTTTGTGCCAGCTCTTCACGATCCGTAGCACATGCTCCAGAGTTCCTGGAACGCTGAGCGGTTCACGATACCCTTCGAGCGTTCCCGGAACGATGCGCGACGGATTCCCATACATCCGTCTCAAGGCGAAGTCGTGGGTGCTTTTGATCAGCGGCTCACAGCAGCGGAACACCCCCGCGCCCACCCTGGTTGCCAGCAGTCGTGTGATAACCCTGCCGTGCGGCGACCAGGGATTCACAGGTGCCGATAAAACCAGCCGGCGGATTCGAGGCGCAGTCTCCCTCGCCATCGCTGCCAGCAGAATTGCCACGCCGCCTCCGTGCGATGTCCCGAGAAGGTCAAACTCTTGCTCTCCCCGATCGCGCAGGAACTCGTGCAGTCTGCCGGCGATGCAGCCCATGCAGCAGTCCAATGCGTTACTTCGCTCGGAAAAACCCACCCCGGGCAGGTCAACCGCCAACACCTGTCTCTCGCGTGCAAGTTCCGCGACATTGAAGCGCCAGGAAAACGAGTACCCCAGCAGACCATGGATCAGCAGCAGAGGTGGCTGGCCTGCCTGGCGTCCCGCCTCCAGAAAACGCATGCGTACCCCTGCAGCATCTGTCCAGCGTTCTGAAACCTCAGGAGATACGCGCTCCAAAGCCTTTGCGCTGTTTACGGGTTCGAAAACCGCAGAGGTGGGCCTATTGTCAAATTCGGAAATATTTCCTTCAGCTGGCAACCGCGGTGGCAGCTCGGAACTCATATCTAGCGATATCGCCTCTGTCGCTTCTGTGGGGAGTTGAAAAACTCCCCTCTTTTTTGTTCTTTGTAGCTTATGAACCAACCGCCGCAGTCTGCTGCTTCGGCACCGCCTTAAGACTCTTCCGCAAGAACCGCCCCAGCTTATCTGCGTGCTTCTCCTCGAGCAGGTACGGCGGCAGGAACCGCAGCACCTTTTCTTGCGTGACGTTCAACAGAAGTCCTTCCGCCAATGCCGCATCCACGATCGGCCGCGCCGGTACACTTAACTCGAGCGCCTGAATCATGCCCGTTCCGCGCGCCTCCAGCGCGAGCCCGGCGAAATCCCGTACCAATCCCTCAAACAGCGAATGCATGTAGTTGCCCACCCGCTGCACTCGTTCCATTAGTCGTTCCTGCTCCATGACGGCGAGGACCTCCAGGGCGACTCTGCAGGCCAACGGACCGCCCCCGAAGGTTGTTCCGTGCTTTCCGGCCGTTATGGCCCGGGCAAACTCTTCTTTTGCCACGAATGCCCCCAGCGGCAGCCCCGCCGCGATCGGCTTCGCGATGGTGACGATATCGGGCACGATTCCTTTCTGCTGGTACGCAAACATCGTCCCGGTTCTGCCGACTCCGCACTGGATCTCGTCCAGGATCAGTGCCGCCCGGTGTTTCGTGGCGAGTTCCCGCACCTCCCGCAGATACTCGGCCGAGCACTCTCGAATCCCGCCCTCGCCCTGGATCGTTTCCATCACGATCGCACACGTGTCGTCGTTTACGGCCGCCCGCAGCGCCTCGACATCCTCCCGCTTCACGAACGTCACGCCCTCAAGCATCGGCTCGAAGGTCTTTCTGTACTTTTCCTGTCCCGTCAGCGACAACGCGCCGAATGTCCTGCCGTGGAACGATCCCGCGAGCGCGACAAGCTTGGACTTGGCATCGCCTCCAACCGCGTGCCCGGCCGCTCGCGCCACCTTGATCGCTCCCTCGATCGCCTCCGTCCCGCTGTTCGAGAAAAAGGCCCTGTCCAGGCCCGACAGCTCACACAGACGCTTGGCCAGCTTTCCTTGAAACTCGTTGTAATACAAGTTCGAAAAGTGTATAGCTCGCGCAGCCTGCTCTCGGATCGCCTTTACTATCTTCGGGTGCGCGTGCCCGAGCGCATTCACCCCGAGTCCGCCCACGAAATCCAGGTACTTTCTTCCTTCAACGTCCCAAACGTACACACCCCTGCCCTTCGCCAATGCCACCGGGTACCGCGAATAGGTCTGCAGCAGGTACCGGGCTTCCAGGTCTACTATGTGTTCGTAGTCGTTCATCGTTTCCCCTCGATGCCAGTTTAGCGCCTCCAAGCGAAGCCGACCTGCACCACAATTGCGGCATCTATGCTCTTGGGTACTCAACGATTTCCGTCGAACAGCGTATACGTAAACACACACTAATATTCCAAATTGCGTATTCTTGAGCATGGACTGGTACAATGTCGATGTAAGTCACTAGATTTAAATCATTTAGGTTTTCACGATGGCCGCAAAGCTGGCAGTCGAGTTGCACTCACGAATGTCGCAGCCGTCTGCCGCACATCACGCACCAGGCGATTCGTCGCGTCATGTGCCACCCCGGCCAATGAACAAAGATTTTCAAACTCGCACTTCTGCCGTACTGCTGGCGGTGCTTACGCTGGCAGCGGCAGTATTCGCCTGGATTAATTTCCAGAAGGAGCGCGAGTTTGAAACACCGTACGACGGTGTCTGGTGGGTCGAACAGCACGACGGAGTACGTGCCCGCCGGGTTGACCCTGACGGTCCTGGCGCGAAGGCAGGTATCAAGGAAGGCGACGTTCTCGTCGCCATCAACGACCGCCCGATTAAGCGCGATACCGACGTCAGCAGATCTACCTATCGGGTCGGCGTCTGGAACAAGGCAACCTACAGTTTGAGTCGCGACACGGTTCCGTTGCCCCAGGTTCCCGTGATCCTGATTCCGCGCGACAATTCTGAGAACGCCGGATTCAGGTTTATCGCTCTCATTTACCTCGGTATCGGCCTCTACATTCTCTTCCGCCGCTGGACCGCACCGCGGTCGATGCATTTCTATCTGTTCTGTCTGGTCTCGTTCATCCGGTATTCGTTCCACTACACCGGCAAGCTGAATGAGTTCGACTGGATCATTCTGTGGTCCAACATAGTTGCGGAATTGTTGCAACCTGCTCTCTTCCTGCACTTCGTTCTGACATTCCCCGAGACCAAGAACATAGTCCGTAAACATCGCTGGGTTCCCTGGTCCGTTTATCTGCCCGGAGCCCTGCTGCTCGCCGTTCGCGTGTGGGCCATGCGCAGTCTGCCTGCAAGCAACTTGCTGCAGTGGCAACTGGACCGCTCGGCTACCTTGTACGCAGCCGCGATGTTCGTCCTGGCAGCCGGTGTCCTCTGGCACACGTACAAGCACGCGTCTACCCCCCTGTTGCGTCAGCAAATGAAGTGGGTCACTCGCGGGACGATACTGGCAATCACCCCCTACACGCTTTTTTATGTTCTGCCGTGGGTGTCTGGATCTCTAGCTACTCCAGCCATGAAGTTCAGCGTTCTGTCGCTGGTCTTCCTGCCCTTGACCTTCGGCTACGCTATCTTCCGTTACCGGTTGATGGACGTCGACCTGATCTTCAAGCGCGGCGTTACCTACACCCTGGCATCCGCCGCCATTGTCGGGTTCTACTTCGCCGCAATAGGTGTGGCAACTGAGATCCTTCACACCAGGGTTCCCAACTTCGGCAAGAGCGGCCTCGTTGTAGCCATCGCCATTACCGCCCTCCTCTTCGAACCGGTAAAGAACTGGATCCAGGCGCAACTCGACCGCATTTTCTATCGCAAGCGTTACGACTACCGGAAAACTCTCATCGAGTTCGGCCGAGAACTCAGCTCCGAGACCGATCTGGACAAGATGCTCAGCTCTGTCCTCGACCGCATCTCGCGAACGTTGCTCGTCGACCGCGCTGCCGTTTTCCTTGGTGAGCCCGAAGAAAACCGCTTCAGGCTCGTCAAGTCCTTCGGCATCGGCGAAAGCCCGTGGCTCGATCTCTCATTCCTAGCCGAGCAGCGTCCCGAACTGGGCGCCGGACACCTGTTCTTCGACAACACGCACCAGGTCGTGCGGGAGACTCCGTCTGCCCAGGAGGCGATCGCACGCCTCGACCTGAATTACTACATCCCCTGCAAGGTGCAGAACCGCACCATAGCGGTACTCGGTCTGGGCAAGACCATCGAAGGCGACTTCCTCTCCAGCGAAGATGTCGAGTTGCTCGAAGCACTCGCCGGATATCTCGGCATTGCCGTCCAGAACGCACAGCTTTACGCCTCGCTCGAACAGAAGGTCATGCAGTACGAGCGTTTAAAGGACTTCAATGAAAATATCGTCGAGTCCATCAGCGTGGGTGTCCTGGCCGTCGATCTTGACGACCGCATAGAGTTCTGGAATTCCCAGATGGAAGTCATGTTCGCCAAGTCCCGGGCCGAAGTTCTGGGCGCACCCATCAGCGAGGTGCTGCCCGCCAACTTCGCCGAGGAGTTCTACCGCGTGCGGCAGGCCCCGGGCATTCACAATCTCTATAAGTTTCGCCTTGATACGCCGGCCGGTGACACGCGCACGACGAATATCGCCATTGCGCCCCTGGTTACGCGCCGCTTCCACGTCATCGGCCGGCTTATCATCCTGGACGACATCACCGAGCGCACCGATCTCGAATCGCAGTTGTCGCAAGCGGAAAAATTGTCGTCCATCGGTCTTCTCGCCGCCGGTGTCGCGCACGAAGTCAATACGCCCCTGGCCGTCATTTCGTCATACGCCCAGATGCTCCAGAAGCAGCTCACCGGCGACGAGAAACAATCCAAATTGCTGGAAAAAATCACGCAACAGACGTTCCGTGCCTCCGAGATCGTCAACAATCTTCTGAACTTCTCCCGTACCAGCGGCACGGAATTCAGCCAGATCGATATCAACCGCGTGATCCACGACACGCTTGCGCTGCTGGAACATCAGTTCAAGACCGCTCACGTGTCCGCCGAGACTGAGTTCGCATCCAGCCTGCCGGCCATCTATGGCAATGCCGGCAAGCTGCAGCAGGTCTTCCTTAACCTGTTCCTCAACGCTCGTGATGCCATGCCCGGTGGCGGCAAACTGCGGATCGTTACCGGCAATGGCAACGGCGTCTTTGTTACCGTGTCCGATACCGGCACCGGAATAGCCCAGGAACACCTGCAGCGCATCTACGACCCGTTTTTCACCACCAAGGCGGCCCCCACCAATGGTCGGCGCGGCACTGGCCTCGGCCTGTCCGTTACGTATGGCATAATTCAAGAACACGCTGGGAAAATCAGCGTTGAGAGCCATCCCGGCGAGGGCACTACGTTCGTCTTGGAATTCCCAATGCTCAAGAAGGCAGTGAATGTCTGAAGCTGGTGTTGCGGTCCGGGGCCGCGCGATAAGAGAACAGAATTCCGCCGGTTCCATCCTGATCATCGACGATGAGGTCGCCATTCGAGAGTCTCTCCAGACTTTGCTCGAACTGGAGGACTACGACGTGGACGTCGCAGGAACGGCCGAAGAGGGCCTCGCCCGCCTCTTCGAGCGAACTTTCGATCTGCTGCTGCTCGACTTCGCCCTACCCGACAAGAACGGCCTCGACGTTCTGGCCGAAATACGGGACCGTGATCCCGTTTTCCCGGTCATCATGATTACCGCCTACGGCACCGTAGAAAACGCCGTCAGGGCCATGCAGGGTGGCGCCGCTAATTTCATCCAGAAGCCCTGGGATAACGAAAAGCTCCTCGCCGATATTCGCAACACCATCGCCCGGCGCCGCGCTGAAGAAGAGAACATCCAGCTAAAGCGCGCCCTGAAGCAGCGCTACAACTTCGAGAACATCGTCGGCAAGAGCGACCCGATGCTGCGCATCTTCGACCTGGTCGCCCAGGTCGGCCCCAGTCGCTCCACCGTCCTCCTTCAGGGTGAAAGCGGCACCGGCAAGGAACTCATCGCCAAGGCCATTCACATGAGTTCCCCGCGAAAAGATCGGCCATTCGTGCCCGTCAATACCGGCTCTATGCCCGCCGATCTTCTCGAATCCACTCTGTTCGGGCATGTGAAGGGTGCGTTCACCAGCGCTGTCGCATCGAAGAAAGGTCTGTTCGAGGTAGCCGATCGCGGCACCCTGTTTCTCGACGAGATCGGCACCATGTCCCTGGAAACCCAGGCGAAGATCCTGCGCGTCCTCCAGGATCGCAAGTTCATGCATCTGGGCGGCATCCAGGAGTTACAGGTGGACGTGCGCATCATCGCCGCCACCAACGTCGACCTGAAGCAGTCCGTTCGCGAGGGCAAATTCCGCGACGACCTGTTCTATCGTCTGAACGTCATCACCGTCGATCTGCCGCCCCTTCGCAATCGTCGCGAAGATATACCGCTGCTTGTAGAGTTCTTCCTCAAGAAGTTCTGCACCGAGAACGACAAGCCGCTGCGTCAGATAGCCCCGGAAGCGCTGCGCGCCCTGATCGATTACAACTGGCCTGGAAATGTGCGCGAACTCGAAAACGTGATCGAGCGCGCTGTCGTCCTCTCCTCCGGACCCGTGGTCGGCATCGACCTGCTTCCCGATCACATCGTCGGTCGCGGCTCTGCATTCGCTCCCATTGAGCACCGGCCAGACGCCTCTCTCTTCGACATCATGGAAGACTGCGAGCGGCGCATCATCACCGATATGCTCGACAAGTGCAATGGCAACCAGACGGAGGCAGCCGAGCGCTTCCGAGTCCCCCTGTCAACGCTGAACCAGAAAATCAAGCGACTGAATATAGAGATACGACGCAAAGGACGCGACTAGCTCACCTTGCAGATGCTCACTGGAAGCTGACGGCCGAACGCTGGCGGCTGATTTCTCGCCACAAGACTTACCGGTGGCGAACGCACTCGCCTACAGAATGGCTCCGGCACCTCGAGCAAGACCTCGGACAGAACTTGCAGGGCGCAAACTGCCGGGTGTTGAGCCGCTGACCATCCTGCACTCATCTGTTATATTTCAACTTCCCGCCGTGTGCGGGTCGGCAGACGCATGGAACTGCTCTCACCATCGGAGTTCGCTAAGGATAGGGTGCTGGCGGTACAGGAGTACTGGCAGCTTTCCTGGCGATCCCTCAGCAACCTCTTTGTCCGTCCCCGCTACATGGCGGATACGCTTCAGCAAGCTGATTTGATCGGTGTCGGTTCCCTGCCCATCGTCGTATTGACTGGTTTCTTCACCGGGGCCGTGCTTGCGCTTCAGACCTCGAACACCCTCCAGAAGTTCGGGTCGCTGTCGCTCACCGGCCAACTCGTGTCGCTCTCGATGGTTCGCGAACTCGGCCCTGTATTGACGGGTCTGATGGTTGCCGGTCGCAATTCATCGGGCATGGCCAGCGAACTCGGCTCCATGAAGGTCACCGAGCAGATCGACGCCATGCGGGCGCTCGGAACCGACCCAAGCAAAAAGCTCGTTACGCCCCGCGTCATCGCCTCCGTCTTCATGCTGTTCTTTCTGACGATCATCTCTGACCTCGTAGGCCTGGTCGGTGGCTGGGTGATTTCGGCTTTCCTCTTGCGCATCGACTCCGCTCAGTACTGGAG
>JAEZPW010000425.1 GCA_023441255.1 Acidobacteriota bacterium
CTGCACGGTTACGCCCAGGAAGTGCCCCTTGCCGACCTTCTCCAGCACCGACTTCTCGATGCCGTTGTAAGCCGACCGGACTGCTTCGGCGTTGCGCAGGTTCAGTTGCACGCCGCCCACGTCGGTCTTGTGCGTGATGGTCTCCGAATGCAGCTTGAGCACCACCGGGAAGCCGATCTCTTCCGCTGCCTTGACCGCCGCATCCGCGCTGGTCGCGATGCGGGTCTCGGTCACTGGAATGCCGTAGGCCTTCAGCAGTTCCTTAGACTCGAATTCCGTCAGAATCGTCCTGCCCGTTTTACGCACGTGCTGGATGATTTCCGACGCCTTCTTGCGGTCGATGTTGACGTCGGTCACGCTCGCGTTCGGGGTCTCGTACAGGCCCTTGAGGTTGTACGAATACTTCCACATGTAGTTGAACGCCTCGGCCGCAGCATCTGGGAACGGGAATGTCGGGATGCCGACGCGGTTCAGAATCTCTTCACCGGCAGTCACCTGCGTACCGCCCATCCAGCTCGCCAACACCGGCTTGCCCAACGACTGCGCGTAGGGCTTCAGGTTCTCGGCGATGCGCGTCGGATCGGTCATGCCCTGAGGCGTCATGATCACCAACATGCCGTCGATGCTCGAGTCCTGCGCCGCAATCTCGAGCGACTTCGAGTAACGCTCCGGCTCGGCGTCGCCCAGAATATCGACAGGGTTGTTGTGGCTCCAGGCGTCCGGCAGGATCTTGTTGAACTTTTCGATCGTCTCGGGCGAAATGTCAGCCAGCTCGCCGCCGCCCTGTACGAGGGCATCCGTCGCGAGCACTCCCGGGCCGCCCGCATTCGTCACGATGCAAAGCCGCGGTCCTGCCGGGCGGGGCTGCTTAGCCAGCACTTCGGACATGTGGAAAATGTCTCCGATCGTGTCGACGCGCAGAACGCCGCAACGCCGGAAAGCCGCATCCAGCACCGCGTCCGACCCGGTCATCGAACCCGTGTGCGAGGCCGCCGCTTTTGCTGCCGCCGCGGTGCGCCCGGCCTTGATGACGATGATCGGCTTCACCAGCGAGACTTCGCGGGCCGCGCTCAAGAAGCTGCGCGGATCCCCGATCGATTCCATGTAGATGACGATCGAGGTCGTGCGTGTGTCGTTGCCGAAGTAGGTGATGAGGTCGCCCCAATCGACGTCGAGCATCGAGCCGATGGAAACGAACGCGCTGAAGCCCACCATTTCCTGCAACGACCAGTCCAGCACCGCCGTACACAGCGCGCCTGACTGCGAGATGAACGCCAGGTTCCCCGGACGCGCCACGGTCTGTGCGAACGTCGCATTCATGCCCGTCACGGGATTCATGACGCCCAGGCAGTTCGGTCCGATCAGGCGCATCTTGCCGGTGATGATCTGCTTTATCAGCCGTTCGTACTCCTTGCCCTGCTCACCCGCTTCCTTGAAGCCGGCGGAAATGACGATGGCGGCAGGCACGCCTATATCTACCGCTTCCTCGATCAGCGCCGGGACTGTCCCCGCAGGCGTAGTCACCACGACGAGGTCTGGACGCTCCGGCAGATCGCGCAGGCTCTTGTAAGCCCGGATTCCCAGCACGTTTTCACGTTTCGGATTGACGGGGTAAACCGTTCCGCCAAAGGGCGTGCTCAGCAGGTTCCACAATACGTTGCGGCCCACGCTGCCCACACGCTCCGACGCTCCGATCAGCGCCACCGACTTAGGCATGAAAATATCGTCGAGCGGCTGACGCTCGCTGCGCAGCACATCGTGCGCGGGATCCACCGTGACTTGCTTTCCTATGAGTTTGTTAACGCCGAGTCTCGTTCCGGCAGAGTAGTCCATGTACTTACACCTTCACCTAGGTTAGAAATGTTTTGCGGACGCAAAAAAGGACAGATGATTGTAAACCCTTGAACGGACTCGACGCAGAGTAATTCGGGGAGGTCATTCCGGCTAAGTTGTAGCGCGTCTTGTCCCCGGCTGCTCACACGAAACCGAGTGCAACCGAACGCGCCACGAAGGAACTCTCGCATCATCCCGTCGAGTAACTGTGAAACCGCTCACCTCAATAACAAACGGGACGACCGAAGCCGTCCCGTGGTGATTTTGACTAACGACAAACGACTAACGACCAACGACTGGCTCTTCAGTCCGCGTGTACCGCGTTCATCAGCATTGGCTTGTCGATGTGGCGCAGTTCGTGTCCGGTATAGATCTGCCGCGGACGCGCTATCTTCTGCTCCGGATCGTTGACCATCTCGCGCCACTGTGCCAGCCAGCCCACCGTGCGCGGGATCGCGAACATCACCGTGAACATCTCCGGCGTGAATCCCATGGCCTGATAAATGATGCCGGAATAGAAGTCCACGTTCGGATACAGCTTGCGCTTAATGAAGTACTCGTCGTTGAGCGCAATCTGTTCCAGTTCGATGGCAATGTCGATCTTCGGATTGCGGCCCGTGACCTTGAACACCTCGTCGGCCGTGTGCTTGATGATCTTGGCCCGTGGATCGTAGTTCTTGTACACACGGTGCCCAAACCCCATCAGTTTGTACTTGCCCTCTTTCACGCCCTTGATAAAGTCGGGAATGTTTTCCTTCTTCCCGATCTTATCCAGCATGATGAGCACTTCTTCGTTCGCGCCACCGTGTAGAGGCCCGCTCAGAGCCGCCGCAGCGGCAGCTGTACATACGAATGGATCGGCTTCCGAAGATCCGACCGCCCGCATCGCGTTTGCCGAGCAGTTCTGCTCATGATCGGCGTGCAGGATCCACAACACGTCCAGCGCGCGCGCCAGCACCGGGTTTGCCAGGAACTTCAGCTCCGACCTCTTCCACAGCATGTTCATGAAGTTTTCGGAATAACTGAGGTCCGGGTCTGGGCTGATGTATGGCAAGCCTCCGCGGTGCCGGTACGCATACGCCGCAATGATAGGCGTCTTGCCGATGATGCGGCAGATGTTCTCGAACTGCTCCTCCTTGTCGCGGACCTTCTTCGAACTCGGATAGAAAGTGGACAGCGCCGCCAGTGTCGAGATCAGGATGCCCATGGGGTGCGCATCATAGCGGAACCCATCCATGAACTTCTTGATGTTCTCGAAGACGAACATTCGCCGGTTAATCTCGTGTACCCACTGCTTCTCTTCCGCAGGCGTGGGCAGTTCGCCATGAATAATAAGGTAGGCGACTTGAAGGAAGTTGCAGTTCTCGGCCAATTCGGCGATGTCGTAGCCGCGATAACGCAAAATGCCCTTATCGCCATCGATATACGTGATACTGCTCCGGCAGGAGGCCGTGTTTGTGAATGCCGGGTCGTAAGTCATCATCCCGAAATCATCAGGATTGACCTTGATCTGGCGCAGGTCCAAAGCCCGGACGGTGTCTTCCGTCACCGGAATCTCATATGACTTGCCGGTCCGGTTATCAACTACCGTAAGCGTATCCTTCGGCATGATTGCCCTCCAAAAGGCGCCGCCGGCCTATGCCGACTGGCGTTCACCACGCGCGGTTCGTCCTTAAGTGCCTCAATCCTGCTGCACCGGTGCGAATCCGAGATGCGACCTTGATCAGTGAAACTTACTATTCAGTTCGGTACGAGAACACCCCACCCCGGCCATTACCCCACACAGATACATCGGAACGAACTCACCCCGCCGCGACACAATCCCATTCGCGTGCAACACAATGCAGTGAGCCAAGTCACAAGCGCGGGTGACCAGCACTGCTGGAAGCACCGGCATATGGC
>JAEZPW010000432.1 GCA_023441255.1 Acidobacteriota bacterium
TTAGGGACGGCATCCCCTTCCAACCGCACCACCGTGTCCCGCCACCTGGGCATTTTCTCGCGTTGCCGGTACCAGTGGTCGGCTACACCGGCGCCGCCGATGAACCCGATGCGGCCATCCACGACCAGTAACTCGCGGTGAGTGCGGTTATTGAAGCTAGGCAGCCTGTTCCATTTCGGTGGGTTGTACCACGCGACGCAACCGCCCGTATCTTTGAACGCCTTGAGGTAACGCTCAGTTATCCCGGCACTCCCAACCGCATCCAGCAGGAGCTTGACCCGAACGCCTTCGTGTGCGCGGCTGGACATCGCATCCAGGTAGCGGTCGGCAATTTCTCCCTTTTGGAATATGTAAGCTTCAAGGTTCACGGTCTCCGTCGCGCTTCTGATGGCGTCCAGCTCCGCTTCATAGAACTGGTCCCCATTCGTCAGAACGTAAAGATCGGTACGGTGATTCACCTTGGCATCGGTGACGGCCTCGAGTGTGTAAAGGAAATCGTCGGAATCGAGCTGCTGGGAAGCGGGAGAGGAAATCTTGTAGCGCAAACCCGGACCGAACAGGGCTACGAACAATACGAGGGCCATAGCCAGAATCGCGATCGTCGCGATCACAACGAAGGCGGTAGACACATTCATCTCAAACAGCAGCAGCGCGGCCAAGCCGTTCTCCCCAGGTATCGCCACATCCTAAGATGCGTCACGCAAGCCAACGTCCTCGGAGAACGGCCAAAAACAAGAGCACAGCCGAAGCTGTGCTCCCGGTCCAATAATCCGGTCCATAGTCATTGTCGTTATCAAAACAGCTGGTCCCAGGTCCGCGCAGCCGCCGCAGACGAGCGGCCGCCGACTAACGACCGATCTGTTCCAGATACTTTTCGACTTCCAGTGCAGCCATGCAGCCAGTACCCGCGGCCGTTATTGCCTGGCGATAACGGCGGTCTTGCACGTCGCCGCAGGCAAACACACCCGGAATTCCGGTGAAGACGTAATCGCGCGTGCGAATATAGCCGTCATCGTCGAGGTCGAGCTGGCCGACGAACGGTTTCGTGTTCGGGATGTGACCGATACCGAGAAACATCGCACTGGTCGGATGGAACTCTGTGCGTCCGGTCTCAACGTGGCGCAGCGTCAGGCCGGTCACCTCCTTGCTGGCTACATCATGCACTTCGTCCACAACCGTATTCAGGCGGAAGTGGATCTTGGGATGGGCCTGCGCGCGGTCCAGCATGATCTTGGAAGCGCGAAATGACTCGCGCCGATGAATGATGGTGACCTTGGTCGCGAAGCGCGTAAGAAACAGCGCTTCCTCCATTGCGGAGTCGCCGCCGCCGATCACGGTGATCTCCTTGCCGTTGAAGAAGAATCCATCACAGGTGGCGCAGGAAGAAACACCGTGTCCGATCAGCGCCTGCTCGCTGGGGAGTCCGAGCCATCGGGCCGAAGCTCCTGAAGCAATGATCAGCGTGCGGGTTTGTATTTGTTTGCCGTCCACCTTAAGCGTGAACGGATGCTGGCCCAGGTTGGCCTCTGTTACAAAGCCGGTCATGTACTCGGTGCCGAACGTCTCGGCCTGCTTACGCATGTTATCGATCAGCTCGGGACCCTGTATGCCGTCTGGCCAGCCGGGGAAGTTTTCGACGAGCGTCGTGAGCGACAGTTGCCCGCCGGGCTCATGGCCCTGCAGAACGAGCGGTTTCAGGTTGGCCCGCGCAGAATAGATTGCCGCAGTCAGGCCCGCACAGCCTGACCCCATAATCACAGTATTGCGAATGTCTTCCATGTGTCTTCTTTTCTTGAATGGATAATCGCAGTGAACTCCGTTGCGTTACAGCCGTCAAATCACCTGGGCTTCGCCGCCTTTTTTGTCGTTTTGGCGGACGTGCCGTTTGCGTTCAATCTTGCCAGGTCAGCCGGGACGGTTCGACGTACATCCAATGCGGTACGGTAAGCCGCCATCAGTTCCGAAGCCTTACGAAACAGCGGCTCAATGCTCGACTGGTCGGCATCGGCGCAGCGCGCCACTACTAATGATGACTTGCCACTCCGTTCGATTCTGACGCGGTTTACCGGAGTGTTCGAAGAGACGACTGCCGCGGGCGTTCCTGACGTGACCGTATCCTGCAATGAGATCTGCAGCACGTCTCCCTTTGCGCCCTCGCGTGCCCGGAAAACCAGTGTCTCGGTCATGCCGCTATCGTCGCTGCTGAATGAGTATTGGACGTTGCTGAATGCGGTGGCAGAGGTGAACTCGCGGCGCACCCTCACCCAGTTCGAGACGGGGGACCCGGTGACCACGCTTGCGTTGTTGAGGGGCAACGGCTGATCTGCCATGGTCGAACGACCACGCGCCACTTCGTAATCCACTCCGAAAGAGGCGCGGGCCGGAATCGTCGACAGTGCCGATGAAATCTCGGCTGTATCAGTCGCGCTGGGCGTGCACACGTTCAGGTAGTTGACTCGCACGCCCGGTTGCTGTGGTGGCTGAGCAGACTGCGCGTACGCAGATACGGCAAGAAGGGCGATTAAACCGATGAGAAGCGTGGTTCGGGACACGCGGGCATTTTACAGAGTCGAAGCAGGATTGTCAGGTGCATAGATCTCGCGGCTGGTTGGCAGCGACGATCAGCGTTACGCGATAGCTCGTTCGACGCGCCCTTCGGCGATCGTCTTGAGCAGTTCGTGAACACCGATGGGCTTGAAGAGCACCTTAACGCCGCGTTCTTCAGCCTGCTCAGCCACCTCTTCGGAGCCGAACCCTGTCAGCAGGAGAGAGCGGATATTCGGCATCTTGGTGCGAGCGTAATCGATTACATCAAAGCCACAAAAAGAACCGTCCAGCCCGTAATCGCAAAGCAGCACATCGAAATCGGAAACGTCCAGGTGCTGAATCGCTTCGCCGTACGAGCCGGCGCTGATCACGTCGTGACCCTGCTGTTGGAGGATTAGTCGGTAGGTGTGGAGAAGGGTTGCACGGTCATCCACAAGCAGGATACGGGACTTCAATTTCTGCATGGCATGTGAGCTTATCACTTACCACGTAATTTGGCCTGTGGAGAGTTGTGGAAAAACCCCATTTGAATAACGATTTTGTAATTACTTTTCTTGTGCATCGGCACTATAAATGCTTATCGAAAAAGTCAATAATCCGGAAATGGGACATCGGCGCGCTCATGGACGGTGGCCCTAAACGTCTATAATCAGTGACCTGCATGGCTGCACTGAGCAAATTTCCTTCGCCGCGCCAGATCTTGGCGAGAAGCAGCGGCTTGGCCCGCTTTGCCATGTACCTGGCTGCACTTGAAATCCTCTTCCTGTCGCTTGGGCAGATATTCCGGGTTGCCAAGTTCCCGCAACTTGCGACCACCCTGAGTGGCTGGACCGCATTCGTTGGTTTCATCCTCGCCATTCTGCTGCTTATTCTCTCTCTGCGCTGGTTCCGGAACACCGTGATGTGGAGCCTGCGGAACCGGCTCATCGTTACCTACGTTTTCATTGGCGTGATCCCGGTTCTGCTGCTCGCGATCATCGGATTGATCGCAGCCTATCTCTTCGCCGGGCAATTCGCGGGGTATGTTGTCCATTCAGACATTCGGTCCCAATTGCGGGCGCTTCAAACCACAGCACTCGATGTCGCTCAGACGATATCAAACGAAGTGACTGGCGGCGCGAATGCACGTGAGGTGCTCGCGAAGGAAAATTTCAGCGTCGGCCAAGGGCAAGTCGCAACCAGTGTTACGGTCATCTTCCAGCCCGAAAAGGGCGAGCCCGTTTTTCGCACTTTTCCTGCGGGCAGCGCACCCGTGCCGAAGCCCGGCAAGCCGCACATTCAGGATCCCGGATTCGAGAACAACGTTTCCGTCCAAAGCAGCGATCATGAGTTGCTGGGCGTGGCCGAGCAAGGAAAGGCGCTTTACTTGCGCGCCATGAGCAGGGTTGTCGGTCCCCAGGGTGAGCTGATCGTGATTGCCAGCAAACCGCTGAATGAGGCGATGCTCACGCGTCTTGCGGCAGATCTCGGGGAACTCACGCTGTTTCCGCCGGACACCGGTACCAGCACGGCTGCGCCAGCCAACGGCGAAACCGGACAAGCCGCCGGCACGGGAACCTCGGACGACAACACCAGGGTGGTAATCGGGCAATCGGGCCAGGTCATGATGCAGAATCCCGGCAGCCGCAAGCTCGAGCCGTCACTCGCGCCCCTGAACGGCGGTTCCTTGCCGCCGCAACGGCGGACGTTTGACCGCGAAGTATTGTTCGGCACCATGTTCGACGTCATCGACTGGGAGTCCGGCAGAATAGCGCCCGCATTGCTCGCGATCCGGACTCGTCCCTCGCTTCTATATGGCCGGTTCTTCATCGCCGTCGGAGACGTCGCCCAGAGTGTCGTCATCGTTCTCGTGGCAATCGCGATTGCGTTCGCCCTGATCGAACTACTGGCGCTCGTGACCGGCGTGCGGCTCACGCGCACGGTTACGCGGTCAGTGTATGAACTTTACAGCGCGACGCAGCACATCAACCGAGGCGATCTTTCCTATCGCATAACCACCAAGCGGCGTGACCAGCTGGCCGAACTGGAGACGTCGTTCAACTCGATGTCCGAATCGCTCTCCCGCCTGATCGCCGAACAGAAGGAGAAACAGCGCATCGAAAGCGAACTCGCCATCGCGCAGGAAGTCCAGTCACAGCTCTTTCCACGGGATATGTCTGCGATTGCGACTCTCGAACTACACGGCATCTGCCGGCCTGCTCGCAGCGTAAGCGGCGATTACTACGACTTCCTGCGCATGGCCGACGAGAAACTCGGCATTGCCGTAGGCGACATCAGCGGGAAAGGTATTTCGGCCGCATTGCTCATGGCAACGATCCACTCAGCTGTCCGAGTCTACGAGATGGGACGCGTTCCGGCCCGCCAGGAACTCGTGGCTGCGGGCGCAGCGGCGATGTCGGTAGCCTCCGGATCCTCCAGCCTGATTCCGGCGAACGTGATGGAGTCGCCGGGCAGCGTTCTCGCGCTCCTCAATCGCCACCTGTTCCACAGCACGCCGCCGGAAAAATACGCCACCATGTTCTTCGGCCTCTGGGATGGGACGCGAAGACGCTTGTCGTACGCCAATGGCGGTCATCTGCCGCCGATTATCTTGCGCGACAGCGGAGCCGTCGACAAGCTGAACGTCGGTGGCACCGTTGTAGGGCTGTTCGAAGACGTCGTTTACGACGAGGCGAACGTGGAACTCTACCCGGGCGACCTGTTTGTGGCCTACAGCGACGGGTTAACCGAACCCGAAAATGTCTTCGGGGAATTCGGGGAGCAACGCCTGATCGAAGTAGTGCGCGAAGTTCGCCATCAGTCGCTGGAACGCATCTCCGATACCGTCATCACGTCGGTTCTCGACTGGATCGGCGCAGAAGAGCAGCCTGACGACATCACACTCGTGCTGGCGAGGGCCAAGTAGCCCGTTTTTTCTTTGCACGTAGTGTCAAATCTGCAGTTCTTTGCGAATCCTGAGGACGATCGCTTCTGGCGGAGCAGCTACATCAATGACCACGGCGTTGGCTGGTTCCTCAAGCGTGTCGAATTGGCTGCGCAGCAGGATGGGGCTCATGAAGTGACTCGGTCGATGTGCCAATCGCTGTTGGATCACCCCGAATGCGCCCCGCAGGAACACCACCTTCACCTCGCTAGCAACCGCCAGCTTGTTGCGGTATTCCTGCTTGAGGGCGGAACAGGCCAACACGGCGTTTTCGTTTAACGAGATCCAGCCGAGGATGGCGTTGCGAAGCGACTCGATCCACGGTTGCCGATCTTCGTCGGTCAGAGGAATTCCGGCCGACATCTTTACCTTGTTCGCTGCCGGATGATAATCGTCGGCATCGGCAAACCGCCATCCGAGCACGCCCGCGAGTAATTGCCCTACGGTGGTCTTGCCCGATCCCGATACGCCCATAACGAGGATCACCATACGCTGCACCACTCTCTTACGCTCGAACGTAGCGCGGCCCCATGATCTTGATGCAAGCGGTGTGGAACTCTGCCAGCGCGGGCGGCTGAGTCGTGCATACCCGCGGGCACATGGTAGTCATCTTGCGCCCGCAGTAGATTGTCGCGCAAGCGCTCGGTCCAGCAGCTTACGCCTGGTGTTCGCGGCAGTGTATCGGGTTGGCACAATCACCGGAACGTGTTTTCATGCACCTATGGAACTCTCTCACGACTGGCCGGCGGCGGGCTCTCGCCGCCGCTGGAAGATTGCACTCCTGCTAGGTTTCGGCGTGCTGGTTAACTATTTTGACCGCATCAACCTGTCAGTGGCGCAGGACGCGCTCCATCAAGAGTTTGGCATATCGGTCGTGACGTTCGGTTATCTGCTGAGTGCGTATAGCTGGACTTATGCTCTGTTCCAGTTGCCGTCCGGCATCCTGCTCGACCGCTTCGGAGTGCGAACGGTCGGGCGCATCAGTTCTTTCCTTTGGAGTGTGGCTTCGTTTGCTGCGGCGGCAGCGACGGGAGTAGGAGCGTTTCTCGGCGCACGCCTGGCGCTCGGCATTGGCGAGGCTCCCACCTTCCCCGCAAACGCGAAAGCAGTGGGTTACTGGTTTCCCACCCGCGAGCGAAGCCTTGCGACAGCGCTGTTCGATGCCGCGGCCAAGTTTTCCTCCGCGATTGGGGTGCCTATAGTCGGTCTCATACTGCTGCGTTTCGGGTGGCGCACTAGTTTCGCCTTCACGGGCGTGCTAAGCCTTTTATATTTCGCGCTGTTTTACTTCATGTACCGCAATCCTTCCCAGGACACCCGTCTCTCGTCCGAAGAGCGAAGGCTGATCGTGGAGGGAGGCGCCCGGCCTGAATCTTCCAGTCCAGAGAGCGCAGGTGGAGCCTCGGTGGGGTACCTCGTTCGTCAGCGCAAGGTAATCGGAGTGAGCATCGGCTTCGCCGCCTACAACTACACTTTCTATCTGCTGCTCACATGGCTGCCAAGCTATCTGTCGCGTGAGTTGCACATCGACCTGTTGCACTCCGTGCTATTCACCAGCGTGCCCTGGCTGTTCGCGACCGTCACCGACCTGGTGGCCGGTGGCTGGCTTGTTGACGTGATGGTACGGCGAGGCGCGACGCGCATGAGACAGTTCGTCCTCGTAGGGGGCACCACACTAGGGCTGTGCATCTTCGGAGCAGCGCGCGCCCAGACACCCGCCGCGGCACTGATCTGGATCACTATAGCCCTGGGGGGCTTGGCCGCCGCCGCGCCGGTTGCCTGGTCTGTGCCTGGGCTCATCGCTCCCAACAACAGTGTCGGACGGGTGGGCGGCATCATGAATTTCGCCAGCCAGATCGCTGCGATCGTTGCACCCATCGCAACCGGTTACATCGTGTCCGCCACCGGGTCCTTCCACGCGGCTTTTATCGCCGCAGCAGTGTTCCTGGTCATCGGCATTCTCGCGTACGTATTCATGCTCGGGCGCATGGAACCGATCCCAGCAGACAGCAAGCCGGTATTGACGCTCGCGTGACGGCCAAGCCGGTGGCCTTACCGCCGTTAGTCATGGTCATCACTGAACCACCGGCAGCGCGACATGCGATGGCAGTTTCGGCGAGCAATAGACACGTTGCCTCGAAGGTACGAAATCGGCTGCCGTGGCCTGGTAAATGCTCGGGACGAACTTCTGCGGGTTGCGGTCGATCACCGGGAACCACGTCGACTGCACGTGTACCATGATGCGATGCCCCTTTAGAAAAACGTGGTCATGATCGCGCATCGGAATGCGCCACTCCAGAGGCTTGTTCGGCGAAAGAGCCTGCGGATGTTCGTAACTGTTCAGGTAGCGGCCGCGCTTCACTTCCATGGCGATCGGCAGTTCGTAGCCGTTCAGCGATTGAGCGTACTGCCCAGGCTTCGGTCCTTCATCTGCGGGCCATGATTCTTTCTGTGCATTCTCCGGATAGACGTCGATCAACTTGACAACGAAATCACTGTCAGTACCCGACGTTGAGGCGAACAAGTCGGCCGTTATGGGACCGGTCACGACGATGTCGTGGTCCAGCGGAGCGCTGACAAAGCTCAGAACATCTGGCCGGTGATCGGCGAAACGCTGATCCGCCACTTCCCAGGTTCGCCAGTCACCGCCAGGATACGTTGGCGATAGGGGGCGCTCGCGATATGGAACCGGATTGGCCGGATCCGAGACGTACTCGCGGTAATTCTTGCATGTAAGGCACTTCGGAGCTTCGAACGATAGTGTGCCGTCGTCATGCAAATAGAGCTTGGTCGAACTGGCGCGCGGAGGCCACGCCTCATATGTACGCCACGTGTTTGAACCGGTCTGGAAGGTGCTCGCCTGCCACTTAGGCTTTTCTCCCTTGCCGTGTAGAAAGTAACGGAAGAAGGGAGCCTCGATCTGCTCGCGGAATTCGCGCGACGTGTCGTGACCGCCGAACGGAATGATTCCAATGCCATCAGCCTTCGGCCGTCGCCATTGCCCATGGAACCACGGACCGGCCACCATGAAGTTGGTGTGGTTCGGGTCATTTTCTGCCGCATTGCGAAAGATCTTCCAAGGGCCCCATGGATCTTCCTGGTCCCAGAACCCGGCAACGTTGAGGTTGGGAACAGTCGAGGCATGAAGCTGGTTGACCCAGGCTTCTTTCTTCCAGAAATCGTCGTAGTCGGGATGAGCGACGATGTCACTCCAGTTCGGAATCGTTCCGTGCAAGTGTTTCGCGTTGATGTTAGAAAGCGGCCCGAGATCGAGATACCACTGGTACGTGTCGTACGTGTCGAAGTTGAAATGGGTATTCTTGTTTTTGTCGGCCTGCTCCATCACGGCATATTCGAACGCATAGCTCTCTCTCAGTGCGCCGTAACGGTGTGTATCGTCGTTCATCCATTCGTCCGCAGGAGATGCCTGCTCGCTGGTCGCTTTCAGTGCCGGGTGCGGGTGTAGCAACGTCATCGCTGTCGTCAGGCCGTCGTAGGAAACGCCCATCATGCCGACCTTGCCATTGTTGTTCGGCACGTTTTTCACCAGCCACTCGATGCTGTCATAGGCGTCGGTGGTCTCGTTCGTTGCTTTGGGGTCGTTCAGGTTCACGTATGAAGAAAGCTTAAAGACGCCTTCCGACTTGAACCGCCCGCGCAGGTTCTGGATGACGATGATGTAACCGTCCTTCATGAGTTCCTGCAGGTGCGGCGGGATCTCGTCGGGTGCTTTGTCGGGAACGCCGTAAGGGGTGCGGCGAAACAGGATCGGGAGCGGGCCGTGCTGCGATGCTGGTGTCAGGATCACCGTCTGAAGACGTACGCCGTCACGAACGGGAATCATGACTTCCTGGTAGTTGAATACCTGCTTCTTGGCAGTGCACGCGGCAAACGCGGCGACGACGGCGAGGAGGAGAACAAGGCGGCGCATAACGAAATCGTACCTTTCGATATTGCTGGGGCAAGCTGATCACGCCTTGCCCCAGGTCCATCTCACGGCTGTACCGTTAGCAAAACCTACTTCGTGCCGGCGGATGAGGAACCGCCTCCCACTGTGTAACCTTCGCGAATGAATTCCACCTTCTGGGTCGGTACCCATACGCGCATCAGCTTCGAACCCGCACTCTCAGCCCAACACTCCATGACGAGTCCGCCAGCGTTAATCGAATATTTGCGGACGGAGATGATCTGGCCATCGAGTGTGCCTTTCTCCTCACGCGGAAGTAGCGTTACGCCACCCGGCAGCAGTGTCAATTGCTGCGGAACGAGAAATCCATAGCCAGAAGCTGGAGGGTTGCCGCCAAAGCTATCCAACAGTACCTGGAAGTGGCTGACTACCATGTTGTCGAGCACAAACACGCGTGCGGCCACGGGAACGCTGAAGCTTTTCGGTTCGCGATCGGGCAGACGGACACTCATCCGGATCTTATCCTTTTCGCGCGCTGCTTCAATCGTCTGAATGCCGTCCGGGTTTACAGCGCGAAGCGTGTAACGCTTCAGGGTCAGGTCAGGCTCAAGCACCTGCTCCTGTTCCACGATCGTGCCTACACCGTCATCCCGTCTTGAACTCGCTTTGCTCTTCAGCTTGTAGCCCCTTGCGTCGCGACTGATCGTGTATTCTTCCGTGCCGATCTGGTTGCCGTTCACCAATACCTTAAACTTCGAGGGCTTGTCCGCCGCGAACAGAAGGCTAGCAGTGAACACGAATGCCAGAATCAGTGCGAACTTCTTGTACATAGTTCCTCTTTAGCATTTGGCCGGTGCGCGCAAGTGCGCGCACTGACGGCATCGGAAAGGGCACCGGCTTCCCCGGCGCCCTCTGTTGTCTATATCGCACGCAACCCTTTCAACCAGGCTGGATCGATGTCGAGGCCAAGACCGGGCTTCTCGGGAACGCTGAGAGCTCCATCCGTAAGCTGAATGCCACCGATCACCGGATCGACGTCGTATTCGGTGAAGGCATCAAGGTCGGCGTATACGGTATTGGGATTGGCCATCATGACGTGTGCCGCGGCAGTGAGTGCGACCTTGATCTCGCTCATGCAGCCCAGCATGCACTTCATATCCGCAGCACCGGCGATCTGAGCGATCCGCATCGCATTCAGGATTCCGCCGGTCTTCATTACCTTGATGTTGATCATGTCGCAGGCATTGCGACGGACTGCTTCCACTGCATCATGGGGCGAGTGAACAGACTCGTCTGCCATGATGGCGATGGGCGAGTGGTCGCGCACGAACTTAAGACCATCCCAGTCCCAGTAAGGCACGGGTTGTTCGCAGAACTCCACGTTCAATGGCTCTAGCAACTTCAGGGCGCGCACTGCGGTCGCAGCATCCCAGGCCTGGTTCGCATCGATGCGCAGGTTGATCTTCGGACCGACCGCGGCGCGAACGGCGCTGAGCCGCTGAAAGTCGTAATCAGGCGCTTCGCCCAGCTTGACTTTCACTACCTTGAAGCCCATGTCGGCGATCTTCTTCGCCTTCTGCGCCATCACGTCAGGGGTGTCGAGATAAACGGTCTTGTCTGTCAGGAAGGAGTTTCGAAAGCTTCCGAGCATGCAGCAGACCGGCTGGTTCGAGATCTTGCCGGTAATGTCCCAGAGCGCCATCTCAAACGCGGCCTTGATGCCGGGATGCCCAGGCGCAAAGGCGTCCATGTCGAGCGCAATCTTCGGGATCGTGAACGGGTCTCGCCCTTTCACTATTTCTGCGAGGTGCTTTGAAAATGTCAAATCGCTTGCTTGCGTCTCACCCATGACGGGTGAGAACGGTGACGACTCGCCCCATCCCACCACGCCGTCGTTGGTGCGCAGCCGAACGAGCACATTATCGGCGCCCATGTTGCCCAGCGCGATATGCATAGTCTCTTTCTGCTGCATCGTGAACGGCCATACCGTCACGTCCGCGATTCGGGTCTGGCGCGGATGAGCGGTCTGCTGCGCTTCTGCAAGAACCTCGGTTGCACGGCCCAGGAACCCGCCTGCCACCAGAGCTCCGGCGAATCCCTTCAGAAATCCCTTACGAGTCAGTTCCATGATTTCGCCTCCAAAATCTGCCGGGCCGAAGCCCTGGGCAGCAACAGATAAACCGCTTGCCCGATCAAGTTACGGGTGCCACTTCACCTCTTGGCTACTGCGGCGCTTGAATACAACGCCGCCGACTGCGACCTCGGTCGCGTTGCCCTTCGCATCGCGCTTGAACGTAAGAAGCTCGTTATCGTAGAGCCCACGCTTCGGATATCGGAATACGTCCTTTGACACCTGATCCAGCGGTTCGTACTCATACCACTCGATCAAAGACGTCAGGTGCCCATCTCGTTCGAAGATGCGCAGGATGTTGTAGTCCCATCCGTATTCGCCGATAAGGCCTTTCCAGTCCTCAGGCGCACGTGCTGTCTGCACGGCAACTCGTGGCAGGACTTCGCTGCCAATCTGTATCGCGTCAGTCAGCGGCGTGATCTTCGTTCCGTAGCCAAGGCGATCGTCCGTTATGAGCGCGTCGCCGAGTTTGCGCACACGCACCTGTGCTCCGCCGATCAGGCGTGTAAAGCAAAGCTCGCCGTTCTGCTCAAACAGTTCGACCGCCTTGTCTTGCTCGCCGTAGCGTCCCGCAATGCTGTTCGCTATTTCTGCGGGGATTGGATCCGTGAACGAGATTTCAGGCAAGGTCTTGCCCGCTTTGATGGCAAGCATCATGCGAAGCGCCGTCTGGACGATATGCTTCGTAACGCCGTTCGCGCTGTCCATCGTTGTGATGGCGACTGCGCCGACGTTGTCATCAGGTAGAACTTCGAACTCCGTGGCGAAACCGTAGACTGCGCCTCCGTGACCGACTACACGATGACCATCCAGGTTGCCGAGCATGAAGCCAATGCCAAAGTTGATCGGTTCGCGTTGGGCGAACTGCGGCTCATACATGCGATCGAGCGTCTCGGACTTGATCACCTGTCCTTTCGGTCCGCGGCCGTGACTGAGCAGTACGCTTGCGAATCGTCCCAGATCATTCACAGTTGAATACAGACTGCCCGCCGGAACCAGTCCCGGCTCAAACGTGGGCGCATCGAAGATCTGCCCGCCATAGGTCCAGATGTATGCTCTTGCAAGCTTCTTCGTGATTTCCGGGCAGAGCGCGAAAGTGCTCGACTGCATACCGATGGGACCGAGCACTGCTCTTTTCATGTAGACGGCGAAAGGCTGTCGATTCAGAGACTCCAGCGCATATCCGACGACGGTGATGCCGGCATTGGAGTATTTGACCCGCGTTTCTGGCTCGTACACGAGCGGGTAGCCATTGAGACTTCGCACGGTTGCGGCAATACTCGGTTCAGTGTCGTCGAAGTAGTGACCGACAATCGGTTCACGAAGAATGCCTGCACGATGTGTCATCAACTGACGCAACGTGATTGGCTTCGCAAACTGGTTCGCGGGCTTGAAATCCGGAATGTATGTCGAGACCGGCGCGTCGATGTCAACCTTGCCCCGCTCCGCCATCTGCATGATGCCGATGTCGGTGAAAAGCTTGGAAACCGACCCGATGCGGTACACGGTGTCAGCCGTCGCAGGTATTTTGCGTGCGGGATCTGCATAACCGAATCCGCGCGCATACACCGTTTCGTTCCCGTCCACGAGCGCTACCGAGATGGCGGGCAGCTTTTTGTCCTGGAGTTCGTGTTGAATCATTCGCTCCAGTGCGGCGGCGACTTGCGAGTAGTCTTTACGCGCCGGTACCCCGGTGCGGTCGCCGGCGAACACGACGGTCGCTGCCAAAAGCACGATGGAAATAACAGTGAACCTTCGCAGTCCCCGCCTGGGCATCGTCTCTCCTTTTCGACTACTTCGGTTCTTGCTGTTCTCGCGCATTCCCTCTAAACCGATCGCGCAGCCAGCGTCTGCAGTGGTGCCTCTCGGCCTCGTGCCGTCACCCGTTCGATCGCAACCACGCGGCCGCCACGGACGATCAGCGCATGGTCGAAATTGTTAACCGTGGGGCATATATGCTTTGGCAACAGGTGAAGTCGCGTACCGATTTCCGGGACGGCTGTTCCGGGCTGCACCCGAAGCGGCAGATGCTCTTCGCTGGGTATCAGCGGTTGAAGACCATCGTGTCCGAGCACACGGCAATTGGGAATCCCCGAATCAAGGGACAGGGTCTTGTGCCCGGCATCGCAGGTGATCAGGTCGCCTGCCGGACGACTGACGACCGTGGACAAGACCAGGGCTGCGGGTCGCAGGTCGTACTCCGGTGGCAGCTGTGCAAGGCTGGTCAGGTCGTTGTAAATAACGGTTCCAGGTGAAACGCGATGTTGGAACCGTTGCTCCAGGAATCCCGCATAGGCAAGAGCGCAAGGCAATGAGGGAGTTCCTGATGTTATGACTTCTTCCACGAAAATGCTTGAGCCCTCTAGCGCGCCCACGATCTGCATCAGTTGGTCGTAGCCGAGTTGGGCAGCGTTGTTGCGATCACTAAGGACAGCGTGGGTGTGATGTCCGTCGTAGAAATGCACGCCGCGAAAACGCAGTCCGTTGGCGACCGCCTTGCGGGCGATACCGACAATCTCCTCGACTCTGCGGGCCTCGATGCCGGTGCGGTTCATGCCCGGGTTTACGTCCACAAAGAGTCCGACCCGGCTGCCGCGCCACCGGTCCACCTGTGCAGCGTTTTCGACCAGAGTGGAAACAGCAATAGCGGGATACTCTGCGGCGATTGCCTTGACGCGCTCCGCCGCAGAGCCCACTAGCGGGTATGCGACCGTCACGTCGCGGGCGCCAGCTTCGCAGGCAGTCAGCAGCTCAAGCGTGGTGGCGCACTTCATGTTCTTCACGCCTTGTTCGACCAGTCGCCGGATCGTGAATGCGAGCTTCGCGGTTTTCACGTGAGGCCGCCAACGGTTTTTGTCACCGACGATTGTCAACATGCGCGAGATGTTGTGGTCCACCGCGTCGGCATAGATCGCCAGCGCTGGTGTCATGAGTCCTTCACAATCCGCAATTCGATAATCTTCGACGCAAGTCAGAGTCATTGTTCGTCCTGTAACGAGCGATGGTGAGCAATATACGTCCGGTTCTTGTTTTCTGGAATGACTTGCGGCTTCTGAAATGCAGCGGAACACGATACGTCACTGCCGTTCCCCTGCCGGTGAGAAGACCAGATGGCGAAGGCCGGTACACCTGCGGCAATGATCAGAACTCCAAAAGCTGCGCGTAGAGGTTCAGCCAATATCGTGTTCACAACTATTCCCGCCGCTGCCGCAATGAAGACGATCGGCACTATGGGATAGCCCGGGACAGAGTAAGGGCGAGTCCCATGCCGCAACTTGCGGCGATAAACAAAAACACACGCCGCGCCAAGTCCGTAGAAGATCCAGCCTGAAAAGACAACGTAGGTCAGCAATTGTTCAAAGGTCCCGGTTGCAGCTAGGACTATGCTCCACGCCGAACCGGCGATCACCGCGAGGGCGGGCGTGTTGAAACGTGGATGAATGTCGGCCAGGCGACGGAAGAAGATTCCGTCCGCTGCCATCGCATAGAACACACGGGTAGAAGTCAGAATGAAGCTGTTCGCTGCGCTTAACGTGGACACCAGGATGGCGATCGACACGATTTTTGCAGCAGTAGCGCCTAACACAGCCGCGCTGGCGTCGGCCGCCACACTGTGGGAATTCGCAGCGCGTGTGCCCAAGGCGGCGAAATAGCCGAGATTCGCCAGCACATACACTCCGATCAGCACCGTGGTGCCGATCAGAAAGGCCCGGGGGAAGTTCTTTTGCGGATTCCTGGTTTCGCCCGCGCTGAAGGTGCAGTATTGCCAGCCTTCGTACGCCCAGAGCACACTCACCATCGCAACGCCGAACCCGGACAGCAGGGAAACTGTGCTCGCCCTGACGACGCCACTTGTGTCGCCTGCACTTCGGCCAAACCAGAGCAGCGCAACGCTGATGGCGGTCAGGGCAAACAGTTTCAGGGCGGTCGTCCAGTTCTGGAGATCGGAGCTTTGTCGGGTGCCGCGGACGTTCACCACCGTAACGGCGAAGATCATTCCGACGGACACCAACTTGAGCCAGGCCCCACTCAGAGGGACCAAGTGTGCCAGGTAGGTGCTAAAGGCCACGGACAGAGCAGCTACTGATCCGCTACACAGGACAAAGAACAGCGTCCAGCCATACAGAAACGCGGGGAGGCGTCCGAAGCAATCGCGAAGATACACATATAGACCGCCGGGCTGGGGATGCTGCGCGCTCAATTCGCCGTAAGTCAATGCACCCAAAAGGGAAAGTACGCCACCGGCCGCCCACGCCAGCAAGGCCAGACTCGGCCGTCCGCCGACCTGCCGCAATACCGTCGCAGGAACCAGAAAGATCCCCGAACCGACTACCGCCCCAATAATCAGCAGGATAAGGTCCCGCAATCGCAAAACGCGAGTGAGCGGCACTTTCCTAGCCCCCTCCCGGTTCGAGGTTTAGAAAAAGCTTGACATTCGACCGGAGCGGTATGAAATATACAATACACAATCCAGAGCTGCAAGGGAGTTTTGAACCTTGGGCACGATTTCAAGGCCGCAGTCCCTTATCGAGCTGCACACGGAGGTTGGCCCGCCAATGGCCCTCGCCGACCGTGCGTACGCCGTCCTCAAGCACCACATTCTGACCTGCAAGCTGCGCCCCGGACAAAAGCTCATCGAGAAAGATCTGTGCGCCGAACTCGGAAGTTCGCGCACCCCGCTTCGCGAGGCTCTGAACCGGCTTGGTCTGGAAGGACTGGTCACGCTCGTCCCTTATCGCGGCTACGAGGTCACCCCGGTCACGCTGCAGGACATTCACGACATGTGCGAACTGCGTTACATCGTCGAATCGGAAGCCGCAGCTCGTGCCGCGCAGCGTGCGACACCGGAAGAAATCGAACGCCTCACCAGCCTCGCCGAACTGCAGTACACGCCTGGCCAGCGCGAAACCTACGAGAACTACCTTCGCGCCAACAGCGCATTTCACCAGTTGCTCGCGCATTGTTCACACAACGCGAGGCTGGAGGCGACAGTCGTTTCGCTGCTCGACCACCTGCAGCGCCCCTTGTACTTAGGTCTCGACGTAGGGCTGGATACCGAGGCGGCAACAGCGGAACACATGATTGTTTTGGACGCAGTACGAAAGCACGATTCCGAGCGGGCGGCACGGCTCATGAGGGAACAGATCCTCGAAGCCGAGCAGCGCATGATCGCCGCGCTGACTACCGACGCCGCAACAAGTCTGATCAATGGCAGTGACCAGAAGTAGGGCAGCGAATTCTTCGAGCGACGAGGATAAAGGTATGAAGCGAAATGCGGCATTGCTATTTGCCGTGCTTCTGTTAGCTGCGATTCCGGTGCTTGCTCAGATGACCGGTGCGCGCCTTTCAGGCACGGTAAAAGATTCCACGGGCGCCGTGGTTACGGAGGCAAAGGTAATAGTTCGAAACGTGGCGACCGGCATCACCCAGACCACCGATACCGGCACCACCGGTCTCTACATCTTCCGCGGCCTTCAGCCCGGAACCTACGACATCAAGGCTGAAAAATCCGGCTTCCAGGTCCTCGAAGCCAAGGGCCTCACCCTCATGATCGGCCAGGACATGGGCTACGACCTTGTGCTCAAAGTCGGCGCAGCCAACGAGGTATTGAACGTGAACGCCGATACCCCACTTGTGGAAAGAGAAAAGGCACAGGTGGACACCGTCATCACCACCGAACAGGTGATGAACACGCCAACAAGCCGATACTTCTTTGACCTGGTCTACATCACCACGCCTGGGGTTGCGGGTAATAACAACGGAGGGTTGGGTGAGGGTCTGTCCGTCAATGGTCAGCGTGGCTACAACAATCAGTACAACCTGGATGGCGTGACCGAGACGAACTCAACTTTACAGAGCGTGCGCGGGCGCATCAACCTCGACTCAATCCAAGAGTTCCAGATCCTGACGCACCAGTTTGAGCCGCAATACGGGAACGCCAGCGGCGCCGTCATCAACGTGGCTACCAAAGGTGGCGGTAACGTGATACACGGCACTGCTTACACGAACATCTACGAGTCTTCCCTGGACGCGTACAACGCGTATCAGAAGCGCATGGACTTCATCAATGCGCAAGTGGACGGCACACCGGTGGAACACGTGAAACCGGATAGCTACAGCCGCGTGTTCGGCGGCAGCTTTGGTGGCCCCATCAAATCCAACAAGCTGTTTTATTTCGGCTCCTATGAGTACTCGAAGGAAATCGACGTCCACAAGATCACGGCTCCGGACGAGTACAATCTGCAGGTTCCGACCGGTCCGGTGAGTGGCGTGTGGAGCGGACGTCTGGATTACACGCCATCGGAAAAGAACAGCTTCAATTTCCGATACAACGGCCAGCGTTCAAACGGTATCTGGGGTCCTGGCGGTGCCAACACCAAGAGCACTGAGTACCGCGAAATCTTCCAACCCCAGAGCTTCGCCGGCACCTGGACGCGGACCGTGTCTTCACGCACGTTAAGCGAATTGCGCTTGCAGTTTGCCGAGACGCTCGACTAC
>JAEZPW010000439.1 GCA_023441255.1 Acidobacteriota bacterium
CATTCTTCTGCTGAGACGCCATTTCTCCTCGTCTGCTCCATACGTAGGAAGTTTTGTCGGTTGGACTGACTAGTGTCTCTCTTTAGAAAAGCTTTTGCAATGAAAAGAACTTGCCTCCGGAATCACGCGCAGCGCGTTCTGACAACGTTGCTTTCCACCCCCACATCCCACCTCCGTACCCGGGGGCTTATGAAAATCAGAGAAGTTGCGCGCGACGTTGTCTGTATCGAGATTGGTATCGCGAACTGCTATGTGGTCGGCACCAAGAAGAGCTGGTCTCTCGTCGATTCCGGCGCCGGTGGCCACGCGGATGATGTCCTGAAGGTCGTGCGGAAGCGATTTGGGAAAAAGGCACGGCCCGAAGCGGTCCTGCTCACTCACGGACATTTCGACCATGCGGGCTCGGCGTCGGAGTTGTCTGACCACTGGAACGTTCCTATCCTTGCGCACCGGATGGAACTGCCTTTTGTCGATGGCCGCTCCGAGTTCCCTCCGCCGGACCCAACAGTCGGCGGTTTTATGTCGTTCCTCGTGCGTTTCATTCCGGCCAGAAACAATAAAGTGGATCTCGGCAGCCGCGTTGAGGAATATGACAGCCTGAAGAAGCTTCCCGGGCTCAGAGGATGGCACGCCATAGAGACGCCGGGCCACACGCCAGGACACGTGTCGTTCTTCCGGCCAGACGACCGCGCACTTGTCGCGGGCGACGCATTCACGACCGTCAATCAGGATTCGTTTTTCGACATGGTGACGAAGAAGCAGGAGGTGTGCCGTCCTCCGGTGTACTACACGTGTGACTGGGAGGCAGCGCACGATTCCGTGCTCAAATTGGCCCGCTTGAAACCGGAAGTGCTCGCGGCCGGACACGGCGTGCCCATGAGCGGCAGCGAAGCAGTCCGCGGACTTGAGCGGCTGTCTCTTGCCTGGCCTGCACCGCCACACGGCCGCTATGTGCCTGAGCCGGCAGTGGCGGACCAGAACGGACTTGTATACGTTCCGCCGAAACCCACCGACGTGATGCCCAAAGTCGCGCTCGGCATGGGCTTGGTCGCGGCCGCGGGCACAGGAACAGTTCTGGCGTTGCGCAGCCGTGGCGGCGCGCGGCGCTTGGCACGCCGCGCGGGAATTTTACCTCGCCAAGCAGCGTGAAGCGTTTCTCAGGGCGTGCAGTTTCCGGTCGCTCGCTCAGTACTCCGAACGTGATGTGTAACCGATCGACAGTCCGAAGTTGGTGGCTCGAGACCCGCTGAACTCAAAGTTATTGTGTACGAGGTACAGCCGCGCTTCCGGCCGGATGAACACTCCGCCGTAAACATAGATTTTCAGGCCGCCCCCAAACGCGCCCATGAAGTGGTTGCTGCTCGTGAAATTGGTGCAACCGGTGAACCCGCAGGTAAAGAAAGGCTGATAGAAGCGCACACTTTGGGCCCCAATGCCGGCGGTCAGTTCCGCGGCGGCGTGCTTTCCCAGGGGAGGCGCATATACAGCACCGATGTCGTAGAAAATGGGCCGATACGGCTGAAAGCCGAGGTAAACGTTGCGGCTCGCCCTCCACGATACTTCACCGCCGATCCCGAGATGTTTGAAGAAAAGATAGTCGGCACTGAACGTCGGGTATGCTCCGCCGCCGATGGATTGCGGGGTGAAAGACGCGGGGGCGCTTGATGCCGACGGCGCTGTGACAGTGCGTACCCCGAAGGCGATATCGAACTGCTGCTGAGCGGCAGCAGGACCGGCACACATAAGCGCAAGAAACACGAGCGCTACAACGAAGCAGTACTTTCTCAACGTTTTCTCCTGACTTTCCGGTAGTCCGAACGCTGGTTCGAGCCGCGTAGAGGTTTCGTCTGTTCTGCAGACGAAACAGGCTCTCTGCCAATAACACGCTGAAGCGGCAAAAGTTTGCTCCTGAGACGTCCGCACCTGCTTGGATGCGACAACGTACCCGAAATGCGAGACAAGGACGCGGATGGGAGAATCAGGAGGGAGTTCAGCACGCAGCTACGGTGTTATGGCACAGCCCATGCCGCGCAAAGCCGCACGGATGTCTGCGACCCGTTCGTGGTCGGAGTCGCTCTCCAGGAGAAACTCAACGCCGTAGTTGTATCCGCGGCGGTCGCGCACGACGCAGCGCACGCGAATGGGCGTCCCCGAGTAAGGAGGCGTGAACTCCACCGCGAGATGACCACCGACCGGCACTTCCACGCCGGCGAAGATAGACATTCCGCCCTCGTTGAGTTCGTCCCCGCGGCCCTGCACGATGACCACCTTCTCGGTCTTTTCAACCACGGCACGCACTGGCACGTTGAGCCTGTATCGCGGAAACCGGCGTGGAATCGGATACTGCGGAACGGGAACGGGTTCGGTGACCATACTGGGCCTCGACGCAGCATGGTACGCGCGACAGAGGCGCGTGAGAAGGTTACTGAAGTCGCGCAGCTTTCCGCATTCCCAACAGCAGCCCCTACAGACCGCCCCGCATCTCTACGCTCGAATCACTATCGCGCGGAAGCGCGATGCCGTCCCGCAGGGGTCTCATGGATTTCCGCAACCTAAGCTATACACGCAATGTCTTTCGGCGGAAGCGCCTTGACTCGGTGTTCCTGTTTGTGACGTCAACCTGCAATTCGCTCTGCCGCACGTGCTTTTACTGGGACGAGTTGAACAAAGGCCGCGACCTCACGTTCGAGCAAATAAAGACCATCAGCGAGACAGCCCCGGAGTTCTCAAAGCTCTGGATCTCCGGGGGCGAACCGTTTCTGCGCAAGGATCTAGCCGAGGTAATCGAACTCTTTTACCGCAATAACCGGACGCGAACAGTGAACCTGCCGACGAACGGCCTTTTGCCGGCGAAGGTCGAGAGCGTCATCTCATACCTGCTCGAGAAGTGCCCTGACCTGACCATTGACCTGAACTTCTCGCTCGACGGCCTTGCCAATACACACGACGCGATCCGCGGGGTACCGAACAATTTCCAGAAGAGTCTCGCAACCATCGATATGGCAGCGGCGAAATGGAATGGGGTTCGGCGACTGCGGCGTAACGTCGTGAGTTGCGTCACGGGCGAGAACTACCGCGAGCTGATCGCACTCGGTCTGCACCTGAAAGCAGTAACGGATGTCGACGGTCACTATTTCGAGATCATCCGTGGCGACCCGATGGATCCGAAGCTCAAGACGATCCCCCACGACGAGCTCGTCCGTTTGCACCGAGTCCTGCTGGCGTTTCACGAGAGCTACGCGGACAAGCTTTTCGGAGATATCCAGGAACCCGCGCGAACGCTGGCGCGGACGTGGTACCTGGCAAGCGTGCGGTTCCATTTCGACATTCACGAGCGCAACCACCAGGGGCCTTCGAAATGGCCGATGCCGTGTACCGCAGGACAAACCACTATCGTGATCGACCACGACGGACACTTCCGTGCCTGCGAATTGCGATCGAAGTTGGGACGCCTGCAGGACTTTAATTTCAATCTGACGGACGCTTTCGAGTCTCCGCAGATGAAACAGGAAGTCGCAGACATTCCGAAGGCTAACTGTTGGTGTACGCATTCCTGCTTCATACATTGCTCCTCGAGAACGAATGCGAAGGTGCTGCTGTTCCACTTACCGTGGGCGTACCTGAAGCATCGTTGGCAGCGCCTGGGCGAGGTGGAACTGGCCGAGCTTGAAAAGTTCCGCGTTACGGATACACCGTTTGCGGCGGACTGAGCAGGAGCGACAAGTGTCTGGCGGACGGCAGCCGCATCCCGAAGACTCGGCAGTATCGTCCGCACCCATGGAGTTCGCTCCCAGGCGTGTTGCGTGCCTTCAACCGAGCGCAACAGCCACGATGGAGTGCCTCGGGATTATCGACCGCGTTGTCGCCTGTACACGTCATTGCGCCGCAGTGGCACCCAACATGTCACAAGACGTATGTATCGTCGAAGATTCATGGACGGCGAAGACCACCGAGATATCGGCTGCGAAGCCAGATCTCGTGATTGCGTCAGTTCCCTACCAGGTCGAAGCGATAGCGCAGATTCTCGCCGCTGGGATTCGAGTGCTCGCGCTTTCTCCCCGAACACTAGCTGACATTTACGGTGACATCACTGGCATCTCGAACATCATGGGCGTAAGCGAACGCGGTGCGGAATTGATTCGCAGCATGCGCCAAAAGGTGGACGAAGTGCGAGCGCGCCTACGCGGGGAACGTTCGCGCCGAGTCTTCTGCGAGGAATGGGGCAAGCCGATAATGACGTCGCAACCTTGGGTCGCTGAGATCGTGGAAGCGGCCGGCGGGCAGTTTGTCGGGCACCCGGGCACGACGGTCTCGCCGGAGTCGGTGCGTGAAGCCGACCCGGAGGTGATCGTTTTCGCGTGGTGTGGGGCTGGCGACCGCGTCCCGATGGAAAAGGTCGTTTCCCAGAGAAACTGGCAGGAGGTCGCCGCCGTAAAGACGGGAGACACGTTCGTGATCCGGGACGAGTTTCTGACCACCCCGGGGCCTCCTCTCATGACGGGTTTGCTGGCGCTGGCACACGCCCTGCACCCTGGAGTGTTTCCCACACCGCCAACGTTCGGGGAGACGAACGTAATGCGGCGCCTCGGCGAGCCTGTGATTTAATAGTGTTGCATTCCATCTCCAACAAACAGGACGAATCCTCCATGCCGGTAGCCGTCAAGAGTAACGAAGTGATCGCGGAACTCGATAAGATTGCGTCCTCTGCCAAGTCAGCAGACCAGTTGATGACGGGCATTGTCGAGAAGCTCAACGAACTCATGCTCAAGTACAACTGGGTGGGCTTCTACATGATGGAGGAAAAGCCCAGCGAGGAGCCGATCCTCGTTCTTGGTCCGTTCGTCGGCGCGATGACGCCGCACACGCGCATTCCGCTGAACCAGGGGATTTGCGGGGCGGCTGCTTCAAGCGGCAAAACGGTTGTTGTAGACGATGTCAATTCGGACCCGCGTTATCTCGCGTGCTCCATCGAAACGAAGTCGGAGATTGTGGTGCCCGTCTATGCGGCGGGAAAGGTCATCGGCGAACTGGATATCGACAGTCATTTCAACGCTGCCTTCGGACCAGAAGATCGCGAGATTTGCGAGCATGCTGCCAAACTGGTCGGCAACTTCATTGAGAGGCGTGGATAGCGTCTGTTCGCGTTTCGAACGGGGCCGGTCGGCGGCTCTTTGAGCCCGCCTTTTGGGGCTGGCCCGTTCAAATCACCTTAATAGACCGACTGCGCGCCAACTCGCGCGTTCTGGTACATTGGTTCCAGACCCGATGAAACAGGTTGTCGCCGCCCTTATCCTCAGAGATCCCGACGAGGTGCTGATCTGCCAGCGCACCAAGCATCAACCCATGCCTCTGAAATGGGAATTTCCGGGTGGCAAGATCGAGCGCGGCGAGACATCCTGGGACGCCCTGAGGCGTGAACTGGACGAGGAGCTGGGCGTCAGAGCAAAGATCGGGGACGAAGTCGCGCGGATCAAGCACTTCTACAAGAACGGCGGAGCGGTCGAGTTGCGTTTTTTCGTCGTCCGTGAGTTCGACGGCGATCTTGAGAATCGCATCTTTCGCGACATTCGCTGGGTGAAGCGGTCCGACCTGCCCACCTACGACTTTCTGGACGCCGACACCACGCTGGTCAAGGACATCGCCGCAGGCAAAGTGATCTGACTCTGATCTCCCTAACCGAACATCATCACGATGCTGAAGATCGCCATGATGATGGCGGTGGCCCACGCAACCACGTTGAAGAAGCGTGAATTCACGTGCCTGCCCATCAGCTCGCGCTTGTTCACGAGCAGCAGCATAAAGACCAGGACCAGGGGCAAGGCGACCCCGTTC
>JAEZPW010000074.1 GCA_023441255.1 Acidobacteriota bacterium
CGCTCCCAACAGTGAAGTTCTGCGGCAAGCCAGACAGTGCCACCGGGAGGAGTGGAGAGAAACGCGTTCTCAAGCAGAGTCGAGATGATCCGCTGCACCTTGTGGTAATCGAAGCGAAAAACAGGTATCGCCTCGCCGCGCGGTACATAGAAGGCCACCCCTTTGTTCTGGAAGGGCAGAAGCCAGATCTGATAAAGCTCGGCGAGACATTCATTCAAGTCAGCTGATTGCCAGTTCACGGTCAGCTTGCCGGTCTCAGAGGCACAGTAAGCCAGAAAGTCGTCTATGAACTGCTGCAGCCGAGAGCTCGACGCCTGCATGGCTGAAAGTACTCGGGTCTGCTTCTCACTCAAGGATCCCAGCTTCCCGCTCAGCAGCAGTTCCAGGTAGCCGCTCATGATTGCCATTGGCGTCTTGAACTCATGTGCCGCTGAGGCCATGGTGAGGGCGCGCCTGCGATTGGCTTCCCGGAGATCGTGAGAAGCCCGGAGCAGACCGTCTTCAGGCAGAAACTCGGCGTCGTGCCGCTCTTCGATAAACGCGTGCGCGGCGGACTGCTGCTCCGACTGGACGCGTTCTGCCGCAGTTTCAGCTTTCATGGCGAACAGTAAACTCCGGAAATTTTGGCGTGGGATACTTAAAGGGCAGCACGGGCGGGGGACCGTTCTGGCCACCCTAAGTTGGAGTCGGATTGTACTCACCTAGTTGCCAAAGCGTCAACATAAGTGTGCAATTATCTTCATTTGTTCGAGATTCAGAGTTCCCTTTTTGCACCGTTTTCGCGAGTTGCCAGTAACACAACAGTAACATTGGCTTGGGCCTACTGTGACTTACGGCAGCGTGTGCTGGATAGACAGGATTGGTCATCGAACTGCATGTTCCCATGGACGTTGGGGACGTACATGATTGCGACAAGGACGACGACGATTGCAGTTGCAGACCGCCGACAATGGCAGCGTTTGGGGCTGGCAATACCGGTGTTTGTTCGTGGCGTGGATGATAAGGGTAAGTCGTTTCTGGAATTCGCAACGGCGCTGAACATCAGCGCTGGGGGCGCGCTGCTTGTGGTGCGGAGAAAAATATGCTCCCGCACGGCGGTTTCGGTGGAGATACCTGTAGCTCCGGTTTCTGACAAGGTCAGGGCCCGCCGCAGTCTCGACGGTGAGGTGGTGTGGGTGGAAAGCTCGTTCGGATGGTCCACCTGCGCGACGCGTTTCTTCAAGCCACTGATCCAGGAGGGCGAAACAGACCTCAAAGAGTGAACACTGTTTCACACACAGGCGCTCGAGATCAGGACGGTGGCGCGGTCCGCCAGGACTCGGGGCGATTAATTTCCGTCTGAGGTAAGTACCTGAAAACAAAGCACAGTAGCACCTAGTCCCCGTGCTATTATGCTGCTCGTTGCTGGGCTCTCGCAGCAGTTTGGCTGTTCGGATGCACTTCTTGCTGCGGCCAAGGTTCTGGTTCCTGACCCCAAACCTCCGGTGATTGCTCATGGCATCTATAGCGACAGCAAACTTACCCTTCACGGTGCCTCCCGAACGCGTCGTCTTCGGACAATCAGAGGCGATGCGCGCCGTTCGCGCGAAATTGGAGAAGGTGGCCGGCGCGAATCTCCCCGTGCTGATTCAGGGTGAGAGCGGCACGGGAAAAGAGATACTCGCGAGGCTTGTTCACCTGCGCTCGCCATGGCATACGGGACCGTTTGTAAAGGTGAATTGTCCGGCCATTCCGGGCTCGCTACTCGAAAGCGAGCTCTTTGGCTACGAGAAAGGTGCTTTCACAGGCGCGTTCGGGGTTAAGCCGGGTCGGGTGGAGATGGCGCATCGGGGAACGTTGTTCCTGGACGAGATAGCCGAGCTGGATCCTGTGTTGCAGGCGAAGCTGTTGCAGTTACTGCAGGATGGTCAGTTCTGTCGCATCGGCGCGCAGGAAGACAAGAAGGTCGAAGTACGTGTTGTGTGCTCCACGAACCGCAACCTGCCTGACGAGATCGAATTGGGCAATTTTCGCCAGGACCTCTACTACCGTATTAACGTCCTGCAGATACACCTTCCCCCTTTGCGCGAACACCGCGAGGACATACCTTTGCTGGTCGATCACTTCCTTGAGCGTTACAACGAGACTTATAACTGCCAGGCACGTCCGCTTTCGGCACAGCTGGTGAGGATCCTGCAGGAATACCACTGGCCCGGGAACGTTCGCGAACTTGAGAACCTCATCAAACGCTACGTCATTCTCGGATCGGAGGACGTCGTAACGGCCGAACTTGTGAGTCGCGAGCAGACGAGCTTTACGCCTGAGATTCCGCTGGACGGGTCGGTCTCGTTGAAGAAGATTACGCGACAGGCAGTGCGTGAACTGGAGCGGCAAGTGATTCTGCGGTCGCTACAAGCGAACAACTGGAACCGCAAGCGTGTCGCACGTGCCTTGAGCATCAGCTATCGAGCTCTTCTTTACAAAATTCGCGATGCCGGTTTGTCGTCGAGCCGTGGATCGAGGCGGGCGGCAACGGGCGATAACGCCGACAAGGCTGCCTAACAAACTATCTGTTCTCTTCCTCTCTTCTCTCCCTTTGCCGGACCGCACGGTCCGGCTTTTTTTTGGGGACAACCTGTCGCGGTTCTTGCAC
>JAEZPW010000228.1 GCA_023441255.1 Acidobacteriota bacterium
AACTGCGGTCCTTCCCACCGCGAACGCTTATCCTCCTCAGCTGCATGCTGCTGTCGACGTGCTTCGCCGGATGTTGGGTCCTCGCGGCTGACAAGTGGAAGTCCATTGAAGCCGAGAACGAGTGCAAGCGGCTGCTCCTTGAGATCACTGCCGCAATCGTCGCACATCCGATCTGGCGAACAAGATACGTGCTTGCCCTTCGTCGCGCCTGTTACGGCATGATCAGGCTGCCCTGGATCGTTCGGTCGCGCAAGGTGACCTCAGTTGAACACTAGACCCGCTGTGGCCGTTGTGCACGGTGGCAGTTTCAGAGGATACCCGATGGGCGGCATCGAGACCTTTCTCGAAACCATCCTTCCCCACCTCGATGCGCAATTCGATCTGAAGCTGATTGGAATGAGCTTGGACGAACCGCTGGGGCAGTGGACTACGATCTCGGTCTGCGGCCAGACGTATGCATTTCTCCCGGTCCTCTCCCGGCACCGCGCCGCATGGCTGCCAGACAGGCTGCAGCTAATGACCGCTATGGCAAGATACGCGGATGAAGTTGCCTTGTCAGGTGCGGACGCCTATTACGTCCACATGACGGAAGCGGCGATCAGTCTTCTGACGCTGACCCGCAACCCGGTCGTCGTTCATGTGCACGGTCTTTACAACCTGTTCGAGTACTCGCGTTACCGCCTTGGCGCGGCATTTGCGCACGTTTACGACAGGTGTTACCCACAGCTGTTCTCACGCTGTGCCAAAGTGATCGGCGTAGGTTCCGACCAGGAATACAAGCTATTTGCCGAGAGGATGCACGTGAGGTCCGGTGTGGCTATTCCGACCTGCGTCCGAACTGATGTCTTTCGTCCACGTCCGCGCTGCGAAGCGCGAAAACTCCTTGGAATTGCTGAGTCCGACAGGATCGCGCTCTTTGTCGGACGAATGACTCCGACCAAAAATCCATTCATGCTGCTCGATGCAGTCCATGTCCTGCGCAATGAATTACCGCACCTTAAGCCCGTGTTTATCGGGAACGGACTATTACGAGAACAACTGGAGAGCGCGTGCCGCATCGATGGCAATGCCGCGACTCTCGGCAGGTTGGACGCGCGTGAGGTTGCTTTATGGATGAATGCCGCGGATGTCATGTCGGTCGTCTCAAAGACCGAGGCGTTTACCTCTATTGCGGCATTGGAAGCGCTGAGTTGCGGGTTGCCAGTTGTCGCAACGCCAGTGAGCGCCTTACCAGAAATTATCAGGGAAGGCGTGAACGGGACAGTCGCGCGCGACCACTCCGTCGAGGCATACGCATCGGCTCTTCGTAGTGTTCTGCTCTCACCGCCAGACAAGAAGTCGTGTGTGGAAAGCGTCCGGGCGTACTTACCGGAAATCATCGCAGAGAGAGTCGCCTGCGAGATTCGTGATGCTATAGACGGCACGCAGATACGCCGTGCCAGCCGTCCGCATGCCGGCTCCACAGTCAGTCACGCAAGACCGTCTCGCGCATGACTCAACAACTCGCCAGGCGGGGGCTCTACCTCAGTTCGCAAGTCGCCACTCGCGTCGCAGCCGCGCTTCTGGGCGTCTATGCAGCTCGCGTCCTCGGACCGCGCCAACTGGGCCTCTGGGCGGTTTTTCAGATCGTTTACTTGTATACGGCACAGGCACATCTCGGCACAGTAAACGCCATGTTGCGCGAAGTACCGATTGCGCGCGCTCGGCACAACGAAAGCAGAGCGCGTGAGATCGTCGATGAGGCATGGGGATTTGTCTGGGTCTCGTCGATAGTGACCGGACTGACGACTGCATCCATCGTCTGGCTGATGTTCGATCGTTCCGAGATGAACGCGCTGCTTTTATCGGCAGCTTGCGGCCTGCTCGCCTTTTTCCAACTGCATTCCGTCTTCTTCAACTTTTATTGCTTCTCCTACTCGGAGCTTGCGAAGCTGGCGATTGCCATTCTCGTGCAGCAGCTGGTCACAACCGTTGGCTGTGTCATGTTCTTGAAAAGCTATGGCGTGACCGGCTATCTCGCGGCGATGGCTGTGGGTTTCTCAGCCATGTGGATAGCAAACCTTTTTGGCCCGCTGCCGCGCTTGCGACCTCGCTTCTCGGCCCGCGAATGGCGGGGTCTCATTGTAATCGGACTCCCAATGTTGCCGGGCGCGCTGATGCTGTACTTCGGAACCAGCCTGGACCGGATCTTCGTGGCGTCCCGGCTCGGCGTCACGGCGCTTGGGGTGTTCACCGTAGCAGCGTTCTTCTTTCAGTTCGGGGCAGCGCTCTGGGATGTGGCCATAAACACGACCTACGCGAAACTGGCATCGCTTTATGCGCGAGCGAACAGCGATCCCGAGCGACTGGGCACGCTTATAGCCGATGTTCTCCCGGGTCTGTTGTGGTTGTCTTCGGTCGTTCAGGGAACTTTGTATATAGGGGCGCCGCTCGTCATCGGCGTCATCCTGCCCCAGTACGTCAGCAGCATTATTGCCGCACAGATACTCGTGCTTGCGATCAACCTTTTCGGGGCGGGCCAGTTCTTGACCTCAACTCTGACAGTGATCGGTAGGGAACGCATATCGGTGGCGGTACGCCTGTTCGGATTGCTCGTGCGAGTCGTGTCGCTGCTGATCGCACTGGCGGCATCGCGCAGTCTGGCAGGAATTGCGGCCGGCATACTGGTCGGCCAATTAGGGTACGCGACACTTGCATTCCTTGTCGTGCGTCGCTTCGCCCGCGTGCCCCTGAAATCAGCAGCCGTCGCCCTTGGTGCTTGGGGTATCGGCAGCGGCGCAGCGGTGCTGTGCTCGTTTGTCGTTCGCAATAGTGGCCACGTCGCAGCTGCCCTTCTTTACGCATGTCTCTTCCTCTCGATAACGCTACTGATCGAGCGTGCTAGCGGCTCTGTCTCGAAATTCTGGAGCTTCGCAACGGCATGAGCGACTACCCACATGTTGCTTATCGACCCCTCTTCTGGCCGCTTGCGTTGTTGCTTCCGCTGCTCACGGTCGCAGTCCTGTTCCCCGTCGCATTCACGGCCGGTTTCCTGCTGGTGTGCATTCTCGTCTTTGGTTTTCGGTTCCCAGTCGCCACCGCGGGCGTCGTGCTCGTGCTCATCCCGGTCATCGATCAGGCGGTCGCGGACAGGGAATTCATGGACCTGTTCGGTGCCATACGCCTGACACCGGCCGTCGTGCTCAAGGCGATGATGTCGCTTGTGATCGCGACATACTTGGTGCGCAGGAAGATCAATCCCCTGAAATACAAAAGTCTCAGGCCTCTGGTCTTGTGGCTGGCCTCCCTTCTCGCAGGCTGTTTCACGTTTCATGATCTCGGGCTATCCCTGTCGATGTGGTTTCGACTTGCATATTGGGCCGCGTACTTCGTTTTCTTTTTCGTGGTTGCGTCCGAACACGGACATGATGGCATTACGGTGAAGTGGTTGTGGCGAGCCGGCGCCGTTGCGGTGCTCATCTTTGCGGCGAGTGTCCATATCGCCAAGGTGATGGGCGTCGGCGGCGAGTATTACCATGTCGGCGAGTCCTACGGGTTCTACGCCGATCCCTGGAACATGGCGATGACGCTCCCCGGCGGACTGGTGCTTGCCCTGCTCTATCCGTGGGTCTTTGACGATTGCCCAAGGTGGGTTCGCCCCGCCAGTCTCGCGCTTTCCTTCATCATCAGCCTTGCGGCGTTCTTTACCATGACCCGGACGAGTCTGATCGCCTGCATCTTCGCTGTTCTCTTGTTCGGCTTCTCGATCAGCAAGGTTCTGCGCAGCCGCTCCATAAGGTGGATGATTGCGTTCGCGCTGGTTGTCGTTGTTGCAGCGGTTCTCCTCGTTTATCGAAACGTGGGCAGCTCCAGGGCAGATAGCCAGGTCTCAGCTCGGTGGTCGGAAGTCGAGAAGGGCGACATCGCCTCAGGCCGGCTCGAGGTGTATTACGGCGCATGGAGCAAGTTCGTCTCTGCGCCGCCTGTCAGGAAGCTCTTCGGCCACGGTGTAGGCGCCGGACCCGAAGCAGCCGAGGAATTCACGGGTATCTACGTCTACTTGCACGACGATCTTCTCGAGATGTTGATCTGCGGCGGCCTGATCGGGATGGCGCTGTACTACTGGTGCTTCATCTCCTACTACCGCCTGGCGCTGCGCGGCCTGTGTTCGCGAAACGCGTGGGCGGTGGCGGCTCTTGTCGGGCTTGCCGTCTATAACGTCACCTCGATCTCCTACATGCGCGTCTACGCCGTCACGCCGAACACCTACTTCGCGCTTGTCGTTGGCACCAGCTTGGGCATGTTGCAGAACACATACAGTCGGGAGTGTGCCAAGCATGGCCTTGCATAACACGCCGGCACCTCAGCCGACTTCCGGCGAAGTTCTCACGGCTTTGAAATCACTTCAACAATGGGTCGAGAGCCGGCAATACGCAGGCTTCGATCCTTATGACTGGCTGAACTCGCCTGCCTTGGCGTTTCTCTGGGAGAAGAGTCGATTCTCCAGTTCCGCCCTGATTCAGGCCGGAAGACGTTTCGGCGGCGTACGACTTCGCCGAGTGTTGCGGGTCCCGCCAAGTACTAATCCCAAGGCGGTCGGACTATTTATGTCCGGGTATTGCGACGTGACCCGCTGCGGCCAGGAAGCAGCAGGTCAGCTGAACTTGCTGAAGCGTTTGCTGAAGAGGCTTCGCGATGCGGATGAGAGCGAGTTCGCCTGGGGATACGACTGGAACTTCGCTTCCATACGGGGTACCGTGCTGCCCGCCTTCACTGCGAATTCGATCGCGACCGTCTTTTGCGCCGACGCACTGCTCGACGTGGCCGAGTTGTTCGCGGATTCAGACGCGCTCGAGATGGGACTCTCAGCCGCTCGCTTCTGCGCCACACGACTGAATCGCTCATTCGAGAACTCGCGCGAGCTGTGCTTCAGCTACACACCGCAGAACAATACATTGATCTTCAACAACAGTGTTCTGGTAGGCGCGCTGTTGGCACGCGCGGGCGCATGCACGGGTAACTCGGAGTGGCTGGACGTATCAATACAGACCATGCGTTTCCTGGTCTCCAACCAGCATTCGGATGGAAGTTGGGCCTACGGTCGTGCCCCCAACCAGCAGTGGACAGACGGTTTCCACACGGGATACAACCTGAGCGCCATGGCCGCCTACCGCCGCTACTCGAGCGACACGCAGTTCGATCACGCAATGATGCGCGGTTATGAGTTTTACAAAAAGCACTGCTTCGACTCACGCGGCACGCCAAAGTATTTTCACGATCGCCTCTACCCGATAGACATTCATGCCTGCTCGCAGGCTGTGCTGACGTTCTGCGATTTCATCGAGCACGATCCCGATGCACTCGAACGCGCAAAACAGATAGCAGCGTGGACGATTCAGAACATGCAATCGAGTGAAGGCAGCTTCTATTACCAGGCACATCGCGTGTGGACCAACCGAACGCCCTACATGCGATGGGGACAGGCT
>JAEZPW010000242.1 GCA_023441255.1 Acidobacteriota bacterium
TTCTTCGGCGTTTCTGTTTTCTTCGATGTTCTGACATACCTCCTCCAGGGTGTTCGTTGGAAGCTGCTGTTGCGGCCCGTCGGCCGCCTCAGAGCCATGAAGGCGACGCAGGCGATTTACATTGGACTGTTCTCAAGCGAGGTGCTTCCGCTTCGCTTCGGTGAAGTGGTAAGAGCGTTTTTTGCGGCTCGCTCACTGAACACTCGCATCACCGCCGTCATTCCATCCATGGTCGTGGAACGCTTTCTGGATGCCCTCTGGATTGTCCTTGGTATCGGTCTTTGCGCCGTTTTCGTCGAACTCCCAAAACACTTGGTGACAGCGGCCAAGCTACTAGGCGGCATCGTTCTGGTCGGCGCCGTGGCGTTTGTCTGTGTAATCGTGAGGGAAGAGCGTGAGTTGGAGCACGGCGTTACGGTTCACCATAGCGGAAAGTCGAAGGTGGCCGTAGCCGTTGCCAGGTTCGTGGACACGCTCGCGGGCGGGTTGCGCGACATCGGCCTTTCATACAGCGTCTACATTTCGACGCTCATCACTGCGGCGATGATGGCATGCCAGGCCCTGGCAGTCTGGTTCATCATGCTGGCGTGCGGTCTGGACCTCCCGGTGGGCGCGGGTGCTGTTGTCATGCTCGTTGTTCGCCTCGGAACCGCCATTCCAAACGCACCGGCGAACGTCGGCAGCTTCCAGTTCTTTACCGTTCTGGCACTTGGGCTGTTTGACGTCGACAAGACAACCGCCGCTGCGTTTTCTATCGTCGACTTCTTCGTGCTGACCACGCCCCTGTGGGTTGTGGGTCTTTTCTCACTGGCTCAGACCGGCTTTTCGATCGGAAAGATTCGGGCGGAGCTGAAGGCTTCCGCAACTTCCAAGTAGAGGCGGGACGCGTAATCCTGCCTGAGCCTGTTCAAATTCATCACCGCGAGCGCATGTTGGGTAATATCGAAATCATGCAACCCCCCGCAATCCTCTGCCGCGAGCTGAGGAAGACTTACGACGGCAAAGTCGAAGCTGTGCGCGGGCTTGATCTGGCCATCAATGCCGGAGAATGTTTCGGACTGCTCGGCCCTAACGGCGCGGGGAAGACTACGACCATCGAAATTCTGGAGGGATTGCTCGAGCCGACCTCTGGCGACGTTGAAATTCTTGGAATGCGCTGGCGGGACCACGAGCGCGAGCTGCGCGAATGGCTTGGAATCTCGCTTCAGGAGACGCGGCTCAGTGAAAAACTCACAGTCCGCGAAACGCTCGACCTTTTTGCAAGCTTTTACCGGTATCCGCAACCCGTCGAGGATGTCCTGGGGGAACTGTCGCTCGCCGAGAAGGCGGACACGTGGGTGGGCAAGCTCTCGGGTGGACAGCGGCAACGACTGGCAGTCGCAACCGCGCTGGTTGGAAATCCAAAGATACTTTTCCTTGATGAGCCCACAACTGGACTTGACCCGCAAAGCCGCCGTCAGCTCTGGGATATAGTCCGGCAGTTCCAGCAGCGCGGCGGAACAGTGTTGCTGACCACCCACTACATGGACGAGGCAGAGCGACTGTGCGACCGGCTAGCGATCATCGACTACGGCCAGATCATCGCGGAAGGAACGCCTCCGGCCCTCATCGCACGCTTGACCGGACACCACGTTGTGGAGTTTGCCATCGACTTGCATTCCATCGGTGACGCCGCCTGGAAGACGCTGCCGGGCGTTCAGTCGGTGAGAGCGGAAGATGGACTGTTTTGTCTCCAGGTGAACGAGCCTCATGAAACGATTCCGGCACTGCTCGCAACTGTGCAGGCCAACGGCGCTCGCCTGAACCATCTCACCACTCGGCAGGCTAGCCTGGAAGACGTGTTTGTACAGCTCACGGGTCGCCACCTTCGCGAGGAATGATGCGGAACGAGCCGCTGTGAGGTTCCCGCTCCGCTAGGCTGGCTCACGTGGGGCAACAGGAGTTGCGATGGAATCGCAGGGAAGTAAAAGAGCGGAAGACTCGAACCGAGTCCAGAACGGGCGCTGGGCGGGCTACCTGCATCTGTTGCAGGCGCGGATGAAAGAACTATGGCGCGAACCGGAAGTGATCTTCTGGGTGTTTATTTTCCCTCTTCTCCTGGCACTTGGCTTGGGAGTTGCGTTCCGAAACAAACCCGCGGACGTTACGTCTGTAGTTGTAGTGGCAAATTCCGAGGCGCCGCGAGTGACCCACTGGCTCGAACAGAACAAAGCCCATTCGATCCATGCCGACGTGCTCAACGAACGGGAAGCACTCGATAGATTTCGATTGGGAGCTTACGCACTCGTCATCGTTCCCGAGGAGAATGGAGTGCAGTATCGTTTCGATCCTGCGCGACCGGAAAGCGTGCTGGCCAAGGCTCAGGTAGATGATGCGCTGCAAACCGCCGCCGGTAGAAAGAACCCGCTGAATGCGTCAGCCACCGCGTCGAGCGAGCCCGGTGCACGCTATATCGACTTCTTGATCCCCGGCCTGTTGGGCATGAACCTGATGAACTCGGGGATGTGGGGCATCGGGTTTGCACTCGTCGAGATGAGGCAGCGAAAGCTTCTGAAACGCTTCGTTGCCACACCCATGCGAAAGATGGATTTCTTAATGGCCCTGACCAGCAGCCGTCTTGTGCTGATGTTGATCGAAGTGGGGCTGCTGCTGGGTTTCGGCGTTCTTGCTTTCCACCTGCGCGTTGAGGGCGCGCTGCTCGCTATCCTCGTGATTGGAGCTATCGGCGCTATCTCCTTCGGCGGCATTGGCCTGCTCACCGCCAGCCGCGCTCAGAAGATTGAGAGCGTCAGCGGTCTGATCAATCTGGTCATGATGCCAATGTGGATCTTCTCGGGCGTGTTCTTCTCGTATGAGCGATTTCCGAAGATAATCCACCCAATTATCAAGGCATTGCCGCTGACGGCCCTTAATGACGCATTGCGCGCGACGATTCTGCAAGGTGCAAGCCTGCCCTCGCAGGCGGACAGGATCGGCATCCTCCTCGTCTGGGGCACGCTCTCGTTTGTGCTGGCCCTGCGCTGGTTCCGCTGGAGTTGAACACGAACCTATTCTCGTTCTCGGCACGGCCATCGCGTGATACTCTGCTCACCAACTCCGTACGTATCTGTCAAAAGAGAATAACAAGCTCGAATTCATAAGGATCACAGATGACTCTGTCCTCGAAGCTCTCAGGTTTGTTGATCGGCGCAGTCCTCGTCGGCAGTGCGCCAAATCTCGTGGCGCAGGCCTCAGCCGCCGTTGCAAACGTTCCCGTAAAGATGTCGTACCCGCAGGCCAACAAGGTCGATGTGGTGGATGACTACCACGGGACGAAAGTGGCTGATCCATACCGCTGGCTCGAAGACGTTGACTCCCCCGAAACAAAGGCGTGGGTGCAGGAGGAGAACAAACTCACCTCGGCCTATCTCGACACGATTCCAGAGCGCGCCAAAATCAAAGCGCGCATGACCGAGCTATGGAACTTCGAGCGATTCACCCCGCCACAGAAAGAGGGTGGGAGATACTTCTACGGCCGCAACAATGGCCTGCAGAACCAGAACGTCTTGTTCACGACCAAATCCATCAGGGAAGAAGGCAAAGTTCTTCTCGACCCGAACACCCTTTCTTCCGACGGGACAGTCGCGCTTTCCGGCAACCGGGTCAGCCACGACGGCAAGTACCTGGCGTACGGTCTTGCGGCATCGGGTTCCGATTGGCAGGAATGGCATGTACGCGACATCGAAACCGGCAAGGATCTACCGGACCTCATCAAGTGGGTAAAGTTCTCGAGCGCATCGTGGTCGGGCGATAACAAGGGATTCTTCTACTCACGTTACGATGAGCCGACCGAGGCGACGCGCATGACCGGCGCGAACTATTACCAGAAGCTCTATTACCACCTGCTGGGCACGCCGCAGTCGCAGGACGTACTCGTCTATCAAACACCGGAACACAAGGAGTGGGGATTTGGCGCCTACGTCACGGATGACGGTCACTATCTGATCATCTCGGTGAGCCAGGGGACCGATCGCAGGAACCGCGTCTACTACAAAGATCTGACGATGAAGGACGCGCCCGTGCTGAAATTGCTCGACGATTTCGACGCGGCCTACGACTTCATCGACAACGATGGTCCGGTGTTCTGGTTCAAGACCGACCTCGACGCACCCCGCGGTAAAGTCATTGCCATCGATACCAGAAAACCACAGCGTGCAAGCTGGAAGGTACTCATCCCTGAAGGTCCGGACGCCCTTGAAGACGTCAGTGCCATCGGAAACAAGTTTATTGTGCGCTATCTGAAGGACGCCCATTCACAAGTGAAGCTGTTTGCAGTCGACGGGAAGCCAGCCGGAGAGATTGCATTGCCGGGAATCGGGAGCGCCGAGGGTTTCAGCGGCAAACGATCCGACACCGAAACGTTCTATTCATTCACAAGTTTCACGACTCCCAGAACGATTTACCGGTACGACCTGGCAAGCGGAAAGAGCACTGTTTTGCGCGAGCCGAAAGTAGCGTTCAATCCTGCCGACTATGAGACAAAGCAGGTCTTTTACACCAGCAAAGACGGTACCCGCGTCCCAATGTTCATCACCGGCAAGAAAGGCATCAAGCAGGACGGCAGCAATCCCACCCTGCTGTATGGGTACGGCGGGTTCGATATAGCCATAACGCCAGCTTTTTCGGTTGCGGACCTCGTCTGGATGGAGATGGGCGGTGTTTATGCCGTCGCCAATCTGCGAGGAGGCAGTGAGTACGGCGAGCAGTGGCACGAAGCTGGAATGAAGTTGAACAAGCAGAATGTTTTCGACGATTTCATCGCTGCAGCCGAGTGGCTGATCAACAACAATTACACCTCGAAGCAGAAGCTTGCCATTCACGGGCGCAGCAACGGTGGCCTTTTGGTCGGTGCCGTCGAGACTCAACGTCCTGACCTGTTCGGCGCTGCTATCCCGGGCGTTGGCGTGATGGATATGCTGCGCTTTCACAAGTTCACTATCGGGTGGGGGTGGACCTCGGACTACGGCTCATCCGACGATGCACAGCAATTCAAGGCACTCTATGCCTATTCGCCCCTGCACAACATCAAGCCGGGTACCGCCTATCCGCCGACCCTGATCACCACGGCCGATCACGATGACCGCGTTGTCCCAGGGCATAGCTTCAAGTTTGCCGCCGCGATGCAGGCGGCGCAGGCGGGAAATGAACCGGTGCTGATCCGCATCGATACCAAAGCGGGTCACGGAGGCGGCAGGCCTACCGCCAAAACTATCGACGAGTTTACTGATATGTGGGGCTTCCTCGTGAAGACGCTAGCGATGAAGTTGCCCCCTCAATACATGTAAACCTGTCACGAATTAACCGCGGCCGTGTGCACGCGTGTTGCAGGGCGGAGCAGACATGCTCCGCTCGTCGCTTTTAAGTGGCTTTTCCCGAGGTGCGCTCTCATCCGCCTTGCGGCGTGTGGACGAACTGAGCGCAAAAGAGTAGTTTGTGTAGAACCCGGGGCGCGGTACCCAAGTGGTAAGGGAGAGGTCTGCAAAACCTTTATGCGCCGGTTCGATTCCGGCCCGCGCCTCCAATGATGCTTGGACGAAGGGCGATCTGGACAGCCACTGGGCAACGGAAGTGCTCGAAATCCTGAAAATGCTCAACGAGGACTTTCAGAAAACGGTGGTGATGGTCACCCATGACCCTCATTCTGCTTGCCTACGCTCACACCCTTCGGCGCCTCGAAAAAGGCATGCTGTTGCCGCTGTAAGCTAACCCAACCTGTCCTGAGTGAGTCACATCCGATTCAGCGGAGGTGGAAGGCAAGGTGGAAGGATACGCTGAGATATCGCGAGAATCACTGCGGGAAAAGATTCGGGATCGGGAAGAGAACTTGACGATTATCGAGGTTCTACCCCAGGCCGATTACGAAAGAGCGCACCTGCCGCACGCAATCAACATTTCTCTGAAAGACATTGACCTTCTTGTGCCCCGGCTCGTACCGAACAAATGGGAGGACATCGTGGTCTACTGCAATGGCCCGACCTGCGATGCTTCCGAAAAGGCGGCCCGGTTGCTGGTATCGCTCGGGTATAAGAACGTCAAACGATACGCCGGCGGCAAGTCTGATTGGATCGATTCTGGGTTGCCGGTACAGGGAACAGAGTACAGAGGAAAGGCGGCATGACCCTGGCGCAGGCCACCCTGCGGCTCAACACAAGCCGCGACACAGTTTGCGCATAACGTCGTTTGCCCCCGCGAACCGATGTTGTGAAAAGCCGTTCATCTTGACGGGGAAGCAACACTGCCCCACAATCATGCCGCATGAGGGTGAAGCCGCTCCGTTTCACCTCTCTCCCCGCGTCACCCCAAGCCACCCATTCTCCTAATGGAACCAGCGAGAGAGGTTCGAGGGGCTGTCGTCCTGTCTACCCGGGAACTGGCTCGCGATCAGCGATCCTGAAAGGAAGGTCCTGGTATGCGGAAGTTCGAATGCCTTGTTGCCCACCTCTGTGTTTTATTCGTAGTTGCAGCGACATCTCACGCTCAAGTCCGAAAGAGCGTGACTCATACTGTCGTCAACGGCGATTATGGAGTAGTCGATTTCTGCAACCAACTCGGTTGCGGTAATGTCACCATCCAGCAAACAGCACAGCCCGGAGTTGATGTCTGGTACAGCTTCATCCCCAAGGACACGTCAAGTACCGGCTTGCTCGGTAGTGGCCACGTTGGCTTGGATCACCTGACGGTGAAGGGCAACGATCTATTCTTCACCGTGGACACTTCGCGCGAGGAAGAAGGCTTCTACAATGCGTACCTCTGGTATGACGACTCGCCCGACTGCAATTGCTGGATCTCCGGAAGTGGAGGGGCGCCTGGCGGAGTGATAACAATCAATCTCACGCGCAATCGCCTTTTCACACAGCAGTTTTCGGGCAGGGTAACTGAAGTCCGCGCTGGTATTTCCAGAACCACTTCGGTTGGCAGCGGTTCAAGTTCTTCGGCCAGCGCCACGGGCACGCTCATTGGTATGTCTTTCCAGCAGGACAGTGGCGCTTCCATCGGCAGGAACAAATCGGTGACGTTGACGATTGAATGGTTGCGCTGAATCTCCCGCACTCCTCCTGGTGTCCGCTAGACAAAAGGGAAATTGCCGCGGTCGTCAAGACAGGTTCTTGACAGCCGCGGCGGATTCAGACGCAACGGGTTGTATGTTGGGCGTTCCGGTGCCGACCAGTTTCAGTTTGGGCTCGCGATCGATCGCGTCAAGCAAGGCACGGGCGACGCGATCGTCGATGCGTGCTGCGTTTTCGAGTTCCACCGGATAACGAATCACTACTTCCAGTCCGCCTTGTGTAAGCCGCAAGCGATGCTGCGGAGCTAGCGAGTGAACGGTGACCGACGCGAGCGCCTTCTCGACGTGGCGGCGCTGCTTCTCCATCTCCTCGCGATAGTCGGAGAAGACAGCCTCCACAGCGCCCATCAAGCGCTCTTCGACGTGGCGATAGCTGCTTTCCGCTGCCAGCGTTAGCGTGATCTCGTGCCACACGAAATTCGTGCCGGGAATCTGTTTGAACAGCCCGGCCGTAGGCTGAAAGACGACCGAGTTGGAGAACACGACCACCCGTCCTGTGGGCTGGGCGTCGGACGCGCCGCTCGCGAGTTCCATCAGGTGCAGACGGACGAGACCGATATCGACCACTTCTCCCGTAACACCCGATATCTGGACCCGATCTCCGACACGAACGCCGTAACGCCCAATCAGATAGAAATAACCAGCCAGCGACAGAATGACGTTCTGCAGTGCGACGGCAACACCGGCTGTCAACAGACCTGCGAACGTCGCCAGCGAACCGAGTTCGGTCGCGAATGAGAACGCAACAATGAGGGCAATGGTCGACCAGAGCACGATCCGACGGAACAAAAGGAGTTGGTATCGCCGACGGTTCTCGTGGACATAACGATAAATCGCCTTCTTCCAAAGTCCGGCGGCCGCAAACACCGTTGCCAGCACGAACAACAGAAGCGTGAGCCGGATGATGAGGCTCTTGAGCTCGGTCGAGTACTCGTCCTTAATAGCGGCGCGCCAGTTCTGCAGGCTGCGCTTGTACAGATCGAGGAGAATGCGCTGTTTCACCAGCGGCAAAATGGAATCGGCCCGCTGTTTGAAGTCAGCGGTAAGTGCGTCGAGTTGCTTCTTCTGCTCCTTCAAAACCGCCGGATCATCGGACGCCGGCTCGGCAGCGAGCTGGTCTCCCTGCTTCAGCATCTCGCGTAATCCAGCACCGATAGGTTGGCGGAGCTCCTTGGACGATTGTGCCAGCTGGTCCGTGAGGGCAACGGTGTCATCCAGGGTCTGCATCTTGCGGGACTTCGCCATCAGGTCTGTGATCAGGGCCAGAATGCCTGAGGGTTGAGGAGCTTTCGCGGGTGCGACGGCTGGCACCGTTGCGGTCTGTGTCGGCGTGTTCTGCGTGCCGGCCGACGATTTCGCCAGGCTCGGCACGGTGCGTTCTAGTTCATCGATCTGCGCGCGGATGCCATTGGCGCCGGAACCGCTGGGCGCGTTGCCGCGAATGAACTCAAGCATGCTGCGGGTGACGTCGCGGCGTGTTTGAGCGAGCTGCAGTTCGCTCTGTGTCTCCTCGATGGCGGACTCCAAGGCATGGCGGCGAGCGCCACTGGCCGTTTCCAGGCGCTTGCGTAGGGACTCCAACTCGTCCTGTGCACGCTTTACCTGCTGCTCGGCTTTGCTGGCGAGGTCGGCGATGCCCTGGTAACTGGAGTTGCCGCTCGATTGATCAGTATTCCCCTGCGTAACCGAACTTTTGGCGAAGGCGTCCGCCTGCGCGCGCGCGAAGTCAAACGATAACCGCACCACCTGAGTGGCTAACTGACGGTTATCGTCAAGGAACAGCACGTCGGCCGGTTCGCTGGCGAGTTCCTGCTCTACCGAGCTGTGGCGATACCACGTGATCGATTGGTTCAGGAAATTGAGAACGTCCTGCGGGGTCGCTGGCTTGGCGGACTTAGACTGTGCTCCGCCCGCGGAACCGGTTGCCGCATCATTCGTCTGCGTGCTTTGTGCCAATGAGAGCGCAACGTACGCGACCAAAACGATGAGTGCAAGGATCGCCATGCCGTAAAAGACATGTTTTCGATGATGATGGAATGAATGCATTCTTCTTCGGCCAGTGCTCTTTAAGCTAATGGGAAGAGTGTAAATGATTGTGCTCTCATTGCGTTGAACACAAAGTGTTGTTGGAAAGCTGCTACATTTCTGGCAGAGACTCAGTAACGGAATGCAAATGGCTGAAGCAAAGCGGGTCCTGATTCTTGCGCCTGTGCCGGAAATGGCAGAGCCGTTCCGCGCCGCTGCGGAGAAGCTGGCTCTTGAACTGCTCATTGGCTGCGCACCGGAGGGCGGGAATCTGCGCCTCGACTTTACAACCCGCGATGCTGCACTGGCCGTGGTCGGTTACGCGGAACTCGAACCGTTTGCTGCGATCGTCGCCGTGGGCGATGAAACAGCTCCAGTGGCGGCGCGTGCCGCCAGCATACTGCGGCTTCCATTCCATACTCCAAAATGTGCTGATATCTGCCGGGACAAGTGCCTGCTGAAACGCAAACTGGATTCCTCGGACATACCTGTAGCTGACACTATTGCCCCTGAAATTTCGAAAGATCCGGTCCAAGGAGTCCAGCTAGCCGCCGCCGTGCACAGTTCCTCACTGGAGATGACGCTCGAGTGCCTGATGACCCGCGGTCAGCTCAGGATGCTGGTCGTCATCGAGGGCAGTATGGCCCAGCCTGCAGGAGCGCTGGATACAGAGCTGCGGAAAAAGATCTCAGAGGTCCTGCGACGCCTTGTGCCGGTGATCGGGTTGCGACACGGACCTGTGAGAATCAGTTTTTCACACGTCGGTCCAAAGTTGCTAGTCTCGCAGGTTTCCTGTGCATGCGTGCTGTGCGACTCCTGGCCGAAGCTTCACTTCGCCATACCTCTGGTGGACGACGATGTTTCCTATGAGGAACTGGTGCTGCGAAATGCGCTCGACCTCGATACCGCGAGGGTATTTCTGACCGGAGCTGGACGACGGAACTGAACCGGGAATCAACAGCATGAGGAGAGTCGCTTGACTGCCGATTTCGAATATGTGATTATTTGAATGTAGTCAACCCATGCCAGAGCTGAGCCAATTCAAGGCAGAGTTTTTCAAGGCGCTAGCCCATCCCCTGCGTATTCGAATCCTGGATTCACTGCGTACAGGCGAGGCAGGCGTCAATGAACTGTCTTCCAGGCTTGGCGTAGAGCAGAGCACATTGTCGCAGCAGCTAGCCGTTTTACGTACGCGCGACATCGTTTCGGCGCGCAAGAGCGGAAACAACGTATTTTATTCGGTTAAAGACCCGGCTACGTTCCGGCTTCTCGATGTGACCAGAGAGATCTTCAACAATCACTTCATTAACATCAAGGATCTGCTGGCCCAACTTGAGGCAGGGCCGGTGGAGAAGATTGAAGCTTGACGATGTCCGAGGCCTTCCAAATTTTGGTAACTCCCTTGGGTGACTTTCAACTACGGCGTTGGCGCATTGAGCGCCAACGCTTTTTTTTTATTCTGCGTTCGCTGGAGACCGTTTCAAATGCCTGAGTTCATTCTCGCCGCACACCTCGCAGCCAAGCTGGAACTGACCGAATCCGAACTGCCGCAATTCGAGCAGCAGGGCATCATCAAGCCCGTGGACAAGAACGGGAACACCTACTACTCCTCTCGGGATTTCTACAGGTTGAAAGGCGTGCTGCACTTCGTGCGCGAAAAGGGGCTTTCCGCCGACGAGGCTTTCGATCGCGTGCTGAACTGGAACTGGTTCGCACAGAGCGCGACTGCTTCGCACTGAACAAAGTTTTTCTGGATAAGGTGGGCTGTCGGGCTCGGCAACAGTCGATGACAGCCTGCCTCGTTCCCACGGCTCAATCGGTTTACTTCGTGTTCTCGCGGATGACCTTGTCGGCGTGGACGACGAAATCCATGTTCACATCGACAGTCTTGCGCTCGTCGTTGATGTCCTTGTTCACTTCCACAGTCACGTTTGGGGCCAAGACCCTGCCGATTACTTTGAGGTATTCGCGTTCGTACCCGGCGTCGTAGGGTTCTCCTTCCCTCATCTGCCACGCCTCGCGAAGCCGTGCCAAGGTATCCTTGCTGAGTCCCGCGCCCGAGATCTCGACTTCGTGCAGCCGATAGACATCGCCTTCATGCAGGGCGAATTCGTAGCTGACGGTATTGTCGGAATCGTCGAACGCCGGGTTCGCCGCGATTGCTGCGCGCAGATAGCCTTTGCGCGCGTATAGGGTCCGTATCTTGTCGAGGTCGGACTCGATCTGGACGGCGTCGGCTACGCCCCCAGCCCGAACGCTCAACTGTTTCTGCAGGTCTTCCGGGTAGAAGACCTTGTTCCCCCACCACCGGATGGTTGCAATGCGGTATTGCGCCCCCGGTTGGACCGGGATCGAGAGCGACACCTCGGGAGCCTGCACGTCTTCCTTAACGAGCTTCATTTCGGGTGCGCCGAATGCCGCCTTCAGGTAACCCCGCTTGCTGTAAAACGGACGCAGATTGTTTTCCGCGAACGCAGCGGCGATCGACCGCTGGTACGGCATCTTGAGTAGTTGTTCGGCTTTCTTCCGCAGGTCGGGCAGGTCGCTATCGGACGCCCCCGGGAAGTTCACTTCGCGAATAGTGACGTCGAGTCCCTCGATGGTGAAAACGCCCCCGTTGATTTTCCCCTCGAACTTGCCGCGTCCAAAGGTGCCTTCCTGCACGAAGCGAACGGTTCCGGCGACGCCACGGTCCGCCAGCAGGGCCTGCAAAACGTCAGTCACCTTTTCGAGCATGCCACTGGTTGTGGAGACCTCTCCCTTGAAAAGAGGGAACCGCTGGTGAACGGCATCGTTGAGCTGCTGGTCTGAGAACCAGACGAAGTTGTCGTATGACACGGGAAGAAACTGGTCGGTATCGGAAACCTCAAACGTGACCACGTATCCCGTCCGGGCAGGCTCGTAACGGTATTTGACCTCTTCGAAGGCACCGCTGGCGACGAGTTCGTTGGCTGCGGTATTGAAATCCTGTGGCGTGACGGTGGTGCCGACCTTGAGACCGGTGGCGGCAGCGATGTCCGACTTAGGGTACCGCTGCGAACCCCGCGCGTGGACTCCGACGAGCACGGCCTTCTGTTGCGAGTTCGAGGCGGGCTTACGCGAGGCCTGTGACCAGGCTAGTTGGCAGGCGACGGTCAACAACCAAGTGGCGGCCAGAAGAGTCGAGAGCTGAAGAATGCGCTTCCGCATGTTTGCAACCTGCCGTTCAGCATACAAGCATTAACGGGGCGTTTGTACCGTCAAATGCGGTGATCGGGCCCGCAGCAACTTTTCGGCTGCCAGGTTGTTTGTACAGGCATGAGCAAAGCACGGATTCTCATCATTCTCTTGTTCGCTGGTGTTGTCACGGCTACCGCACTCGGGCAGGCGGCGCAGGG
>JAEZPW010000249.1 GCA_023441255.1 Acidobacteriota bacterium
TCAGAAGCTTGTCTCTTCAGAAGCTTGTCTCTTCAGAAGCTTGTCTTTGAAAGGGCACGGCTTCAGCCGTGCCGTAAGAGGCTGTCTTTGAAAGGGCACGGCTTCAGCCGTGCCGTAAAGGTCGCCAAAATCAATGCGGCTTTAGCCGCTGAGGCTAGCCCTTAAGGGCCAAACATGAGTCCTTCGGCAGGCCTCTATAGCCCTTTTGCGAAGGTCGCTTCTTGTTCCGATTTCGTAAATTTTCGCCCCGCCATGTCGGCCATCAGAAGATCCCTGCTACATTCGTCTCAGAACTCGCACTTACGTGCTGGACCATGCTCTTTGACAAACTGAGCACCCCGTTGACCGGGCCGTTATTAACGGGTATTGACGTTTGCTTAATCAGAATCTAAGTGCAACAGAATCAATATTTTGCGAGACAAAGCCATCGCCAGCCAGATCTAACCCGCTTACTTTCAAGATTTTGCGAGAAAACCGTAAGGGGGAGGGGCCTAGTCATCCAGGCAAACTCGACGCCGACCTCACTCGTTTGCTGATTTCGCGCCGTTCTTCTGCCCGACGTACGTCACGCGCCACACCGAGTTCGAGCCGTCGTCCGATATGAAAAGCGACCCGTCTTTCCCGACGGTAACGCCCACAGGACGCCCCCAAACCTTGCCGTCGTCGGTCACAAAACCCGTGACGAAGTCTTCATATTCGCCGCTCGCCTGTCCCGTCCCGTGCAATGGCACGCGGATAACCTCAAACCCCGCGAGTTCGGAGCGATTCCAGGAACCATGTTCCGCCGCAAATATGTCACCGCGATACTCGGCAGGGAACTGCTCGCCCTCGTAGAAGACCATCTGCAGCGAAGCGTTGTGAGGCTGCAAAAGCACGTCAGGCGTGATCATCTTCTGCCGCAGGTCCGGATGCTTGTCTTTCAACCGCGGATCCTGGTGACCGCCCATGTAGTACCACGGCCAGCCGTAAAACCCGCCGTCCTGCACGTGCGTTATGTAATCGGGAACCAGGTTGTCGCCAAGACCGTCGCGCTCGTTCACGGAGCACCAAAGCTGTCCGGTTTTCGGATTGACCGCCATTCCTACGCAGTTGCGAATGCCCGAAGCATAAACGCGCTCGCCCGATCCATCCGGATTAAATTCCAGCACGGCAGCGCGATTGTGCTCCCTTGAATTGTTGTCTGTATCGTCCACATTGGAGTACGAGCCGACCGATACCCACATCTTCTTGCCATCGGGCGAAAACGCGATATCGCGCGTCCAGTGTCCTCCACCACGCAGGTGTCCTCCACCTGGCAGATCGGCAATGTGTTCTTGCGGACCACGCGCTTTCAGGTCACCGTTCTGGTACGGAAAGCGCACCACCGCATCGGTGTTTCCCACGTAGACCCACTTCGGGTTCGGTCCAGGTGGATAGAACGCGATGCCGAACGGCTTATTCAGTCCGGATGCGAAGACCTCGTTCTGCTGCACTTTGCCCTTCGAGTCAACGCCACGCAGAACCCTGATTTCCCCTGCGCTGCTGTCCGCCAGGAAGATGTCGCCGTTCGGCGCCGTACGAATCAGCCGTGGATTGCGGAAACCTTCCGCATAAAGGTCAACCTTGAATCCGGCCGGAACTTTGGGCCAGGCATTTGCGGGTCGATCGACCACGTCAGGGCCATTGTCCACGGACTTAGTCGCATATGGCTGAGGAAGGTCGCCAACCGTGATCTTGCGGGACTTTCCGGGCGATTGATTCCGCCAGTCCGTGAACGGCGGTTTCGGCGCGGGAGCCGACGCGCTGCTCTGGCTGTGACAGGCAGGAGCGAGTGCAACGACCGACACCACTAGCGTAAGCAGAAATGCAGCTTTCTGTTGCATAACTGGACTTAGACGCGGCGGAGCCTGTCGATGATTCTGCCGTCCTCTGTTACATGCTTGCCAGCCGCAAGTAGCCACGCGAGAGCGGACCTAAATGGCTTGTCCGGCACAGTATCCGGAAGCCCAGGCCCATTGGAAATTGAATCCGCCAAGGTGTCCTGTCACATCCACCACTTCGCCGATGAAAAACAATCCCGGAACCTTGCGGCTTTCCATGGTTTTCGCCGAGAGTTCGGCGGTATCTACGCCGCCGGCCGTAACCTCTGCCTTGTCGTATCCCTCAGTTCCTTCGGGCACCAGCAACCAGTTGTGGATCTCTCGTTCCAGTTCCGTCAGGCCGTGATTTGTCCACCGCTCTGGCGCGTGCAGTTCAAGCCAGCGGTCCGCAAAACGACTTGGAAGCGCACCGCGCAATGCCTGTTTCGCGGCGGCTAGATCGCGATTCGCGCTGCTTTCACGCAACGGTTTCGTCACGTCATGCCCCGGTGCGATGTCGAGCACGATACTGCAACCAAGCCTCCAGTAGGACGAAATTTGCAGTATTGCGGGACCACTGAGACCACGATGCGTGAACAGCATCTTTTCGCGGAAGGCCGGTGCGCCGTCATGATGCACGACGACCTCGGCCGAAACGCCCGCCAATTCGGCATAGCTCTTTCTGTCCTCGGCGTCGAACGTAAGCGGAACGAGTGCGGGGCGCGGCGCCATCACGTTCAGTCCGAACTGTCGTGCAAGGTCATAGCCGAAACCAGTTGCCCCCATTTTGGGTATCGACAATCCGCCGGTCGCAACCACCAGCGCCGGAGCGCGAAACTCGGCCTCTTCGGCCACCAACGTGAACCCGCTGTCGTGACGAACTTCCTGGATACGAACGCCCGTGAAAATGCGCACACCCGCGGCGCGGCATTCACGCTCGAGCATCTGCAAGATCTCCATCGCTGATCCGTCGCAGAACAACTGCCCAAGCGTCTTCTCGTGATACCGAATTCCGTGTTTTTCAACCAGCGCGATGAAATCCGCCGGGCCATAGCGGGCCAGCGCCGATTTCATGAAATGAGGATTGGCAGAAATAAAGTTCTCACCGGTGCAGTGAAGGTTTGTGAAATTGCACCGGCCACCGCCGGAGATCAGTATCTTCTTCCCCAGCCGGTTCGCGCGCTCCACAACGGCGACGCGCCTCCCGCGCTTCCCGGCTTCGATGGCGCACATCAGCCCGGCGGCACCGCCGCCGATCACAACGACGTCGAAAGTGTGGTGTTGAGACAACCTGTCTCATCATAACGGGCCTTGAAGCAAGGAGCGAGACTGGAGTCGCAACGGGCCCAAGCTGCTTAGCTTTTACGCGGCTTCAGGGCGGGCTGCGGTGGCATTTCGTTTACGCCTGACCGCTACCGCAAAGATGGTGCCATGTCGCTTAGGGTCGGTGCTGCTGGCTACAGTGATGTTGCCACCGTGCTTCTCGACGATCTGCCTGGTTACGAAGAGTCCCAGACCCGTGCCCACATCTTTCTTCGTCGTGAAGAACGGCTCGAACACGCGACCGCGAGTCCCCTGGGCTATCCCGTGCCCAGTGTCGCTGATGACCAGGTGAAGATAGTCTCTGACTGTTCGTGTCCTTACCCTGATCTCGCCTTCCTGACCGCACGCATCGATCGCATTCGATAACAGATTGGCAATGACCTGCCGCATCTCCCCGGGAACGACATCTGCGGCTGCATCCTCAGCCAGTTCGAGTCTCAGGCGTACAGAGCGACTGTTCAGCTTTCGGCTGTACAACTCCACGACGCTCGTGACAAGCGCATTCACGTCGCAACGTTGCCACCCCGAGTCGTCTCGGTAAAAACCAAGGGTTTGCCGGGCGATGTGCGCCACGCGCCCTAGTTCCTGGTCCGCCTGGGCCAGAAACTGCCTGGTTTCGACCTGCAAATTCGGGTCAGACGCCGCAAGAAACACAAGGTTGGTGGCCGCTTCCAGCGGATTGTTGATTTCGTGGGCGATGGTAGCGGCAAGTCTGCCGGCAGCCGCCAGCTTTTCGGACTTCCGCAAAGTTTCCTCTGCGAGCTTCTGCTCAGTTATGTCCTGCACGAGCGCAAACAGTTCGGTAGGATTGTCATTCTCGTCGTACACAAGTGCCGATCCAACGCGCACCCATACGGTACTGCCGTCCTTTCGCACGTACCGTTTCTCAATCGTGAAGTTCGGAACCTTGCCGGCCAGCAGCTGCTCGTGCAAGTCACGGTTCCGCAGAGCGTCATCGGCGTGCGTAAGATCGATGAAATTCATTTCACGGAGCTCCTGCTCCGTGTAACCGGTAATACGGCAATACGCCTGGTTTGCCTGCAGGAAACGGCCATCCGGCGTGAGCAACACGAACCCAGCCGCCGCGCTCTCGAAAGCGCTCCTAAGTCTGGCCTCGCTGGTCTGCAGGGCAGCGTGGAGGCGGGCATTGTCGATGGCCACGGCCGCGCGCCGCGCAAGGTCCTCGGCAAGCTTGAGGTCGTTCTCGTCGAAATGCCTGCCGCTCTCCGCTGAAATGAGCCGCAAGACGCCGACTGTCCGGTTTCTCGCAACAAGGGGTACAGCGATGGCGGACACCATTCCAAGCGCGCGGATCATCCGGAGGTGATCTTCATCCTGTGCTGCGGCTACGAGTAGTTCGTCAGGAACGGTGCGATAAAGCTCAGACTGGCCCGTCCGCAGGATTCTTCCGGTACCCTGATCGTCGCGCAGTGTTTCGGGATATCTTCGGCTCAATTCCTCGGCCAGCGGCAGCTTCTCGGGATCGGCTGCCGAGACGGCCACGCGCTGCAGGGTCCCACGCTCGAAAAGGTGGACCGCGCACCAGTCCGCAATATGCGGCACCGCGAGATCAGCCACTTTTCGAAGCGTGAGTTCATAATCCAGGGAGGACCCCAGCATCGTGCTCGCCTCAGCCAGGAATTCCGACCGCTTCTTCTGCAAAACCTGCGCTTCATAGACCTCGGCCATCGCCAAGGCGGAAGCGGCCAAATTTGCCAGCGCCGAAGCATACTGCAAATCTTTCTTATCGAACTCATGCCGGTGCCGGAAGTAGAAACAGATCGTCCCCGCCGGCTCACCCTTGATTACCAACGGAATGACGAGCAGGCTGCGGATGCCCTCACGTGCGTAGCCCGCAGTTCGCATTCCCAGTAGCGCCGCACTGCCGACATCCGGCACCACGATTGGTTCAAGCGTCATTCGCTGGCCGCGGGCGTTCTGTATTATGTCGGCCCGGTACTCCGGTGAAAGCCCGTCCGCCGCTAAGATCCGCCAAGTTTCACCGTCGTAGCTACGCCAAACTGCGTATGCGTCCGCCGATACGAGCCGGCGTGCCACCGCCAGAATGCGGTCCAGGACAGAGGGCAACTCCGGCGATTCGAGCAGGGTCGCCGACGCTTGCACGATGAGCGCAAGCGGGTCGGATGCCGTTTTTGCCAGCTCGTCACTGTTGGGCGGAGCGTACTGGTTAGCCACGGGTTCTCGATGAAAGTTCCTCGAACACGTGCTTTGATGCCACTTTCAGAGAGCCCGTTGGCGCTCACTCCTAACGGCCGGTTGTCACTTGCAACGGTTAACCCTGTCACAAAGGCGGTCTCGCAGCTCTGGATACAATTCCCAAGGCCTTCCACCCATGTCAGGAGAGTTCCCTTTATGGCCGACCTCGAAACCAAGTCTCTGCCGGCGAACGCTTACGAGCCGCTGAACGCCACTGAAACCTACCAGCCGTTGGTTCCTTCGGAAGCAAAGATGCCCGAACTAACCGCGCGTTCGATCGGTTGGGGCGTGCTGCTGTGCGTGATATTTACAGTCGCGTCCGCGTATTCCGGGTTGAAGGTCGGACAAGTAATGGAGTCGGCAATTCCGATCTCCATTCTTGCAATCGGTCTGGCGCGCGTTTACGCCCGGCGCTCAACGGTGCTGGAGAACGTGATCATCACGGGTATAGGCGGCGTGGCCGGTTCCGTTGTCGCCGGCGCCGTATTCACGCTGCCAGCCCTGTACATTCTCCGACTCGATCCTCATCCCGTTCAGACCATCTTCATCTGCGTTGCCGGCGGATGCCTCGGCGTACTCTTCCTAATCCCGTTGCGCCGTTATTTCGTGCGTGACATGCACGGACTCCTGCCTTATCCGGAAGCCACGGCGATCACCGAAGTACTGGTCACGGGTGAAAAGGGCGGATCGCAGGCCAAACTGTTGCTGCAGGCGACGGCCATCGCCGGTGTGTACGACTTCTTCGTCACGACTTTCCACGTCTGGAAAGAGTTCGTCGACTTTCAGTTCGTGCCTGTAATGCGCACACTGACCGACAAGGCTCGTGTGGCGTTCAGCTTTGACGCGATCGGGTTCATTCTTGGTCTGGGCTACGTGATGGGCCTGCGCAGTTCCATGATCCTTTGCGCAGGCGGCGTTCTGTCGAACTTTGTTCTGGTCCCGTTGATCTGGTACGTCGGCAGCCACTTCAGCACGGCAGTCTACCCGGGGACAATTCCGATCTCGGACATGAGCGCCGTGCAGATCTATCGCAGCTACGTCCGTTTTGTGGGCGTTGGGGCGATCGCAACGGCCGGCATCTTCGGGATCATCAAGTCTCTCCGCATCGTTGCCGGTTCCTTTGGCATTGCAGTTAAGGTGTTCAGACAAGGGGAGGTCAAAGCGCCCGAAAGAATCGATCGCGACGTGTCGATGATCAGCATCCTCGTTGGGGTCGTGATCAGCGCCATTGGGGTGGCGATGTTCCTTGGCCACCTGCCCGCGTCGTGGACGGTTGTCGGAATCGGCCTGCTGTTGACGCTCGTGTTTTCGTTCTTCTTCACTTCTGTTGCTGCAAACGCCATCGCCACCTGTGCCCGCAATCCGGTTTCCGGCATGACCATGCTGACGATCATCATTTCCTCGATCGTGCTGTTGCGATTCGGCCTTTCGGGAACGACGGGAATGTTTTTCGTCATGGCGATCGCGGGAATCGTCTGCACGGCACTATCCGTGTCAGGTCAGGCCATCACGGATCTGAAGACCGGCTATTGGCTCGGCTCGACACCGGCGGCACAGGAGAAGATCAAGTTCATCGGGATCGTTGCCGCCGCGATAGCCGCCGGGCTCACCGTGGTCATGCTGGCGCGCACGTTCCAGTTCGGGGAGGCCGTTGTGGGCAACACGAACCCGGTTCTGCCCGCTCCCCAGGCTGCGATCATGAAGGCGCTGGTGGAAGGCTTCATGAGCCATCAGCCGGTCGCTTACGTTCTGTTCGGCGTGGGCGCCATGATTGCGCTGATGCTGGAAATGCTGGGGCAGCCGTCACTGCTGTTCGCCCTTGGCATGTACCTGCCGCTTGAACTGAACACACCGGCGCTGGTCGGCGGGTTCCTTTCGCACTTCCTCAACAAGCGTGCGGACAGGACGGGTGGCGAGCAGGGAAAGACGATTCGTGAACGCGGCGTTATCATCGCATCCGGGCTCATGGCAGGCGGCGCGCTGGGAGGCGTGTTCGGCGCAGCGTTGCGACTGTTCCCCAAG
>JAEZPW010000280.1 GCA_023441255.1 Acidobacteriota bacterium
GGCTTGCACCCGGCGATCATTCCGACACTGACCGCGCACAACACGTTCTCCAGGTTATGGGCGCCCTTGAGCTTCAGTTCTCCGGTGGGCCCGATCACGACTTCCCGGCTTCCGTCTCGCCACACGATCTGGCCATCGCGAACGAATGCGCCTGCTTCAACGCTATGCTTCGGGCTGAACCACCACACGCGCGAACGGACGTTTCTCGCCATCGCCACGCAAGTCGGGTCATCGGCGTTCAGCACGGCGTGGTCGTCGGACGTCTGGTTTTCGAAGATTTTCGCCTTTGCTGCGGCGTATGCCTCAAAACTGCCGTGGCGGTCCAGATGGTCCGGCGTAACGTTGATCACAACTGCGATGAACGGCCGGAAGGTCTCGATTGTCTCCAGTTGAAAACTCGAAATCTCGAGGACGCTGTAAGTGGCGTCAGTCGACTTCTCCACGAACGTGATGGCTGGGGTCCCGATATTGCCGCCCACGTTGACGGCCAATCCGCCCTTCGCCAGAACCTCGCCGGTCAGCGCAGTCGTAGTCGTTTTCCCGTTCGAGCCCGTAATACCAACGATCTTTCCCTTGAGGAATCTGGCCGCCAGCTCGACTTCGCCGATCACCGGGATGTTTTGTCGCCTCGCGCCCACGATGTGGGGTTCGTCGAACGGCACTCCGGGGCTGACTACGATCAGGTCCTGGTCCGAAAACGTTCTTTCGCCATGCAAACCGGTCTCGACCACGACTCCGTGGTCCAGCAGCATCGGAATCTGTTCCTTCAGCTGTTCCTGGGTCTTCGTATCGGAAACCGTCACGCGTGCTCCTCGTTCCCGCAGGAACAACGCCGAGCTCACTCCCGATCTTCCCAGTCCGACAACCAGGACTCTCTTGCCTTTCACTTCCAACGGCTTTTCCATCGCCCTCATCCGTTTCAAACCTGCAGTGGCACGCATCTGCCCATCGGGCACATGCGGTTCATCTCTCTATCTCAGCTTCAAGGTCGTCAGTGCAAACAGAGCAAAAACCAGCGAAGCGATCCAGAATCTCACGATCACCTTGGATTCCGACCAGCCCAGCAACTCGAAATGATGGTGCAGGGGCGCCATTTTGAAAATTCTTTTCTTCCGCATCTTATAGGAGCCGACCTGCAGAATTACCGAAAGCGCCTCAATGACGAACACGCCCCCGATAAAGGGCAGGAGCAACTCCTGCTTGATGATCACGGCTACGGTCCCGATCGCTCCCCCCAGCGCAAGCGATCCCACGTCTCCCATGAAGACCTCGGCAGGATGAGCGTTATACCACAAAAAACCGATGCTGGCCCCGACCATGGCCCCGCAGAATATCGTCAGTTCGCCCACCTGCGGCATCCGCTGCAGTTCCAGATAGTCCGCAAACAGAGCGTGGCCGCTTACGTACGTAAGCACCGTAAGTGCCCCTGCTGCGACCACGGTGCACCCAATCGCCAAACCGTCCAGGCCATCGGTAAGATTCACTGCGTTACTTGAACCGACGATCACCAGCGCCACGAACGCAATGAAGGGCAGGAACGCCAGAGGCCAGGTGTAAGGGTTGTGCGTCAGCGCTGTGAACACAAGGTCTGGCCGCACATTCTTGAAGAACGGCACAATCAGGTGAGTTGAATACAGTCCGCGCGCCTGTATGATGACCAGCGCAACCGCCACCCCCACACTCACGAGTATTTGCAGCCCCAATTTGCTTCGTGCGGTCAAGCCCAGGTTGCGTCGGTGCACAACCTTCAAATAGTCGTCCGCGAACCCGATACCGGCGAATCCGATTGTCGAGAGCACCGCGATCCAGATGAACTTATTAGAGAGGTCCGCCCACAAAAGCGTGGGCACCACGATGGCGATCGCGATCAGCACGCCGCCCATCGTCGGTGTGCCGGCCTTCTTCTGGTGTGCCTTGGGCCCCTCTTCTCTTATGTACTGCCCGATCTGAAACTCGCGCAACTGGCGCACCACGGCCGGGCCAACGATCAAGCCCAGGAAAAGCGCCGTCAAGCTGGCGAACACCGTCCGAAACGTCAGATAACGAAAAATGCGGAAGGGGTTGAAGTAGTGATACAACTGTCCGTAAAGAAGCCAATAGAGCAACTTGCCTGTCCCTTCCTGAATTGAATTGAGTATGTCTGGGCCCTGCCGACAACATTACAAATATGAGCGCCCGTTTCTCACCCAAGGCACCCGCGCCCTGAGACTGCAGACCGCTTCACACACTCGGCACGAGTATCTTGTTCTTCCAGGTCTCCAGCGCTTTCTCGAGCTTCACGCCTCGCGAGGCTTTTAGCAGAACGATGTCTCCTGGCCTCGTCTCTCGAGCCAGCCACTCGCCCGCCTGCTCCGGGGTCTCCACAAATTCGCCGTGCAATGTCGCCGAAACATGTTTCGCGCTATCGACAATCTGCTTTGCCAAACCTCGAACGCCGATCACGACGTCAACCCGCCCCGCCAGGTGGGCACCGCAACGCCTGTGCAGGTCTTCGCCGGCCGGTCCAAGTTCCAGCATCTCTCCGGCCACGACGATCCGTCTTCCGCCCGGGCCGGGGGTCATTCCCGCTAACGCGTCCACCATTGAATCGAGGGCTCGCGGGTTCGAGTTGTAGCAATCGTTCACAACCGTCACCCCGCAGAATTCCAGCACCTGTCCGCGCTTATCCACGGCAGCGATGGTCGCCACTGCCTCCCGCACCTCTTGCAGGGACATGCCGATGTTCAGGGCAACCGCAGTAGCAGCAAGCGTGTTGTAGATATTGTGCTGCCCAATCAACGGTAATTCGATACGAACGCGCTCCCCGAATGCCGTGACGTCGAATACGGACCCCGACCCGCCACGCTGCTCTATGTTGTCCGCGCGTACGTCGGCCGGTCTTTCAATGCCGTACATCACAACTTTGCCCGCGAACTTCAATCCGAATTGCGATACGTATTCATCGTCCGCATTCAGCACCGCAATTCCCGAGTGCGGCAGAACGTCAATCAACTCCTGCTTCGCCTTCGCGATTCCTGCAATGGACTTGAAGAACCCGAGGTGCACCGGCGCGACATTCGTCACCACCCCGATCTGCGGCTCAGCGATTTGCCCAAGCTGAGTAATCTCTCCGGGGTGCGACATGCCCAATTCTATGACCGCCAAGTCGTGTTCCTCTTCGAGGCGAAGCAACTGGAGCGGCAGTCCGAAGTGATTATTGAAGTTTCCCTCTGTCTTAAGCACCCGGAAGCGTAACGAGAGAATCTTGGCGATCACTTCCTTTGTGGTCGTCTTGCCTGCCGAACCCGTCACGGCTACAACCTTGCGGCCCCATTCGCGACGCGCGAATCGCGCCAGCCTCTGCAGCGCCTGCAGGGAATCCTCCACCACGATCAGGTTCTTCGCAGACGCGAAGTTCGCCAGGTGATCTCGTTGCACGACGGCCGCGACCGCGCCCGCTTTCAGCGCTGCGTCAACATAATCGTGTCCATCAAGCCTCTCGCCTTTTACGGCGAAAAACAGCTCTCCCGGTTTCATGGACCGGGTATCCAGCGAGTACCCCTGCGCAACCGCTTCTCTGTCAAAATCCCCCGTCGCCCCGACGGCTCCGGCTACACGTGCCAGCGACAGCTTCATCTCTCCCCCGACCTCATCAACTCCATCATTCACTACGATGCCCTATCGTCGGGCCCCTCATATCCCGCCTTCTTAAGCTCTTCGCGTGCGACTTCGACGTCGTCGAACGGAACCACGCCTTCGCGCGTGGTCTGCGTCTTCTCGTGGCCCTTGCCTGCCAGCAGCACAACGTCTCCACTCTGTGCTTCGCTTATTGCCCGGGCAATCGCCTTTCGCCTGTCCGGTTCAACGATGTACTTCACGCCGGACCTCTGCACGCCCGGCATAGCGTCATTAATGATGTTCAGCGAATCCTCGCTCCTCGGATTGTCCGAAGTGACGATCACCAGGTCACTGCCTCGCCCAGCGGCCTCGCCCATCAGCGGACGCTTTGCTCGGTCCCGGTCGCCACCACAGCCAAAAAGCGTGATCACCCGTCCTTTTTGGCTTTGGCGCCCCACGAAATCGCGTGCCAGCGACGTCAGATTTCTTAGGGCATCGTCCGTGTGCGCGTAATCCACTGCCACCGTGAACGGCTGACCCATGTTCACGGTCTCAAATCGGCCCGGCACCCGCTTCAGCTTTGCCGTCCCCGCTGCGATCTCGTGCTCCGTGCATCCGCGGGCATATGCTGCTGCCGACGCGGCTAGAACGTTGTAGACGTTCACCCGTCCAGCGAGAGCCGACCAGATCGGTATCTCTGCGGTTGGGGTCACCATGTCGAACCGCGTCCCATTCATCGTGATATCGAGATTGCTCGCGTGGAAGTCGCCCCGTTCCAGACCATACGAGATGACCTGGCGCTTGGCGGACCTCGCCCGCTTTATCAATTCGGCCCCGTACGCATCGTCCAGGTTCAAGACGCTCACTCGCGGCGGCTCCGTGCCGCAGCCCTCGAAAAGGACGCTCTTCGCCGCAAAGTAGGTATCAAATGTCTTGTGGTAGTCCAGGTGATCGCGCGTCAGGTTCGTGAAAACTGCCACGTCGAACGGAATGCCGTAGACGCGCTGCTGGTCGAGAGCATGCGACGAAACCTCCATCACCGCTTCCGTCGCGCCCTGTCCGACAGCATCGGCAAACACCTGCATCAGTTCAAGAGACTCCGGCGTGGTGTGCGGCGCCTCGATGGCGCGTCCCCCGATGTGGTACTCGATCGTTCCGACCAGTGCGCTCTTGCGCCTTGCCGCCGTCCAGATTGCCTCCAGCAGGAACGACGTCGTAGTCTTGCCGTTCGTGCCCGTGATGCCCGTGATCGCCAGCTTCTCTGCCGGCCTCCTGTAGAAGTTTGCCGCGATCCTCGCCAGCGCCCGCCTGCCATGTGGAACGGTGGCCCATGCAACCTTGTCCCGGGGCGTCGCCTCGCTTGAGTCACTGACCACCGCAACCGCGCCGGCGGCGATTGCCGCATCAATGTAGCGGTTGCCGTCCGTCTTTTCCCCCCGCATCGCCACGAAACAGTCGCCGGGTTTTACTCGCCTGGAGTCGTACTCCACCCCGGTCACGACTGCATCGCCGTGCAGAGAAAGCACTTCCGCGCCCTCTAGTAGTTGCTGGAAGGTCATTGAGCGCATTATAGCCGAGCCTCTCCTCCGCTTCTCTGAGGTGAATTCCTCAAACTGCAATCAATTGCACTGCCCGGGGGCTCCTCTTGCTCGTCAATCAGCTTCTCGACACATCGCTCTGATTCCTCATGCCGCAATCGCTCGCGCCAGGTTTTCGTGCCGGAACCGCTGTCACGCGCACCCCGAACCCATTCTCGGTATCAGTTGCCGACTGGTTGATAGTTCAAGAATGACGTACGGTAGGGCCGATTTCAAACGGAAGTTTGTGAGGAGAAGCTATGCTTACCCAACAACTGACACCGAATCGCAACCAGTACCATGAACCAGGTACTAGGTGCTAGGTACTAGGTACTAGGTGCTAGGTACTAGGTGCTAGGTTCTAGGTACTAGGTACTAGGCACTAGATACTAGGTACGAGCCACTGCCTCTAAACCACCGCAGCAGCAGTCTCATACGCATCTCGCATGTTGGCCGGTCTTCTCACGCCGAACCACACGGCCATCTCACTACCCGGCATGCAGATCAATATCAATCCCTTGCTTCCGAACGGCCCGCTACTGCTCGACTCGTGATTCGGCTCTACCCAGAACCAAACTCCGGGATGGAAAACGATCTCCAGCATCCTCGAACCGCGCCGCATCGCGCTACCCGAAACGACAATCTTGCCGAAAACGCCTAGCGAAGGAAGCATAAGGTCTTCGCTTGCCATCCTGGCCAGCGGCCTCGCGTTCTCAGTCACCACAGCAAGCGGATCGTCGATCCGTATCGTCGTTTCCGTTCCATCATCGAAAATCTGGATATCAAAGCCCGACTGCACATAAAGCCGCGACACGCTTCGGCTCTGGATAGGAATTTCGTAACGGTCTGGCACATCTGCCAGGGCCCTGTCCATAAATCAACTCCTCATTTATTCCGCTTCCGTTCACTACCTTGCAAACCGCACCAATACCTTGCTGCCCGGCGGCACCTTCGTCCCTGGCAGGGGAGACTGCTCCCGCGCCACTCCCGATCCGTGAACATCCAGTTCAAGACCCGCCTGCTGCGCCATTTCCACCACAGAGCGCAACGACCGCCCCAGGAACGTGGGGACGGAAACGCCGTTCACATTCAGAACCACGGTTCCACCAGCGCTTGCAGCCGCCTCGCTCGCGGACGGCGTTGCCGCCACAGGCACTGCAGGCGGCACCGAGGTCGGGATCGCGTGCTTCTGCGCCGCTGACATCAGTTGCGGACCCGCAATGGCAGCTGCCACCATCACCGGTCTTGAGCCAGCACCTGCTACCGGTTGATCCGCAGCCGCTTCTGCCGGTGCTTCCAGCGCATTTCCGAGATGATCGGGTGCATCCTCTTCGAGTTCGTTGTCCTGAACCTTGGCCCTTATCAGCAGGCGTTGCGCATTCTTCGGCTCAACGTCATGCGGAACATTCAGATAGGCCAGCACCTGTTGCGCAACCCGCGCCCATACCGGCGCCGACACCTGCCCGCCCTGATGCAGTCCCTGCGCCGAATCGATGATCACCGACACTGTGATGGCCGGGTCATTCACCGGCGCAAATCCCGTGAACGACGCCACGTACTTGTTCCCGTAGCGCCCTGTCGCCGGATCCACTTTCTGTGCCGTTCCCGTTTTACCGGCCGAGCTGTATCCGTCCAGAATGGCCCTGCGCGCCGTGCCGAACAGGACTACCTGCTCCAGCATTTGCTTCATCTGCGCCGCTGTCATTGTCGAGATGACGCGCCTCGACTCGGCTGGCCGGTACACGATCTGCTGTGGTCCTGCATTCGGCGGCGTAATACCCGCCACGATCCTCGGCGCGTTGTACACCCCATCGTTTGCGATCGTAGATATCGCCGAGATCACCTGTATCGGCGTCACGCCCACTTCCTGTCCCATCGACATGGCGCCGATCGACGTCTTCGACCAGTTCTTCACGGGTTTCACCAGTCCCCGCGTTTCACCCGGCAGCTCGATACCCGTCGCCTGGCCAAATCCGAACGCCCGAATGTACTTGTACAGGCGGTCCTCACCCAGCTTCATGCCGATCTTGATGGCGCCCACGTTGCTTGATTGTGAGATCACCTGCGTGGTCGTCAGCACGCCCATCCTGTGCGCGTCCCGCATCCTGGCCCCGCCCACAACGATGAACCCCTGCGACACGTCGAAGCGCTCGTCCGGGCTCGTGACCTTTTCTTCGAGCGCGCCCGAGATCGTCACTGTCTTGAACATCGACCCCGGCTCGAACACGTCGCTGACCGCGTGGTTCTTCAGCGCCTTCACATCCGGAACGGTGTTGAACGTGTTCGGGTTGAACGTAGGCCGGTTCGCCAGCGCCAGTATCTCGCCCGTCTTCGGGTTCTGCACAACGATGGTGGCGCCGACTGCCTTTGTCTCCTCCATGGCCCGGTCGATCTCTCGTTCCGCGATGTACTGGATCTTCTCATCGATGGTCAGCACCACATTGGTGCCCGGCTCAGGCCTCTGCTCCGTGCTTCCAAGCCTCGCGCCGCGCGCGTCGCGCGTCACCATCATCTTTCCCGGATGCCCGCGCAGGTCGTCGTCGAACCCACGCTCGATGCCCCCAAGACCCTCGTCATCCAATCCCACGTACCCAAGCACCTGGGCCGCCAACTCGCGCTTCGGATAGAACCTCTTCGGCTCCTTCTGTTGATAAACGCCCTTAAGTCCAAGAGCCTTTGTGCGCTCGCTGGTCTCGGCATCCACCTTCCGCTCGATCCAACAAAAATTCTTGGAAGTCGTCAGCCGCTGAAAAATCTCGCGGGCGTCCCCGCCGGTAACGTTCGCCAGCAGTTGAGCCGCTGTGGCCTTATCGGGGACTTCGCTCGGAACGGCGAAAATCGAGTCCACCATCACGGACATCGCCAGTTCATGACCGTTACGGTCATAGATGATGCCGCGCCGTGGCGACACTTCGATGGTGCGCTGCTGCTGTCTTTGCGCGCGCTGCACCCATTCGCCATAATTCACAACCTGGAGTTGGATCAGCCGAAAACAGATCGCCGACATCCACAGGAACAGGACGACTCCAAAGAGGTAGAGCCTTTGCCTCGCGTCCTTGAGAACGATACCCGCCGCCACTTTTACACCCGCATCCCCCGCCCTCGAACGGGCGGTCTCCCCTCAACAAAACATCTCTCGGCGGTGCCCCATGTCCGCCCGATTTCGGCAGATATGGGGTGTCTACCCGCGCGCATCACCCTGCCTATACACGCAAGCGGTCCGCTCCCTGGTGCGGACCGCTTTCCATCGCCTTCGTTGAAGCTGTTTTACTGCGTAGCCGAAATAACCGAGACAGCCGCCATTCGTGCCATCACCGGCATATTCACGTCGTTGCCTTCGCCCGGCTCCATCCGTACCACCTGGCCCGCTATCGGCGTCTGCAACCCAAGCTGATGTGCCAACTCATCAATCCTCGCCGGTTCGCGCAACGAAGCCTCTTCCAGCCTCAACTGCCGGTTCGCCTCCGCCAGCGTGTCACGCTGCGTACGCAGCATCTCATTCTTGTACCCATACTCGATCGCGCGGTAGTGCTGCAGGCCGTAGATCATGAACATGACGAACAGCAACGCCAGCGAAATAGCAAACGTCTTCATTTCGCGTCGCCGCGCCGGATCTTCCGTCTTCACCAGGCGAGAGTTATCGATCTGCCTCGGGAAGTACACTTCAGGCGTCGCGCTCCAACGCCTGTATCCGCTTGTTAACTCCATGCTCGCCATCTCTACCGTTCCCCTAAGCCGCCCAACCTGCTATACATTCCGCTGCATTAACAACCCACGCACCCGCGCTTACGCCAGCCCCGGCTGGATCATCCCAGCTGCGTGCATCTGGTAAAAGAACGCCTGCATCTCCGCGCGCCCGATCTCGACTCGAGGCGCCATCCTCACCGTCACCGGCTTCGTTACGCGCTCGGTCTTCTCGCACTTCTCAACCGTCTTTATCAAGCCTTCGATCAATCTTCCCGTGTACATCACTTACCTCCGCCCGTCTCTGTTTTTTCTATCCGCAAACCCTGCGGACCGGGCCTACCAATACCTGTCTTTCAAAAGCACAAAGTGCCAAGTACTTCAAAAATCCTTCCCACAACGGCTGCTCACTTCCTCTCCGCCGCCCGCAGTTTCGCGCTGCGTGACCTCGGATTGCGACCTATTTCTCCGTGTTTCGCAGTGACCGGCTTCTTGGTCAGCAACGTCCAGAGGCCCTTCTGCGCGCCCTCGCGCAACGCCTCTTTCACGATCCGGTCTTCCAGCGAGTGGAAGCTGATCACCGCCAGCCTTCCACCTTTCTTCAGCGCCTTTGGGGCATCGCCTACGAGCCTCTTCAGGTCGTCCAGTTCGCGATTCACGTAGATTCGGATCGCCTGGAAAGTCCGTGTCGCCGGATGAATTCGCTCGTGTTTCATTGTTGGGGCCGCGGCCGCAACGACCTGCGCTAAATGCGCCGTGCTCCGCAACGGCCGCGCCCTAACAATGGCTCTGGCGATTCTCCGCGACCTCCTTTCCTCACCGAATTCGTAAATCACGTTGGCGAGTGTTCGCTCGTCCAGGCGATTTACCACTTGTTCGGCGTCCAGCTCACCCAGCGGATTCATCCGCATGTCGAGTGGGCCTTCCGCCTGAAAACTGAATCCGCGCGCCGCATCGTCCAGCTGCAACGAACTGACGCCCAGGTCGGCCAACATCCCGTCGGCCGTTCCCGCCGGAACCCGCTCGCCCACCTCGGCGAACGATCCGTGGATCAGCGTCACGGCCGGCCAATCCGGCATCACCTCCGGACTTCCTTGTGTCACCGCCGGGACCGGTTCAACCAGCCGCTTGCGCGCTATCTCCAGCGCCGCCGTGTCCTTATCGAAGCCAATCAAATGACCCTGTGCGCCGAGGCGTCTTGCTATTGCGAAACTGTGCCCGCCCAAGCCCACGGTGCAATCGATATAGGTCCCACCGCGCCGGATATTCAGAAATTCGATCGCTTCTTCTAAAAGAACTGGAACATGGCGCCCAATTTCCACCATGCCGCCTCCCTGGGAGGCTCTGATTCGTTGTTCCCCTGTTTCGCCGTCCGTCACTAGCTGCCTGATCCGCTGAGAGCCTCTGCGTCAGCATCGGTGAATGGTTTCTCCTCCACCTGTTTGGCCAACACTTCTCGGTTTCTCACTTCCAGGTACTCGCCCATGCCTACGACAGCTACGTCACCCGTCAGATCCGCTTTTTCTCTCAAGAGCGAAGGAAGGAGCAGTCGCCCCTGTCCGTCGATCTCAACTTCCTGGCCGTAAAAGCTCGTCACTCTCAGAAAATGGTTGCGGTGAGGATTCGTCCTGGGCTTCGCCATCACTTCCCTCTCCTGCTTCTCCCACTCTCCGATCGGATAAACCATCGCGAACGTTCCGTCCCAACTCGTGATGTAGAACTTCGTCGTGCCCGCGTGCTCACTGTCCAGCACGCGCTTGAAGTCCGCCGGGACCTTCAGCCGTCCCTTGTCGTCCACCCGAGTTTGGTAACTTCCGCGAAACATTTCCGTTGACCTTGCAGTTACTTCTCGCTAACCTTGCCCCGGTTCCAGTGCCGCTGGGCCGGGAGGCGCTACGAGACTTGCCAAATCTGCTTTCGGTAGGGTTGTTGGGCTGTTTCGGTCCCTGTTCCCTTGGTTCGTTACCGTTGCCCACCACAACTCCCTGCCGTTCCACTTCACTCCACTTCGAACCACATCTTACGCCTAAAGGATGTACTGTCAACCTTGTTTTTCATCAACTTGCGTGTGTCTGCCGAGTGACTCTTCAAACCACCGCCAATTGACTTCTTTGTCCAGCGAGCCACAATAGATTGTGTTTACTGCATTGGTTCCTCAGCTCTCTTTTCTCTTGCGCTGCCGTTCCCAAACGGCGGAGTCCAGCTACAAGCGATTCATTCGTTGAGGCTTAGCTCTGATTGCCGATAGTTCATGGCCCCCGGATTTATTGCCACGCTGGCAGCCAGCAACTCAGGCGAATACCCACGGAAGGTCTAGGGGCCGGGTAAGTCTCTGCATGGAAATGACTTGCATCCGCAAAGCACATTCGCACGAATTGAGGCCCGCCTAAGACGTCGCCGGGCAGCCCCGAACTCCGAACAACCAGGTGGAACGTGGTGGAACTCCTGAGAGCCGGCCGTTCCTTGTCTGTCTGCTATCGGGAGGGGTGAAACTCGAATCTAAGAACACGCCATGATCTACCACTTCCAATCCAAGCACTGGATCCCCTATGCCACCGACCGCGTGTTCCACTTCTTTGCCGATCCCGAGAACCTGCCGCGCATAATGCCCCCAGTGCAGCAGGCCCGGTTGGAGCAGCTTGAGCTCACTCCGCCTGCGCCACATCCCGGGGGCATGCCCATTGAGGCACTGGCCGGCGCCGGCACCCGGATACTTCTCTCGTTCCGGCTGGTGCCCTGGCACACGGCCCGCATGCTCTGGCTCGCTCGCATCGTCGCCTTCGAGTGGAACAGCATGTTTCGCGATATCCAGATCGAAGGCCCAATGAAGTCATGGACACACACGCACCACTTTCTGCCCTCTCATCGGGAAGGCATGGACGGGACACTCATCGTCGATCTGGTGGAGTACGACCCGGGCTTCGGGCTTTTGGGAGCTTTCGCCGACGCATTCTTCGTCCGCCATGCGCTCCGCAGCATGTTCAATTACCGCAACAAAGCAACAGAACGGCTGCTTCTGCCACCCCAGGTCAGCGACCAACTGCGAAAGGTTGGAGACCAACTGCGTCGCCTTGCGCCGACAAGGTGACCAGGCGAACGCTCATGCCTAAAAAGAGGGGACTTCCACAAGAGCGAATCACTAACAGCTAACGCTAAGAGCTAATGGCTAATTCCCTTACGGGCTTTTGGCTTACCAGCTTACCGCTCAATTCGTAAAGCCGTTTACTGATGGCTGACAGCTGAAGGCTGACGGCTGTCTTCTACCCCCGCCTGGCGCGACAAGATGACCAGGCGAAGCTCATGCCTAACGCCTCGACCAACAGCTGACGGCTAAGAGCTAATGGCTAATTCCCTTACGGGCTTATGGCTTATCAGCCTACGGCTCAATTCGTAAAGCCGTTTACTGATGGCTGACAGCTGAAGGCTGACGGCTGTCTTCTACCCCGCATCACGCTGCACGGTCGCGAACAGGTCTCTTAACCCCTCGGTGTACGACACCGGATACTTCGGTGCATTGCGCAATTCGCGATACTTGGACGGCAAGCGATGCAGCGACCGCGCAACATGGTCCCTTATCTCATCGAGCGACGGCCCAGCGCTCAACTGCCTGCCGTCGCGCATGACGGGTGCGAGCAACGCCTCGGCCCCGTCGTGCCGTTCCCCCTCGCGCCCGATGACATCGCGTTGATAGCAGCCATCCGGATCGGCGTAACGAAACACCTGCTTCTTGCCCGGATAGGTGGCCTTGTCCTCGCTCAGCTTCGCCGTGTATCGAGATTTGCCCTCCTGTTCCAGTTCAGCCAGCTTATAAACCGCCCCAAGTGACGGAGCATCTTTCGACGTCACCAATGCAGTCCCGACCGCAAACACGTCGACGGGCGCCTGTTGCGCCAGCATGCGCGTAATGATGAATTCATCCAGGTCTCCGCTGGCCAGGATTTTCGTGTCATTCAGGCCGGCACGATCCAGCATCGCCCTGACTATCTTCGACTGCGCTGCCAGATCGCCGCTGTCCAGGCGCACGCCTTTCGGTCTAAGTCCAAGCGCAACTATCTTTTCAACTGCGCGCTGCACATTGTACGTATCGAGGAGCAGGATCGATTGCTCCGGGTAAATTTCGCTGAAGCGGCGGAACGCTTCTCCCTCGTCCTCATACGACATCACGAATGAATGGGCGACCGTGCCGTACGTCGGGATACCGAACCTGTAGCCGGCTTCAACATTTGACGTCCCCATGCACCCGCCGATGTAGGATGCCCTCGCCGCAAGCAACCCGGCCTCTGCACCATGCGCGCGCCGGGTCCCAAACTCGATCACGCCCCTGCCCTGCGCGGCCTCGACCAGACGCGCTGCCTTGGTCGCCACCATCGTGGGAAATGCAATGGAGTTCAGCAGAAACGTCTCAACCAACTGCGCCTCGATGATCGGGGCCGTGACTCTGATCAACGGTTCTTCGCCGAATACCGGCGTTCCCTCGCGCATCGCCCAGACCTCTCCGGTGAACTTGAAGTTCGCGAGGTACTCAAAAAAATCAGGTGAGATGTGCACAAACATCGGATGACTGCGAACGAACTCAATCTCTTCCGGCTTGAACCGCACCTGCTCCAGAAACGCAAGCGCCTGCTCTAGTCCGACGAAGATCAGGTAGCCGCGATCCTGCGGCAGCGACCGCACGAATAGGTCAAACGTGGCAGTCGCCTCGAAATTGCTTTCGAAATAGGCCGCCGCCATCGTGAGTTCGTAGAGATCCGTCACCAGGGCGGAAGGACACGGAAGCACAGTGACATGTGTACTTTCAGGCACCTGAGTTCGATTGATCGCTTTCAATTCCCCGTTGCCCTCCGCGGTTCACAACACGACCACGATGCAGTCGGTCGATCGACTTCGTTCGAGCTTGTTCCGAATTCGTAAATCCCCGAAGCGGCCTGCGTTCACTTACGGCTTACGGCTGATGGCTTACAGCTGAAATTCCAAACACTTGGGTTGCTTCAGAGCCCCTTGTTCCATATCCGTAACATTTCGCCAGCTCATGTTCGCCGATAGCAAACGTCTGCTACATTCACCTGCATTCGGATCGCTCGATATCTGATCGTCCGCGCTCTTCGAAAACAAATGTTACCTTGAAAGTGGACGACGCCACGTCGACGTGCATGGTGCCCCGCGTTCGGGAAGCTAACGTGGAAAACTTATAGAGTGTGCGTCGACAATCCGCGAACCACGCCACCGCTGCGAACGCAAATGTATGTACATTCAATATTTTAGCGGTATAACCTGGCTGAAACCCGCACAAACACTGGGGCTGAGAATCGGACAAACAAGCTTAATCCGAACCTAAAGGTATGTAGAATCAATATTTTGGGAGATATACCTCTTGGGAATCCGCATAAACACTGGATTTCCAAGATATAGGGGGGAGGGGGTCAGGATACGGTACGGACCGGGCACATTCCTGACAGGATGAACCGGGTGCATGCATCACACCGTAACGATCAGTCCTCTACTTTCTCTTGCCCGGCAGCCCCGCTGGATTCTCGTGGGTGCGCTCCTTGAAGTTCCCGCGCATGCCTGACGCGAGCGATACCGCAGACTCGCCGAACTTGTCGCGCAGTTTGTCGGCCGCGCTCAAGGCTTTCGACCATTTTTCGTGGCGTTCGCCGTCAATCAGCCCAAGCTGTCCTTCCGACTCGTCGAACCCGGAAGTATGGACGCCCAGCAGACGAATTGCGGCACCGCGCTTCCAATTACGGCGGAACAGTTCGCGTATCTCCCCGAAGATTTCAGTATCGATCTGCGTCGCCGACGCCAGCGAATGCGCCCGCGTAAACGTCGAAAAATCCGAGTAGCGCAGCTTCAACTGAATGGTCCGCGCATGAAGACCGTTTTCACGCAGTCTGCGACCGACCATCTCGCTTAGTCGCGCCAGAGTCATTTCAAGCTGTTCCTGGTTCGCGGTATCTTCGTTGAACGTGTGTTCGTGGCTGATGGACTTCGGCTGGTCGCTCTCGCCGATTTCCTCGTCGTACCAGCCGCCAGCATCTTCGCCACGCGCTTTGCCGGCCATCGCCATGCCCCACTTGCCGAAGCGCTCCGCAAGAAACCGCTCATCCAGTTTCGTCAAGTCGCCGACATAGCGGATGCCGAGATCGTGCAGCGACTTGGTCGTGACCTTGCCAACGCCGGGAATCTTCTCGACCGGCAGCGGCGCAAGAAAACGCGCTTCCATGCCCGGCACAATGTAAAGAATGCCGTTGCGTTTCGCCTGGTCCGAACAGACCTTCGCCACCATGCGCGAGGAAGCAATGCCGATCGAGCAATTCAGCTGCGTACCTCGCTTCATCTCCTGGTGGAGATCATGCGCAGCCTTCAACGGAGGTCCGAGCAGTTTCTCCGTCCCGGTCATGTCGAGATACGCTTCGTCGATCGAGGCCATCGACACCTTCGGCGAGAAACGCTGCAGGACGGCAAACACCTGATGCGAACACTCGCGGTACCGATCCGGATGACCGTCCACAAAGACCGCATCCGGACAGAGCTTGTACGCTGTTCTCAGCGGCATGGCCGAATGAACGCCAAACTTGCGCGCCTCATAAGAGCACGCAGACACGACGCCACGTTCGTTCGGTCGCCCCCCGACCACGACCGGCTTGCCCTTGAGCGACGGATCAAACAGTTCTTCCACGCTGACGAAGAAAGCGTCCATGTCGACGTGGAAGTAGGTGCGCATAAGAAAGCTTAACCACGGATTCACACGGATTCCAACGGATAATGCGAGGCAAATCATAAAGCAGGCTTTCTGGGCGTCAGCACCAGACGTCCTGCCCTGGCTTCTAGTCTCGTTGCCCTTTTCTGGTCCGTTCCGATCCGTGAGAATCCGTGGTTAAGGGTTCTGCTTTTCGCCGGACTTAAACGTCGTCCACGGATCAGATGGCATATCCCTTAGTATCTCTTTTTGCCAGCCGTATTTGTCGCCGTGCTTCTGCAGGAATGACGCAGCCTCGAAGCGCTCGCCGCAGGCATGACCCGTATGAGCAACGATGGTCATCTGCTCAGCCATGCTGCTGTCGGTGACTTTGTTCTGCACGGCGCCGCCAGGATGAAACGGTCCCCATGACCACTCTGGAATGCCGCGCGGCGAAACGTCAACATGACCGCAAAGCGTTCGCTCGTTGGCTTCTTCTTTCTTCTGCCAGGTGTCGTAGTGATCGGCCAGGAACTTCTGGGCAAGCGCGACGTCGATCTTGCCCTTGTACTGCTGCATGAGTTGCTGCCAGCGCACGCGACGCGCGTTGGGCGAAGTGGATAGATCGTTGTAATCGAAGCCTTCGGTTTCGTCCTTGATCAGTTCGGGATCGCTGGCGAAGTTCGAACCTTCGAAGTAGCCGTCCTTGGTGCGCCAGACCTTGTGGTGTTTGAGGCCAAGTTCAAAACGGGCGATCTCCCCGGTTTTGCGATCGGCGAGCAGCCAGTCATTGGCGTAGCCACCATTATTGCCGTCGAGCATGATGCGAACGTAGTCGTCGATAGACTTGGCATACTGGAGAGCCTTCCGCGCCCGCACAAACTCTGGCTTGCCGTTCGGGTCGAATCCGGCGAACTGACTGATGGTGGTCTCGGTGATCATTATTCCGTCGGAGTTGATGCCGAAATCGTCGCCGCTGGCAATCAAACCGGGATACGTGTCCATCAGGATGCGATGGCCGTTCTGCGGAACTATGTCGAGGATGACGAACCAGCGTTCGCCTGATGCGTAGCTGGTCCAGTCGTTGTGCCCGATGACGACCTTATGATCTTTCGTCCAGCTTCCCGTTGCGACAAAGGCGCTGCAATTACCGGGACTTTTTAGTTCCGGAGCATTCTTCGCTTTCTCCTGCTTATTCAGCCACGGCACGTAATAGTCGGGCACTTCCTCCTTGGCGTTCAGTGCGACTACGTCCCACAGGTCCATGGCAATTCCGCGCGCTCTCAGGCCATCGGCAATGCCCTGCAGTTCCTGCTGATACTCAGGATCGATTTTGGGCCACAGAATCTCGCGGGCTGTCTTGCGGAAGAATTCCCAGTCGCGCTGCGTGGCGTGCGTAGAACTGACCTTCTCCACGTTGAACCCATCTGCGATCTCCGGTGCCAAGAGGTAGCCATGCTGAAAGCCGATCTCGGATGGTGAACCTTCGAGATGCGCATAGGCCCAACCGCCTTTTGAGAAGCGGTATGCGTTCTTGAGCCGCGGGTCAGCCGAGTTGCTCTGCGCTGCCGCAGAAGCACGGACCGGTTGAACCACTTCGGCCCCGAAAAGGAACAGCAGGATGCCACAACCAACCAGCAAAAGGCCCCCTGTGAAGAGCAGCAGTTTGTTCATCGTCGGTCACCCCAAGTCGCAGTATTGTAGCTGAGTTTTACGACTGTACTACTGCCTGTTATCAGTCCCTGTGTATTCAAACTGGAACGAGCGCGGCCACGAGCCTGACTCATGACGGTCGTTATATTCCAACCGGTACTGCAAGTGTCCAGGGTCGTCCGGAAAATGCTCAGCTCCACGATAGGGATACGATCGCATCGAGTGGAACGGCAGCGGAGCCACTGTGGTTCCTTCCGCGGCGTAGAAATCCATATCCTTCTCGAAGCCGTCAGCGAAAAAGATATAGTCGCGTTTCCATCCCGCCGGTAAAGCGGGCAGATTTGCCGGGTCAAAGTCGATCTGTACCTCGTCGCCACTGCCGAAAACCACGAAGCGATCGT
>JAEZPW010000300.1 GCA_023441255.1 Acidobacteriota bacterium
AACTGCGCGGGTTCTTTGACACGGAACGGCACGAAAACACGGAACGGCACGACAACACGGATAGGGCAAGAAAACACGGGTAGGGCACGAAAAGACGGATCGGCACGAACAGACTGGATCCGCACGAGAAGACGGGGCCAGCAGGAAAACAACGGATAGGGCAGGAAAAAGGCGGATCGGCACGAAACGGGATTCGCACGAAACACGGATCGGCACGAATTCCACGAATTGGCACGCCTCTCTCGTGGTTGTCATTCCGAGCGCAGCGAGCAACCCCTACCATGCACAGCGGCGTCCGTGAGCAGCCGTTCTGTTTGCCCCGCGCCACCCGGCTGGCCAGTGGAAACCAGTTATTCGGGCAGACTAAGCACGCTTCGTGTTCGGGCACACTAAGCACATGCTTGTCATCCTGAGCGCCAGCGAAGGACCTGTGCATTTTGCCTGTGCACCCCGGATGCCCTCGGAACAAGCGTTTCCAGCCGAGGCTTTCAGCCTCTAAATGTGCCGATTCGTGTGCTTGAGGGCAGCGGCGGCTTCTGTGCACAGCCTTTGGTAGTGACGCTCGATGTGTTCGGCAACTGCAGCAAGGCCGAATCGGTCATAAACGAAAGCAGGTGACCGCAGGGTCGGCGAACTCGCATTAAGGAACATGCTGCGTCTGCTGAAGGCGCTACGCCTGTTCCATTTTTGTGAATTTCCACAGCCTCATGTTCACTACGCGCGATTCGCTGCTACATTCATCCCGAATGCTGCACGGCATTCGTGCCGCGAGTTCTTTGACAACTTTGCCGCCAGCCGCAAAGGGGTGCACCGCCTTGGGCCGCGCTTAAGCCGAACCTAAGCTGATTAGGATCAAGAATTTGCAGAGCTAACTTTTGCAAGCCCGCGCAAACACTGCACTCCCGAAGGGGGGAGGGCAGGTGTCATCCTGAAAGATTGTGTCATGCGCAAGGCCGAGCGAAGCCGAAAGACTGGTGTCATCCCGACCCTGAGCGAAGCCGAAGCGAAGAAATCTGCTTCTATACCGCTGCAAACAAAGCAGATTCCTCTTCGCTACGCTCCTCGGAATGACACTCCGTTGACACACCAAAAGCCAAAAGCCAAAAGCCAACAGCCAATAGCCAAAACCGCTTTCACGCCGTCAGCGCCTTGCGTTGCTTGATTTCGGCCAAGACCTTGTTGATCGCATCTTCTTTTTCGAGCTTGGCGAAGCGGTCTTCGATGTCCTCTCCGACAAGCTCGGCTTTAGCCTGACCGATGGCTTCAGTGCGATCGACCTTGTCATTCATGCGGTCGAACGTAACCGACGCGCCGTTCTCGGCGAAGCCGTTGCGCGCGTCGCTGGCCTTCTCAAGCGTGCGCGAGCGGCGATGACGAGCGACGAGCAGATCGGCTTTCGCCTGCGCTTCCGCCAGCTTCTGTTCGAGCTTGTGCAGCGCCGACTTCAGTTCCTCGACCTGTACTTTCTGGTCGGCGACCTGATCGACGTAGTTCTGCGCCAGTTGCTTGTAGCTCATCGCACGGTCGATCGCTGCGCGTGCGAGATCATCCTGCTGCTTTTCGACCGCTAGTTCGGCCTTGCGCATCCATTCGGCCTCGGCTTCGTGGTTCTCTTTCTGCTTCTTCTCCAGCAGATGCTGATCGGCCATGGCGATCGCAACCTGCGTCTTCACCTGCATGAGCTGATTGCGCATGTCGAGGATGACCTGCTTCATCATCTTCTCCGGATCTTCAGCCCGGTCGATCATGTCATTCAAGTTCGCGCGGATCAGGGTCGAAACTCGTTCCAACAGTGCCATAACAAACTCCTTTCACTTCTGCGCGCGTAACCGCTTGCGTTCCGCGCGAATCGCATACGCACCAACAATGAGCGCCGACGCAGCGCCCCAGGCAAGGCCCGACCAGGAAAAGCTCCAAAGCAGTCCAAGCACAGCGCCCAGCAACAGCAAACGAAAAACAACATCGTCGGTCATACGAAACCTCGTCATTGGTCCTTGGTGGTTGGCCGTTGGCCGTTGGCCAAAAACGGTTGACCAACGACCAACGACTATCGACTTCGGACCTTTACTTCTTTCCCGCGCCGGCAGCGTTCGACTTGTCGTCGCCATTCGTCGGCGGCAACACATCGGGTTTCGGCGTCTTGTCGCCGATGGCGCGGACGCGACCGAGCAGTTCCGAGATCTGCATGCCGCTCAGCGTCTCGAACAGCGCCGGAACCTGCGCGGCCATCTGCGCGATGTCTCCGGTGATCTTGTTCATGCCCGCAGCGCGACCGTCGCCCGTGGAAACGATGGTGATCTTGTCCACCTTCTCCAGCGGCGCAGACAGTGCGCGCACAACTTCCGGCAAACCCGTAAGCAGCTTGTCGACGACAGCGGCCTGGTTGTACTCCTGATACGCTTCGGCCTTGACGTTCATGGCCTTCGCCTCGGCTTCACCCTTCTTGAAGATGATGGCCGCTTCGGCTTCACCCTGCTGACGAATGGACGCGGCACGACCTTCGGCTTCGACCGTGAGCCGCTGACGTTCGGCTTCGGCGAGGGTCTGGATGCGCTGGCGCTCGATCTCGGCCTGCTTGAGCACGGTGGCGATGAGCTCTTTCTCGCGGCGCGAGATCTCGGCTTCCTGCACCTTGACCTGCGACTCCTTCTCGATCTGCTGCACCTTCACCTGCTCGGCGATCACCTGCTGCTGCATCACGTTTGTCTGGATCTCGTACGCCTTGTCGGCCTGTGCCTGCTGCTTCTTGGTGATCTCGAGGTACTGCGCCTTCTTCACCTCGAGATCGCGCTGCGCTTCGGCCTGCTTGGCGAGCGAGAGGTTCTCGGCGAGAACTCGTTCCTGATCGGCCTGCGCCTTAGCGATCGCCGATTCCCGCAATGCCAGCGCGCGCTTGATGGCGGTGTCGCGATCGGCTTCGGCAGCGGCTACGTCGGCGTCACGCTTGATGCGCGCAACGTCAGGACGTCCCATATTGGTGATGTACTCGTTCTTGTCGCGCACTTCCTTGATGGTGAACGATATGACCTCGAGACCCATCTTGTTCATGTCGTCGGCGCAGGTGGAGCGCATGCGGTCGCTCACCATCTCCGGTTCCTTCACGATCTGCTCGACCGTAAGCTGGCCGATGATGCCGCGCAGGTGACCTTCCATCACCAGTCGGATCAGCCCTTCGCGTTCCTGGTCGGTCTTTGTCAGGAACTGCTCGGATGCGGTGAGGATCGACTCAGGATCGCTCTTGACCTTGATCTGTGCCACGGCCTCAACGGTCACGGCGACGCCCTGCTTCGTGTAGAGGTCCTGCTGCGGAGCGACGTCGAACGACATGAGTTCGAGCGAGAGCTCGCGGCAGTTCTCCACCATCGGCATGACGACCGTGCCGTGGCCCTTGACGACGCGCGGTCCGCGCAAACCGTAGACGACCAGCGCTTCATGCGGGCCAGCCTTGCGGTAGAGCCGCGCGAAGACGGCCATCAGGAACATCAGAGACAGCACCACCAGGCCGGCGATCACAAGGACCGTCATCGGTACGTGAATGCCCAGTAAATCCATATTTCCTCCGTTCCGCCCACAAGTGGTGAGCGGCTTCGAACTGCTTCAAACTTGTTTTCTTCGCACCCTCTTTTCCCGACGAAGAGTGCGGCGCTACACAATCACTTGCTTCGCTACAACTGTTTCGCTACACAATCACTTACTTCGTTACACAATCCCTTACTTGATGAAGTAGCCGATCGAGCGCCACTGACTATCATCGCCGAGGGTCAGAGTGAGCGTCTCGACCGCCTGCTTCTTGTTCTGAAAATCCGTGTTGAACTGCACGACTACGTACTTGCCGTCGGGCGCGCCGGGCAATGTGGTGGCGTAAGTGGCGGAAGCCAACTGACGCGAAACGATGTTGCCGAGCGGATTGCGCACGCCGTTCATGGCGCGTTCCCAATCAGCTTTTGTGACGGCGGCCTTGAACATCGGAGCCGCGGCGTCGTGGCTCTCGCCGTACTTGCCGGCGTCGATCATGGCCAGCCATTGTTCCCCGGCGTTTTGCGCGTCCTTCTTCATGGAAGCCTCATCGGCCAGAGCGATGGTCGCAAACGCCAGGGTTATGAGAACTACCGTAAGAATGCGTATGACTTTCATCTTTCCTCCGTGCACAGCCAAACTCTTGAACGACTCTCGACGCGGAATCAGTAGTGCGGAGCAGGGTGCATGATGCGCTCCAAATGGGCAGCGAGCACTTCCGGGTTCCTATGTCCCAGATAAATGTCTCCGGTGAACGTCTTTATGTGCAGGGCCTTGCGGCCGCCCCAGATGTAGGCCGTGTCAGTGCCGAAGCCCTTAACGCCCCAGCCACCGAACTCGGTGAGCGGATGAACTTCTTCGGCGTTGGAACTTCGGATCTGCGACAGCGGAATGCGGCGCAGACGGAACCCGAGTGCAGTCACTTCAATGCCAGCATTGGTGAAACGGTATAGAAAGCCGCGCCACGCCCAGAACGCAGTAACGAGGAGCGTGAGGGAGATCAGTAGCAGAACGATCTGCGCGACGACCGGCTGAGCGCGATGCGCAGACATAACGGCGAACAAGATCATGACCGCCACGGCCACTGCTATGAAGATGAACGCGAACACCGGAGAACCGTGCGATTCCTCTGCGATGACCTGAACGGAACCCTTGTGCTCCTGCAGCGCTTCGCGGCGACGCTTCGAAATCCACCAGCGCCAGTCGATGCCGACGCCAAACGCCAGAACCAGCGCCATAGCTGCGAAAATCCAGACTGGCATGATTGTCAGCTTCGTCTGGTACAGATTGGCGTCGACGGCGCTCCAGAAAACGGTAAGCGTGATGGCCGCGGATACCCAGTTAAGTGCGAGAAAAAACCAGCCGACGAAGGGCTTGCGGCGCGTGAGCTGGTCGCTGATGACGGCCAGAAGAGCGAAAGTCGGCGTCAGAATGACGAAGGCAGTGACGGCGAATTCGGTGCGTCCGCTCCAGCCGTTGGGGTTTCCCGCGGCGTCGAAGTGCGACATCATGCGCGCAGGCAGGCGGTCCCAAACGAGCAGGAACCGGAGTCCGAGTGCGGCCAAGCCGAGCATCGGCAACCACGAGAGCAATCGTTTGACATTCGCGTTCATGTCACCCATCCTTCAGCCGCTCCACCCACATCTGCCAAAACCGGGCAGATATGGGGTACCCCAGATCTTGTGTGGGGCGGGTCTCTGACCCGTCCTGGCCGGGTGGAAGACCCGGTGCTACACCCCCAAATTCCCCACCTTAGCTTCGCGAAGGTGGGGCACCTGCGGAACCCGACGCGCCAACTTCGTCCGCCATCTCGTCCCAGCGGCGGACGTACGCGAGACCCTTTTCGTATCTCGTCACGATGACTTCAGTGCCCTTGGGAATCGCTTCGTACTGGTCGGCGCGGGCGCCGGCGCAGCGACGAATGCCTTCCTGCGAGAAGACGATTTCGCCGGTGCCGCCTTCGCGAATGGGAACGGTAACTGTTCCGAGTACGCCGATCATGTCGTAGTCCAGTGGATTCAGAGCCTTGTCGTGTTTCATAAGCACCTTCGCAACGAAGACGAACATGATGGAGCCGCCGACGAGGCCGGCTATCATCGCAAGACCGAAGACGGTCCAGATCCAGAATCCGGTGTAGGTCGCCAGCAGATAGCCGGCACCGCCGAACCAAGCGAGGAAGGCGGTAATGGTGCCAAAGTTGAACCACGATATTTCGGCTTCGCCGCTGCCGGCGTGAGCACCGCCGGCGTGGCCGGCCGCGTGGCCGACGTCGCCGACGTGCGGGATAGTCGGGGCATGCCCGACAACGTGCCCGCCGGCGAAACCACCGTGCGCGCCAACGTCGAGATGAAAATGCGGCAGATGGCTGACGCTGTCGCTAAGGTGAAAATGAAGGTGCAGGCTCCCGAGCAGGAAGGACAGAAAGCTCAAGGCAAAGCCCACGAGAAAACATACGAGATAGAAGTCAGCCCACGTCATCACAACGTCCTCCCCGAATTGTCTTTTGCGCCGGCGGCAGCGGCCGATGCTTCCGGCTTTAGCACCTGAAGGAGCCGGTCAACCAGGTTCGGCGTTTCCAGAATCGCCCCGAGCAGGACCAGACACTTGCGCGAGTCGTCATGCTTGGAGATTTCGAGCAGCGCGTGCCGCAACTGCGGGTCGCGTCGGAAGCGCTCGGCTCCGGCCACAAGCCACAGATCGAGCGAGTCTTCTGTGACACGCAGGTCAGACAGCAACTCGGCGTGGTAGCCCTCGGGGTCGTCGACGAGGAAGCCGGGGTGCACCTTGAAGAAGCGCGCCAGCAACATGCGCGTCTGGTTCGTGAGGTGCGGCCGCGCGCCGCTTTCGATTTGCGACAGGTATGACTGGCTGATCGACTGGCCAGTTTCTTCCTTCAACGCGGCGATGACTTCCTGCTGCGTCATTTCGCGGTCGAGTCCGCGAAGGGTTCCTTCAACCTCGCGCAGGTACCGGATTTTCTCGCCCAGCTTCATTTGTTCCGCACCGTATTATTGCAAATCGCGATAATAATATTGCTATTTGCAATGTGTGTCAAGCAGAATCGAAAGCTGGCCCTAACTGCGTGTTCGCACGCTCCCCGCTGGGAAAGGTATGTACAAGTCGTGTGTAGACGGAACGTGTCACGGCTGACACATTGCCTATCTCGTGACACGCTCTGCCGCCCGCTCAATAGAGCTAACTTGCCTATTTTCAACCAGTGGCGAGTTGGTGTCCACCCTGCACTATGGCTGGGTGCGGAATGGAGGACACGAAAATGAAGCGGATCAGCAGCAGGCCGGAAGCAGGGAACAGGGCCAGGTGGCAGGGGAGGCTGTACGCCGTGGCGGTCACGATGGTTCTGGCGGCGACCGAGGCGCTTGCGCAGGACAAGGCGCAAGCTACGAAGCTCCTCGAAGAAAAACCACAGGTCGAGCCCACTCGCGAAGTGATCGTCAGCATTCCGGACCGCAAACTGGCGCTGATCGAAGACGGCGAAGTCGTGAAGGTTTATCCGGTGGCCGTTGGAAAGAAGAGCACGCCGAGCCCGACGGGCGAATTCACGATCAAGAACCGCGTGACCAATCCCACCTACTACCACAAGGGACAGGTGATTCCGACGGGCGTGTCGAACCCGGTTGGAACGCGGTGGATCGGGCTGAGCCAGAAGGGCTACGGAATTCACGGCACGAACGAACCGCGCTCGATCGGCAAGGCTGCCTCGCACGGCTGCATCCGCATGGCAAAAGCCGACCTTGAAGAACTCTTCGAGATGCTGCGCCCGGGCGACAAGGTTTCGATCCGCGGCGAACGCGACGACGAAATGGCACAGATATTCGGTGGCGAGCCGGTGGTGGTTGCCAGCGCGCAGAAGAGCGACGCGCCGACGGTGGTTGCCACTCTGCAGCTTGGTCCGACGACGACGGCGACGGCCGCGACGGGAGGCCGATAGTGGGCTGGATTCTTCCCTGGCCGGCAGCGATATGGCTGGTGCTGGCGATGCCCAAGGTGATCTCGATGGGCTGTGCCTGGTGGGAACGAAACGGACAGGAACTGAAAGGAACGATGGGAGGGACTTATGGAACGCTTCTTCGAGTTGTCCGGAGTTACGGCGGTTACGCTCTGCTCGATGGGACTGGCGCTGCTGATCGAGATCGGACTGCTCAAGCTGATCTTCCACTGCCTGGCGCACGTCAGGGTTGAGGCCGTTGAGGATTGCGGGACGGTTGTGGGGAAGCAGTGGATGAGCAGCGCTGGGCGTGTGGGAGAAATCAGCCGACAGCCGTCAGCCCTCAGCCGTCACTGAAGAGGCAAAGGCGCTGTTGGCTTTTGGCTCTTGGCTGTTGGTAGAAGCGAAGGGAATTAGCCGTTAGCTGTTAGCCATTAGCTCTTAGTCGGAAACGCGGTGCGGGAACAACGCAGTTACTCGAAACCAGAAACTCGAAAGTGCTTTTAGGAGGCCGTGATGCTTGTGCTCAAGTACATGTTGTTGGCACTAGCGATCGGGTTGTGGGTTACAGCCGCTGGCCTGATCGCTTATGACGTTTACTTCTCTATGGTGCGTCGCCGTGGTGCGGCGGAGGAACAAGTTGAGGCGACGAAGGTGCGCTGGAGACGCGCGGCGCGGGTTGCGATCTTGGCAATGATTCCGCTGCTGATCTCGCAGAGCATCATTGTGGTGCCGTCGGGGATGGCGGCGGTGCGGGTGAGCCAGATTTCCGGAACGTGCCCGGGCACGCTGTATCCGGGAGTGCATTTCATAAAACCGCTGATCGAGTCCGTGTCGATGTATGACACCAGGGAGCGGGTGTACACGACGGCGCTCGCGGCCGAATCGGCGAAAAAAGGCGAAGCGGTGAAAAGGGCCGAGCCACTCCAGGTGCAGTCGAAGGAGGGGCTGACGATCGGGCTGGCGATAACTGTCCGTTATCGGCTGGAGGCGCGAAGGCTGGATTACATTCATGCCAATCTGCCGCCGGCGTTGGAAACTGAAGTGGTGCAACCGACGATCTCAGCGGCATTCCGAGAGTTGGCGCCGGTCTACACGGTGCGCGATATTTTCTCGGCCAGGCGTGAACAGATCCGCGAGGAGGCGGCGAACAGCATCCGGGTGAAGCTCGCGGGTGATGGGATCGTGGTGAAAGAGGTCATGCTGCGCGATGTGCAGTTGCCGCCGGAATACGCGAAAGGTTTGGAAACACTGCTGCTGAAGGAGCAGGAAAACGATCGTATGGGCGTGGAGATCGACATACAGGCGAAAAATGTCCGCATATCCGAGTTGCAGGCCGAAGCGCAGAAGGTGCAGCAGGTGAAGCAGGCCGAAGGCGAGGCACAGGTCCGGGTGCTGCAGGCGAAGGGCGAATCGGATGCAATGCAGTAC
>JAEZPW010000310.1 GCA_023441255.1 Acidobacteriota bacterium
ATGTTGCTGCCCGTGAAATCGGCGCGATCGTTGCCCACACCGCTGAAAGAATTGTCTACGCCGCTGTAGACCGTGAACCGGAACCCGTTCTGCCAGGAGTTGATGCCGGTGATCTGCCAGCCATTGATGATCTTGGAGGCCCAGTTTTGGATGGGAGCATTGGGGAGAGCCCAGATGGCGGACAGGTGGAAGACATGGGGTAGGTCCGAAACGGAATTGCCCCAGCCGAAGTGGTGGATGTCGAACGGATTGACAGCAGGCCCTTCATCGTCTTGAGCTTTCGACCAGGTGTAATTCGCGAGCACCGAAAGGCCTTTGCTGAGGCGCTTCTCGAGGTTGACCTGGAGGGAATGGTAGCGGGAATTGAAATCGGTGGGGTAAAGACTAACGGTGCTGAAGTTTGGGTCGATGCGGCGGGCCTGCGTGTTATCGTGCGTCGACTGGCCCGGGATGTAGATTGCCGGGTTGAGTTCGCGGCTGTCGACGGCGTTGCTCGAAAGATGATAGCCGCGGTTGCCAAAATAGCCGAGGCTGAGAAGCCAGTTGGAACCGAATTGCTGTTCGACGCGAACGTTCCAGGTACCCAGGGTCGGCAGATTATAGCGGGTGGGGAAGGTTCCGCTGATTCCGACAGGAAGTGAGAAGGTTGCGTCGGGGCCGGGCACGCTTTTCCCGCCGAAAGAGGCCGGGAAGGGGTTCGCCATCCCGAGTGTGCCGTAAGGGTCGGCGAAGCTGGTGTTGCTGAGATTGAAGAACGGGGCGAAAGGGGCAACGCTGCTGAAGCCGTTGATTTGAGCGGTATTGGGCAGCGTGTAGTAAAGTCCCGCGCCGCCGCGGATGACAGTGTTTTGGTGGATGCGATAAGCGAACCCAAGACGCGGCCCAAACTGGGAGGTGACGCCGTCGGTGCCTCCCGCAGGGCAGCCGGAATCGCCCGCGTAGATAAGTCCGGTAGGGGCGTTGGGATACCGTTTCGAGTGCAGGCCGGGACGGTAGCAGGGGATGCGATTCAACGTGTCAGTGTAAGGAAAGTACGGCTCCCAGCGGAGGCCGGCGTTCACGACCAATTTTTGATTCACGCGCCAATTGTCCTGGGCGAAAAGGCTGCCTTCGAGTCCGCCGTAGCTATAAAAGAGGCCGCCGCTTTGTCCGAAGTTAGCTCCCTCGCCGAGGATGAAGTCGGCGAGATTCGATCCCGTGACGGCGCTGCCGAAGGTGAAAAAGCCAGTCTGAAAGAACGTGTTCTGTACCGGAGTGCCCAGGTGATAGATCTCGCCGCCGAAGTGAAGTTCATGGCGGCCACGCGTGAGCGTTACGACTTCCCTGATTTGCCAGTGGTTGCGATCGAAAACGCCGGGATGGCCGGGGTTGATGAAGAAAAATCCATTAACGCCGATTCCTTCCATGGTGGGCGGCCCCGCAGGCGCGGCGATATTCACGCCGGCATCCTGAAAGGTGAACGGCGCGCCGGAGAATGAGTTGCCGTTGGATCGCTCATAGCCGAACCAGGTGGCGAGCAGGAGAGAGGGCGAAGCGCTGTAGGTGTGGTTAACCGCAACCGTCTGAACCTTCACGTCGACCCCATTGCCGTCCGAGGCCAGCACGTTGGCCTTGCCCGCCGCGAGGTCGGCAGGTCGTTCGTACTTCGTGTAGAAGTATCGGCCGCTGAGATGGTGTCTGCCGCGCATGTAATCAACCTTAGGCATGAACTGCTGGTCGGTCTGGTTCTCCGTGGGTCCGAGGAAGGAGAGCTGGCCGTCGGGTCCGTTTGGCAGCGGAATGTGCTTGAGGAAGTATTGTGCTGGCGCGCTGAGGCGGCTCTCGGGAATCTTGTTGCCGGGGAAAGGCAGATTCGTGGCTGGGTCGATAATGACTGTTGAGCTATCGGAGAAGTCGCCCGTACGCTCCAGAAGGGTGGGCACGAAAGCGATGAGGGTTGAGGTGTCGGAGCGGAGGGTGGTGCGCTGCCAGGTGCCGAAGAAAAAGAGCTTGTCGCGAAGAATAGGGCCGCCCGCTGCGGCGCCGAACTGATTGCGCTTCTGCGTATCAGACGTTTGGGCGAAGTAATTGCGCGCATTGAGGGCGCCGTTGCGGACGAACTCGAAAAGGTCGCCGTGGAACTGATTGGTACCGGATTTCGTGACTATATTGACGGCAACTGCAGAGCTTCCGTATTCGGCCGACATGTTATTGGTTTGAACGTTGAACTCTTGGATCGAGTCAGGATTGGGGAAGGGATAGTTGGAGTTAATGTAGTTGTCGTTGTGGTCCCCGCCATCGAGTTGGTAATTGATGTTGCCGGGGCCGCCGCCGCTTATATTGCCCCACTGCGCGTTGGGATAGACGCCGCCCTGGCAGGACGAGCCGCAATAGTAGAGCGTGGTGTTGACAGTACCGGGCGCCAGGAACAGCAGCGACTGCGCCTGTCGGCCGTTGAGTGGGAGATCGACAACGCGCTGTCTATCTATCAGTTGTGCGATGTTCGAGGTTTCTGCCGGCAGCATCTCCGCATCCCCGTAAACAGTGACCTGCTGCCTTACCTCGCCGACGCGTAAGGAAACGGACTGCCTCGCGGTCTGGTTTACAGAGAGCGTAATGCCCTCCTGGCTATAGCGGGAAAAGCCTTCCTTTTCGACCTGGAGACGGTAGGTCCCCACGGGGAGAGCCGGGAAAAGATAGGCGCCATCATCGCCTGTGGTGTAGGTGCGGATGAATCCTGTACCGGTGTTTTCAACCGTGATATTCGCTCCGGGCACTGTTTGGCCGCTTGGATCGGTAATGATGCCGCTCAGAGTGGCGGTGGTGTATTGGGCGGGAAGTAAGCTGGGTACGACCGAGATCAGCAAGAACAAAGCCAGCCTAGATAAGGGATTCTTCAAGAAAGGCATAACGGCTCCCGAAGAAATGTCTTCCCAAGGCCAACGCTGATTGTGGGTACTATACACCGAAAAGAGAGCTGCATCGGCGGTCGCCGCCCGCGGCCACATTGGTTGCCCAAAGTGGGGCGGGGATCAAGTCCAGCCTGTAAGTTTAAGAGGAGACATAGTCCGATTTGGCGAGAAGCGGGATAATGATTCGGAAGTGGACTCGGAAGTGGACAGCGTCTGTAAGATCGTCCTGCGTTTGTTCCTGGTCGGAGCTTTGTGCCACTGCGCCTTCGGCCTGAATCCAGCCCTCGAAATCAATCAATACGCGCACAAGTCATGGACCGTCCGCGAAGGGTTCTTCAAGGGCTCGATCTACGCGATTGCGCAGATGCCCGACGGTTACCTCTGGCTCGGCACGGAATTCGGTCTTGAACGTTTTGATGGAGTGCGCACCGTCGCATGGCAACCACGGAACGGCGAGCATCTGCCGGGCGGTCGCGTTCGGAGCTTGCTAGCCGCGCGCGATGGCCGGCTCTGGATTGGAACCGATCAGGGGCTCGCCAGTTTGAAGGATGGCACGCTGACCAACTACGCAGAGCTTGCCGGAAAAACCGTGTTGTCGATCATCGAGGATCATGAAGCCACCATCTGGG
>JAEZPW010000001.1 GCA_023441255.1 Acidobacteriota bacterium
AACAGCGGGCGGGGCCACCGCGCCGCCCTCACACCTGGGGTTGGGCACTCTCGGCCACGCAAGCTTCTGCAGCGGGACGAGCGTGCCGTCGGCCACTCGTGGATACGAACTGGGCGGCGGTTCGACACCGTCTTTCACCCAGGCGTTCATGTTGGCGATCATGGCGCGCCATAGCCAGCGCACCGGATTGGGGTTCATCAGCTGCTGTCCCTTGAGGTCAGCCTTGCCGTATTCGGGCGGGAAGGGACCAGAAAAGTGCTGCAGGCCGGCAAGCAGGTAGACGCGTACGTCGGGTGAGATCTGCGCGTCCGAAACGCATGGGTTGGTCAGGGCCGAGTCGTTAGTCCCTCTTCGCCGGGTCGAAGACCCGGCGCTACACAAGCTCGTGTGGACCAGCGATCCCGCGCGACCCCAATACTCGTAGGAGGTGTTCGACAGAAACATTTTTGGCACGACCCGGGCAGCGCGAGCCGCGTCGAGCAGGCCGGCGGTGCGGCCGGTCACAGAATCGGCCTCGGGCAGATCGGTGTATGGAAAGAGGTCGGTGGGATAGAAAATGGCCGACATGGGCTGTGCGTCGCGCGAAGGCTGCGCAAAGCGATGGTTAAAGCTGCCGCGCCCCGCTCCGGCCACGTGTGCCAGTACGCCATCTAGCGCCCGGCTTCCCTGCTCGTCCGCGTTGAAGCCCTGCCAGACGAAGTGACGAAGGAAACGCCCGGTCTGTGAAATACCAAGCGCGTAGGCTCGCACGACGGGTGCGACCGCCTGCTGATCGTGTTTCTCGTAGGAGACAAAATCCCGTACCGCAGCCAGCCCAAGCCCGGCGACAACGGGGTCTCTAACGACGTATACCAGTTCGTAGATCTTGCCCGGCTCGAATCCGGAGTTCAGATGAAAGTGCCGGTCGCTGGGCACCAGTTTGCCGTCGACCGTATGCGCGAAGCTCCAGTCCTTGCGGGGGATCACGCGGCGTTGCGCCGTCGGGGCGTCTCGCACGGTGAGCACGTTGCGCGCGTCGTCCGGGGCGGCAACGGGATATTCCCTGCCCCCGATGCGTCCGACGATCATGTGCCCGAGCGGCATGTCATAGCGTTTTTCAGGAAGCGTGAAGTCGTCGCGCAGCAGGCCGGTGAGCGGTCCTTTGGGTCCCTTTGCCACGGGCGCATACAGGCGCATGTTGCCGGACTCTTCCGCGACGTCCCACTGCCAGCCGAGCCAGCCGAAGGTGTATCCCTGTCGCAAGAGCCAACCATCGCCGAAGTCGCTTTCGCTGGTGGGATCGGCCCCGCCGGTGGTCGCGCCATTGATCAGCCGCAGAAGACCTTTGCCGCCGCGGTTCGGTATCTCGAGCAGCAAGGCTCCGTTGCCTTTCTTTGCGTCCTTGGGGCGGAAGAGATACAGGTCAGCCGAAAACTCAACCTCACCCTGCGCGTTGCGCGGAGCTTTGTCGAGGTCAACGATAACCCGGTTGTGCGGGTCATCGGGCCTGACCGCGAAGTGGACCCGGCCCACAATCTTCTCGTAGGCACCGGTGTCGCCGAAGGGCTTTCCGTTCAGGACGTCGGTGCGCGACGTTATCTCGACACGCACCACACGCGCGAACAACATGCACGAACACACCAGTGCGACCGCCAGAAACAAAAATCCGCGAACAACGCTTTTCATCTCGGAGCTCCGATGTTCAACCAGACGTGGTTCAACCAGAGGTGCTGCACAGCAAGCACCGCGATTCCGACTGCGATCTGCAATGCCGTGAGGGCCGCCAGCTTCAGCCGAACCGAGTGATTCGGCAGCCGCTTGTAGACCAGGGGCAGATTGATGATGGCGCTCGCCATGGAAGCGAGCACGCAGGCTGTTCCAGCCAACTCGGCCGAGACCTTTCCCCGGGCAGCCAGACTGGCGGCCGCCGCGGTTGAACTGGCGCTGCTCACGAATCCGCTGACGAGGCTCACGGCCATGAACCCGTAATTGCCGGCCCCGCGCTGCGCAAGTCCGCCGATCGCTTCGATCGCGACGAACACCAGTCCAAACCACAAGACGCGGCTCAGCGAGATAGGGGACGTCAACGTCAGCTCAGGCCCGGGCGGCTCGGCCTTGACTCGCAGCCGCAATAGGAACACTGTCAGCAGCGTCATCGCAATCAGCGGGGCAATGGCCGCATAGAGTGCCTTGGGAGCGAAAACCGCCAGCAGTACCGTGTTGCGTATGAACATAGCAACTGTGGCCAGCAGTACAACGGCAAGCACCCGCACCACGGAAGCGCCCACAACGCTGGTGAGTTCAACCACGGCGGCGCTGCTGTTGACCAGACCGCCGAGAGTTGCGGTCCAGTAAAGCCCACGGGTGCCATATAGGCGCAGCAGCACGTAGTTCACGAAGCCGATGCCGGCAACCACGATCACCGTCACCCAGGCTTGCCGTATGTTGACCAGGCCCCATGGGTCCAGAAAGCGGTCCGGCAGGATCGGATAGATCACCAGTCCGATGAGGCCCAGCACCACCGCGCTGCGTAATTCGCCGATGCTGACACCGCCGGCAAAGCGGTGCAGCTCAAGCTTCCAGGCGAGCAGCAGGGTCATCACAATGGCAGAAGCCACAGGCGTGAAGGTGTGTCCGAGTCCGACCAGCACGCCCAACACGTAGGTGACGAGCAGCGCGGTCGAGGTGGTTATCTCGAGCGAGCGGTTGGTGAGAAGACTGCGGGTGTTCATGAACACGATGAGCGCGATCACGCCGGCCATGCATACCAGGCTGAAAGCGGGCGAGATGAAAACGCTCAGCGCACCGAGCAGGCACGCCAGCCCGAATGTACGGGTGCCAACGTCCTTATTAGCAGATTCACGCTCGAAACCGACGAGCATGCCGACAGCAAGCGCCACTGCTATGCGAACGGCAACGGCGTTGGGCGGGAATCCTCCGACCGTCTCAAGCATCTCTTTCGTGGTCTCCGGAACTCACGATATTGAATGTCATATCACGCGCACTACTGCGTAACGGATGGTAAAGCTTAACAACAAGACACGTTGCGTCAAACGCTTGGGCATCAGACCGATTATGGGAGCGGCCGTGTCGTTCTATGATTTCTTCTGCAGTAGTTTTGCGGGTCAGGTACGCCGGCTCAAATGACTATCTTCAGACTCGAACGCCGCCAACTAATCCAGATGCCCGTTGGAGATGTGTTCGCTTTCTTCTCCCGGGCTGAGAACCTGCAGGACATCACTCCGCGCTGGCTCGACTTCCGCGTGCTCTCCGTTTCGACTCCGGAGATCCAGCGTGGCACGCTCATTCGCTACGCCCTTTGGTGGCGGCTGTTGCCAGTGCGGTGGACGACCGAGATCGTGCGCTGGGAGCCGCCCTTCCGCTTCGTCGATGAGCAGATCTCCGGCCCATACAGGCTGTGGCATCACGAGCACCGTTTCGAGCGGCAAGGCTCGGCCACGCTCATGCACGATACTGTGCGCTACGCGTTGCCGCTCGGGCCGATCGGCGCCGCCGCACACGTGCTGCTGGTCGGTCGCGACGTGGACTCGATATTCGACTACCGTGCCGAGCGCATCCGCGAGCTGTTCGCATAAAGCGAAAACTCAACACGGATTGCACGGATTCGAACGGATAAGGCGGCAGCAAGCTTCGACACAGCGAGGGAATAACCGGACCGTGGTGACGCGTTCAATGCTTCGTCGTTCCCCACACGGCGAGGCACTACTCCCGGCAGCGACCGTGGAGGAGGGAGAGGGTCCTCGCTGCGCTCGGAATGACAACTCAAGTGGGAATGACAACTCGTCTCGAAATGACAACTCAACTCGGAATGACAACTCGAACTTTATCCGTGCTAATCCGCGCCAATCTGTGTTGAAGGTCCATGGCAATCTGTGTTGAAGGCACAGCATTCCGTGTTAGTCCGTGTGAATCTGTGTTGAAGGTTTCGAGTTTCTGGGTTTATGTGACACGTCCAGAGCGGAGAATGTACACTTAAGCGTTTATGTCCGCGCCCAACAGCAATTTCGTCAAGGCCTGCAAGGGATTGCCGGTCTCCGCCACGCCCGTCTGGTTCATGCGCCAGGCCGGGCGTTACATGAAGGAATATCGCGAGGTCCGCAAGCATCACTCGCTGGTGGAGATCTGCAAGACGCCGAAGCTCGCGGCGCAGGTGACGATCGAGGCCGCCGAAATCCTCAAGGTGGACGCCGCCATTATCTTTGCCGACCTGCTGTTGCCGCTCGAAGTGATGGGGCTGGATTTTCACTTCGAAGCCGGCGAAGGCCCGGTGATAGAGAAACCGTTGCGAACGGACGAGGATGTTGAACGCCTCAATCGCGATGCCGCTTCGGAGCTGATTTACGTCGCAGAGTCGATAAAGCTGGTTGTGAAGCACTTCGGCAGCAAGCTTCCGGTGATCGGGTTCTGCGGCGCGCCATTCACGCTGGCAAGTTACATGATCGAGGGCGGAAGCTCGCGCAATTACATCGAGACGAAGAAGATGATGTACCGCTCGCCCGGCGCATGGGACCAGCTCATGTCCAAGCTTGTACAGGTGCTGGCCGAGTACACGGCCGAGCAGGTGCGCGCGGGCGCCGATGCCATCCAGATCTTCGATAGCTGGGTTGGCTGCCTCAGCCCCGATGACTACCAGCAATACGTGCTGCCGCGGACCACGCAACTTATCCAGATCCTGAAATCCACGGGCGTGCCCATCATCTATTTCGGCACGGACACTTCGACGCTGCTGTTCGACATGAAAAAGACGGGCGCGGACGTGATCGGTCTCGACTGGCGAATCCGTCTTGATGAAGGGTGGGAAACCCTCGGCGGAGGAGGCGTACAGGGCAACCTCGATCCGGTCACGCTGTTTGCGGACTGGAACACGGTCAAGCAGCGCGCCGAAGACGTATTAAAACGCGCCGCTGGACGGCCGGGGCACATCTTTAATCTCGGCCACGGCATACTCCCCGCAACGCCGGTGCAGAACGTGATTGACCTGGCCAAGTTCGTGCACGAATTCTCCGCCAAGTTCAAACCGGCAGCGAAGGTGGACTGGTTCGGAGAGGCGGACTAGAGAAGAATTGTGAGTACCGAGTACCGAGTTCATACTGCCGTCCTGCTTCTTGCCCACGGCTCCCCAGACACTCCCGCGGACATTCCCTGCTTCCTGCACGCGGTGACCGGCGGGCGGCCTCTGCCGGACGCCGTGGTGAAGGAAGTGCAGCATCGTTACACGCTGATCGGGCGCTCGCCCCTGCGCGACATCACGATGCAGCAGGCGGCCAGCCTTCAGCGTGAACTCGGGATCCCGGTCTACGTGGGCATGCGGAACTGGGAGCCGTATATACGGGACGTGGTGCCGCAGATGGCTGCCGATGGGGTGAAGAGGGCCATCGTAATCTGTCTTGCCCCGCAGAACTCGCGGACGAGCGTGGGACTTTACAAAAAGGCTTTGCTGGGCGAATCAGGTCGCGCGCCGTTCGAGGTCGATTTTGTGGAAAGCTGGCACGATCATCCGGGCCTGATCGCGGCGTTTGCCGAAAAGCTGCAGGCTGGATGGAAGACCGCCTGTGAACTGGCCGATATGGAAGTGCCGGTCATCTTCACGGCACACAGCGTGCCGACACGAACGATCAGCGAGGGCGATCCCTATGAACGGCAGGCGCGCGAGACCGCGGAACTCGTGGCGGCGCGCGTTCCCGGCCTTACGCCAGACCTGTGCCGGTTCGCGTTTCAGTCACAGGGCATGAGCGGAGGCCCGTGGCTCGGACCGACAGTGGAAGAAACCATCGACTCCTTCGCGGGACAGCACCATGCCGCGCTGTTCGTGCAGCCCATCGGCTTCCTCTGCGACCACGTCGAAGTGCTTTACGACATCGACATCGCATTTCATGACTACGCCGACGAACGCGGCATCGACCTATGGCGAGCCGAGTCGCTGAATGATTCGCCGCTGCTGGCCAACGCGCTGGCGGAGATCGTGAGAGCGCGGATGCGGGCAAGCACTTCCGCCTGACCTAAAGCGGTTCCGTGCTACGAGATTGAGCTCGCCGCACCAGCTTTCAATCGGTGAACTCAAATGTGCGAAGGATGGAGTTGAACTCCGTCTCGCTCTGCGGGCTGCCGTAGAAAATTGCGGAGGTACCGCGGTCGTTCAGCATGGCCCGAGGTATCTCGCAGAGGCCGGCGTATCCACTGGCTTCCCGATAACAACCGACGGTTGCCGTTCCCTGCAGCCCGATCCACTTAGGAGAAGAGATTTCCTTTGCAGGGCTCTCGATGTCGGTTCGCCCAAGCACAATCCAGCCATTCTCTTTGCGTCTGAAGTAGCCGGCTTCGGCAGCGCTGTCGAAGTTGCGCCGGGTACTTATGATGACAATCGTGTAGAGATCCACATCATCGTTCTTCTTGATTAGTTCAGCGATGTTGCTGGGACGCACGCGGATGGTGCAGATGTCCTCTTTCTTATCCCCGCGGCCGGCGCGTATGCGAGCGACCGTCCAACCGGCCGGTATCTGGAAACGCACCGCGCACTCCGTGCTGACATAGACATTTACTTGGGAGTAAGCACGACTTGGAAGCAATATCGTGCCGATCCAAGCGAATGAAAGAAGGACGATCTGCCATTTGTTCGAGCTTCTCACGTCAGCAGTTTACGCCCAGTCGAAGCAGAGTACGAATGACCGAACCGCTCGCCCGTTTCGCCGATATCGCTACCGCAGTTCTTCCGGTGCGACCACTTCGGCTCCCGTCGGCTCGGGCGATTCGGCGCGCAGCTTTACCACTTCCTCGCCGATGGCGTACTTGAGTTTGTCGACGCCTTCGCCAGTCACGGCGGAGATGGCATACAGCTTGAGTTTTTTGCGGGTGCAGAAGCGCTTCAGCTTTGCGAGCTTTTCTGGGTTGGCGACGTCGATCTTCGAGGCAGCGACGATCATCGGCTTGAGGTCGAGTCCGGCGCCGAAGCTCTCGAGTTCGTTCATGATGACTTTGAAATCCGCGGTTGGATCGGGACGACCGCTTGCGTCGGAGACGTCGATTAGGTGCACGAGCAGGCGCGTGCGTTCGATGTGGCGCAGAAACTGCGTGCCCAGTCCGGCTCCGGCATGCGCACCCTCGATCAGGCCAGGAATGTCGGCCACGACAAAGCTGACGTTGTTCGGATCGTCAGGGGCACCGATGGCGACTACCCCGAGGTTCGGCTCGAGCGTAGTGAACGGGTAATCGGCGATCTTGGGACGCGCCGCCGAGATGCGCGAGATCAGCGTGGACTTGCCTACGTTCGGATATCCGACCAGGCCTACGTCGGCCAGCAGCTTTAGTTCAAGGCGGAAGACTTTTTCCTCGCCCGGCTTGCCTGGTTCGTGTTCGCGGGGCGCCTGATGCGTGGGCGTGGCGAAGTGCTGGTTGCCGCGTCCGCCGCGTCCGCCGCGCGCGACGACCATGCGCTGGTCGGGACGGCTGAAATCGAACACGCGCTCACCCGTCTCCTGGTCGTAGACGATGGTCCCCACGGGAACTTTGAGGACGACATCCTCGCCCTCGCGCCCGGTGCGGTTCGAGCCTTCGCCGTGGCGTCCGCGCTCGGCTTTGTATTCGGGGTTGAAGCGGAAATGAACCAGCGTGTTGTGGCGCTCGCTGGACTCCATGATGACGTCGCCGCCGCGCCCGCCGTCGCCGCCGCTCGGTCCCCCGCGCGGAACAAACTTTTCGCGGCGGAATGCCATGCAGCCGTTGCCGCCGTCTCCGGCTTTGACCCGGATCTTTGCTTCATCAATAAACATTGGCCAAGAGTACCCGTCTTTGTTGCGACTGAAGGCTCAGTATAAACGTTCCGTCCCAGCCATCCTGCTGCAGGCGAGCGCTGCGCGTCCAACTTGGTTGGTCGGTGGTGGTTGGGTGGCGTTGGCGCGATTCGGCTGATGCCCAAGACGGGTACGGGTGCTAGCTGTTAGCCGTTAGCTCTTAGCTGTTAGTTCTTAG
>JAEZPW010000028.1 GCA_023441255.1 Acidobacteriota bacterium
CCCGCGCACCGCGTGAATTCGTGGAAGCTCGTCTGCGCGACCGCAACGCCGAACATCAGGACACGACTTGCGTTAACGCGATTGATGCCGAGGGCAATCTCTTCTCGGCCACCCCCAGTGGCGCATGGGCTCCCGCGATGATTGCCGGCGATACGGGCATTCCGCTCACGCAGCGCGCTCAGCAGTTCGTCATGACTCCCGGCCACCCCAACCAGATTGGTCCACACAAGCGCCCGCGCATTACGCTCACGCCAGCCATCGCGCTGAAAAATGGCCAGCCCTGGCTCGCCTTCTCGACCCCGGGCGGCGATAGCCAGGACCAGACGCTGCTTCAGATCTTCCTCAACGTTGTTGAATTTGGTATGAACCCTCAGGAAGCGGTGGAAGCGCCCCGCTTCAACTCCCTCGCCATGTTCAGCTCCTTCGACGACCACAGCGACAAGCCAAACGCACTCGAAATCGAGCAGCGTATTCCGGAGAAGACGCTCAACCAGCTCCGCACGCAAGGCCACAAACTGATAGTGCAGGGTGACTGGGATAACCCCACCGCCCCCACGATGCTCGAGTACAACCCGCAAACCGGGGTCATAACCGCCGGAGCCGACGTTCGAGGCCACCGCTACGCAATAGCCTGGTGACCCTTCAAGTCACGTCCGTTTTCACGCTCGCCGCGCTTGCGGAATTAGGAACCGTTGGGCCTGGCCTCTATCGATCATCGCCCACTAACGGCTGACGGCTAACAGCTAATGGCTACTTTCCGTTCTGCCGTTCGTCCCCGTAGTCCCCACTTTCGCGTGCACGTCCAAGCTTGGCGAGTCGCGACAGTTCTACTCCGCGCACGGGAGGTAGTACTGCGGTAGGTCTTGCCCGGGTTGGCCGTCACCGTTCGCAAGTCTCTCCGCGCATCCGTCCCACTCCTCGCGACGGACTGCGTACCGCTCTTCACCAACATTCGCCGAATTCGACCGATCGTGTTCTGACATTTGACTTTCCTCTCCTGCCGCCCCGACCCGGCATCGGTCTGCCCTAAAACAGAACCGCCGCCAGGTGCTCCTGGCGGCGGTTTCAAATCTTCTATTTGATTCCGTTTTATCCTTCGCCAAAAGCACACCCGCAGACACACGTTGTTCGTGTTGTCTGTGTTGTGCCCGTCATCTGGCGAAGATTCCTCATCACGCTCAAAGCTTACGTAGACTCGCTGCGCCTGTCAATACGCGGCCTGTTTTTTAGATGCACTCAGTAACCTGGTGAGCGCATGAATATGCGCGGGCGCTGTTCCGCAACATCCGCCGATAATGTTCACCTCCGTACCCAGGCGGGCAAGCCGTTGTGCCATTTCTTCCGGCGAGACGTGATAAACGATGCGGTCGCCCTCCAGCGTTGGCTGCCCGCCATTCGGCTGCAGGATGACCGGTGTGTCGCCACTCACCGCACGCAAGCGGGCAACAAGATCGACGAAATCATCCACACTGGCCAGAGTGCCGCAATTGGCGCCGATAACGTCGGCGCCAGCCTCCAGTGCGACTTCGACACACTTTTCGGGAGTCGCCCCCATCATCGTCCTTGGGCCGACTTTCGTCTCGTCATACGCGCAACTCGCAATGATCAGCTGCGCCCCAACTTCCCGGGCCACACGCACCGAAAGTTCCAATTCATCGATGGCGGTCATCGTCTCTATCAGCACGGCGTCGACTCCACCCTCGATCAATGCCGCAATCTGCACCCGCAGAGAGCGCTCCAGTTCAGCAGCATCCACTTCTCCGATCGGCTGCAGCATTCCGCCGCATGGGCCCACGCTGCCCATAACCCAACCGGCGTCGCCCATCACCTCTTTGGCAATCCGTGCCCCGGCTATCGCGATCTCCCGCTGCTTCCCCTCCAATCCATAGTTCGCCAGTACAAATCGGTTCGACCCGAATGTGTTGGTAGTGATCAGCTGCGAACCAGCTGCGACGTAATTCCGGTGAACAGATGCGACTTTCTCAGGGTTCGTAAGGTTCCATTCGTCGCCGCAACCGCCCGGTTCCAATCCAAGCTGCTGCAACTGGGTGCCAATGCCGCCGTCAGACACCAGAAGTCTGTTCTGCTTCAGCGCTTCTCTGAGCGTCATGCCGAACTCCTCATTTCTCCAGCCGAACTGCGCGTCCCCACATCTGCGGATGTGGTCAGATCTGGGCAAACGCAACTGTACTTACTTCATCCCAGAACTCCGCGCCAGCTCATACTTTCCGTACGACTCCGCCGCTTCCCGCAAGTTCAATATGTTCTCCGGCGGCGTGTGTGGCGCCACCGAGCAGGCCGTACTCAGGATGTACCCGCCACCCGGTCCTGCAACCTCGATGCGTTCGCGCGCCGCCTCCATCACCTCGTCGGTACTGCCGAGCAGCAGCGTGTTCACTGCGTCGACGTTGCCCTTCAGGAACATACGGCCTGCGGTTCTGCGCTTAGCATCCGCGAGTTCCACGTTTCCCAGCGGCGGAGGGTCCAGCGTATCGATTCCGTTAGTCCCGGTCTGCTCCATCAGGTCCAATCGATCGCCGATCGCGCCGCATGTGTGCGTGTAGATGGGCAGCTCCGGGTAATTCTCCTTGATCGCCGTCACCACCTTCGCTTCGTACGGCAGCACAAATTCTGAATAGTGCGCGCGTGAGATGAACCCTGCTCCCGCAAACGCAGACGAGATCAGCACGGCGTCCGCCCCGGCCTGAGCATGCCCACAGCCCAGCGCGATGGCGCCCTTGGCCAGCGACTCAAGACAGGCCTTGGCTCTCCCCGGATCGTCCATCAACGCCAGCAGCCCGTTCGTGTAGCCGAGCAGTTCCAGCAACTGCGTAAAAGGCGAGAAAATCTCGGCGTGAACTGAAACCTCACCACCCACCCTACTGCGCACATACTTCAGCGTGTCATGCTGATATGCCGGAAAGAACTCCGGCCCACACGGGGAAGCGGTCTCGTCGAAGCCCCACCAGTACGGATACTTCAAGCCACTGACATCGTACGGCTCCACGTAGAACAGCTTCTCCGGATCGATCTCGTCGAACCCGATCGCAAATGCGCTTCCATCCTCGCCGTAAACATGCGGCAGATCGTCTGGCGGACACACAGTTGTCCATCCGTTGCGCCACGTGATGACTGTCTCATCCTCGCGTCTCTCGATCTTGGCGGCGTGTTTCTGCCATTCCGGTTCTCGCCCCGGCAGGTTGATAAGGATTCCATCCAACCCATAGCGGCGCTGCAACGCCACAAGCGCTTCTCCGAACGCCTCGCTCGAATGCCAGATTTCTATCGGATCGATTCCGGAATGGAGGAAGTAATGTCCCAGCGAAAGTTGGCACATGACCGGCACCCGGTCGGGAACTCCCAGGTGCATCGCGACATCTATCCGCTCGCGGCTGTTCATTTCAATCTGCTACGCTATGGCAACGGAGGCTGTCCCCCGCACCTCGGCGATAAGTTCCAGCGCTCTCGTTACAGCCGCCGTGGCGTTCGGCGCATATCCATGCGCCCCGATCGCTCGCGCGTACTCTGCCGTTACCGGCGCGCCCCCGATCATCACGCGGGCATGTTCGAGCAGTCCGGCGTTACGGAAGGTCTCCACGTTCGTCTTCATCTGCGCCATGGTCGTGGTCAGCAGCGCCGACATGCCGATAATCTCTGGCTTGTGTTCGTTCGCGGCCGCGACGAACTTATCCGTCGTGACTCCCGACCCGAGATCCACCACCTGTATTCCAGCGCCGCGCAGCATCATCGACACCAGGTTTTTCCCGATGTCGTGTATATCGCCCTTCACCGTGCCGATAACCACCTTGCCCACCGGCTGTACGCCCGTCGCCGCCAGTACCGGCTCAAGGTGCTCCATGCCGGCCTTCATCGCACGCGCACGCACCAATACCTCTGGAAGAAAAATGACGTTGTCTTTGAACTGCTGCCCCACCACGGCCATGCCCGGCAGCAGACCCGACTGGAGGATCTCTACGGCAGCCACGCCTTCGTCCAACGCGCGCCGCGTCAGTTCGCCGACTTTCACTGCGTCGCCCGCGATCAAGCGCTCTGCGATCTGGTGCAGGTCAATCATCGTACGCTCCCGAATCTCTGCGGCAGGTTCGTTGTCTTCGACACCGTCCGAAGTGCTGACCAGCGATTGTATACGTAAATGCCCGGGTTTCCCCGGGCATCAGCCGTTCGTGCTCCAAAACAGTTGCGAGTGCCCCACATTTGCCCGGTTCTGGCAGATGTGGGGCTGAGGAGACTTCAGTGCGACAGCCTTGTGGCAGCCGCCTCTGCTTGCTCCAGCACAGGTTCGGTACCCCATCTCCGGGAAATGTCGCGATACAGCAGCAACGCGCAAACGGCTGCCCCCGCCAGCAGCACCACGCCGACCAGCGGCTCCTGCAGGATCAGCTTGCCCGTGCCGAACAGTGCGAGGTAAACCATTGCGCACCCGAGCAGCCACGCGATGAGGTTGCTTCCGAGGTCGCGCGATTGCGGCACATCCGTCGCCTTGCGCGCGATCGGCGCCCAGCCTCGTACGTCCGGTCGCACTTTGCGGTAGAACTTCAGCAGCACCTCTTCTGACTCAGGCTGCGTCGCCAGCGTCACGACCACCCACACCACAGTCGTAACCAGCGCGCTGATCAGAGTCGTCTTGGCAAAGACTACCGAACTGTTCCCGCTAAAGACTGGATGTCCCGTCACACGCGCCGCAAGGTTAAGCGACAACGTCGTTACCAGTGCGGTAGCCATGGCCGAAATTTCGCTCCACGCATTGATCCGCCACCAGTACCAACGCAGCAGGTAAACGCCGCCTGTCCCAGCTCCCAACTCAAGCACGATCTGCCAGGCGCCTCCGATGGAGGTCAGTTGCCACGATACATACGCCGAAGCGGCCACGAGCAGGACTGTGCAGGCGCGCGAGATCATTACGTAATGCTGTTCGGAGGCGCCCTTCTTTATGAACCGGCGGTAGAAATCTGATACCAGGTACGACGCGCCCCAGTTGAGCTGCGTCGCGATCGTCGACATGAACGCCGCCAGAAATCCAGCAACAATGATCCCCACCAGCGCGTGCGGCACATGATTGCGCACGATCATCATGTAGCCTGATTCGGCGTTTTCTGGGCCCAGCGTCGGGAACAGAACAATCGCGGCCAACGCCGTCAGCACCCAGGGCCACGGCCTCAAGGCGTAGTGCGCGATGTTGAACCACAGAACGCTCAGCAACCCTTCCTTCTCATTTCGCGCGCTGAAAATTCGCTGTGCGATGTATCCGCCACCGCCCGGTTCGGCTCCCGGATACCATGCCGCCCACCACTGCACCGTCAGGTGCATAAGGAAGGTGATTGCCGGCAGCGTCCACAACATCTCAGCCGTCAGTCCATGCGAGAAGTCCGGGAAGAAAGCCAGAGCATTGGCCGCGCCCTCATGTGTCGCCCTCATCTCGTGCAAGCGGTTGATCATCGCGGTCATGCCGCCGGCCGCGCGTATCGAGTAATACGCCACGCCGATCACGATGCCCATCTTCAGTACGAACTGGAAGACGTCCGTCCACAGCACGCCCCACAATCCGCCCATCGCCACATAGAATCCCGTGAAGGGAATCAGCACCAGCACCGTCCATAGCACGGCGTGAAAATTGCTGATACCGAACAGGTCATGAATGATGCTGACCATTGCCTTCGAAACCCACCCCAGGATGAGGCAGTTCATCAGCAACCCGAGGTAGAGGGCCCTGAAGCCGCGCAGGAACGCCGCCGGTTTCCCGCTGTATCGCAGCTCCGCGAACTGCACGTCAGTGAGCAACCCGCTGCGCCGCCACAGCCGCGCAAAGAGAAACACCGTCATCATGCCCGACGGCAGAAAGCTCCACCACAGCCAGTTCCCGGCAATCCCCTGCCGGTAAACCAGTCCGGTGACCACCAGTGGCGTATCGGCTGCGAACGTTGTCGCCACCATCGAGGTTCCGGCCAGCCACCAGCTCACGTTACGTCCGGAAACGAAGTAGTCATCAACGCTGCGCCCCGAACGGCTGCGGAAGTAAAGCCCAAGCGCAAGCGTGATCGCCAGGTAGGCGACAATGGCACTCCAGTCGAACAGGGTGAAGGTCATGATGAATCCTGTCGTGCGAGTATGTGGAGCTTCTCAGAAGTGCACTATAGCACTGTCGCGAGCGGAATCCCACACCGACCATTCGGAGCAAAAGCCTACACCGACCATGTCGGACGTGCAGTCATCCTGAGCTGAAACCTGCAGTCATCCTGAGCCGGAACCGTCATCCTGAGCCGAAGGCGAAGGACCTATGCATTTTGCCCATAGTAGCGAAGCTGCATGCCGCGAAATAGTTGTGGGGACGGGGCTGTGCCCCGTCCCGCAATGCCGCACGTCTGCTGGTCAGCCCGGTGCTGGTGCAGCTACTTCAAATACTTCGCCAGAAACGCATAGATCTCCTGCCGCGACTGCCGTGCCAGCGCTGTATCGATGCGGTTGAACTGATGCCCGCCCGGCGCATCCTGGTAAATTCTGTACTCGAAGTTCTTTCCCGCAGCCTTCAGCGCGGCAATCATGTGCTCCACTTCCATCACGTTTACGTCCTCGTCGTTGGTGTTGGAATGGAGTAGCAGCGGCGTCTGTATCTCCGCCGCATGAAACACCGGCGAACGCCGACGATATTCCATCGGATCTTCGGCTGCGGTCTTTCCGATGAAGCTGGCGAACTCGCGGTTGTAGCCCGCGCCCTTGTAGCCCATGCGCATCACCAGGTCGCTCACCGGGCACCCTGCATACGCCACCTTATAGTCCTTGGGCCACCGCGCGATATTCAGCAGCGTGTGATAGCCGCCGTGGCTCCAACCCATGATGCCGACGCGCTCCGCGTCCGCCTGCGGCATGTTCTGCACTGCCCAGTCGCGCGCGCTGTGCGTATCGTCGATCTCGGATCCGCCATAGTCGATCTGGTCGTAAAACTCCTTTCCGAAACCCGTACTTCCGCGGTACTCCGGCGCCACCACTACGTAGCCCTGCTCCATCAGTTCGCGGATGATGTGGGCGTAGTTGCTGTCGAAGTTCGCGTGCACCCCGCCATGTACGAATACGATCAAAGGCGCCTTGTGCCCGGCCGCCAGCTTCTTCGGAACGAACGTATACGCATAAATGATGAGCGGATTTCCGGCGCCCTGTCCCGTCGGGTTCGCCATGCGTATCGGCTTGCTGCTGGTGATCCTCACCTTGTCGATCGCGGCCACGTCGCCCACCTTCTGGTACCACAGCAGGTCGTCGGCAGACTTCTCCATGGACAGCATCTCGTGGTAGAGATCGTCATTATCAATAGACGGCGCAGGCGCACTGGGTTTGGGTGCGTTCTGTGCCGACATCAAAGCAGCACCACCCAACACGATCGTCAATAACAACAGCCTACGTAAACAAAGCATTGCGCTTCTCCAGACCTACCTGCGATCACGCTCTCCCGAGTTGTTGCCATTCCGAGCGCAGCGAGGAACCCCTACCCGCGCCACTCCAGCGCAGGGCTACCAATCCCGATGTCACTCCGGAAGACAGGTGCTCAGAACGTTGGAACGCCCGTCCAGTCACGTCAAGAAAGCACTTCAGTGGGAAGTCCGAACGTCTGCCGCAACGCGACCCGCGCCGCGTAATAACCGCACATCCCGTGCACGCCCCCGCCAGGCGGTGTCGAAGCCGAACACAAATACAAGTCTGGCTCGCCCACGCAAGCTTGCTGTGCTTGTGCGGGGAACTGAGGCGTCGTATACATCCTCAGCGTGGGCCGCGTGAACAACTGTCGCGCGTCAGCCGCACCGCCGTTAATGTCGCCTCCAATATAGTTGGGGTTGTAGCTCTCCAGCGCTGCAGGCGTCATCACCGAGCGCGCCAGTATCGTGTCGCGGAAGCCCGGCGCGAAGCGCTCAATCTGTGCCTCCAGTCGCGGTAGCATGTCGAAGTCGCATCCGTTCGGCACATGGCAGTACGCCCACGCAATGTGCTTACCTTCGGGTGCTCGCGTTGTGTCGAAAAGCGTGGGCTGGCTCAGCAGCACCAGCGGCTTCTCCGCAGGCACGCCCCTCCAGGCCGACCGCTCCGAAGCGGCAATCTCTTCAAGCGATCCGCCCAGGTGTAACGTCGCCGCACGCGCACACTCGGCAGCCCTCCACGGTATCGGCGCACTCAGCGCGTAATCCACCTTGAACGCACCAAGCCCATACCGAAATCGCAGCAGACTGCGTTGATAGAACGTCGGCAGGCGATCACCCGCTATCTTCACCATAGCTCGCGGCGAAGTATCGAACAGCACCGCGCGTGCGCTCGGCAGTTGAGCGAGCGATTCCACGCGCATGCCGGTCACGATCCGTCCCCCAAGCGATCTCAAGTACGACGCCAGCGCATCTGTGATCCGCTGCGCCCCGCCTCTAGGAATGGGCCATCCCACCGCATGAGCCGCCAGCGCCAGCACCATGCCGAACCCTGCCGTCGCCATCTTCGCCAAAGGGAGCATCGAGTGCCCAGCCAGTCCGGAGA
>JAEZPW010000051.1 GCA_023441255.1 Acidobacteriota bacterium
TCGCATTTCCCTCGGCCGTCTTGGCGTTGGCGGACTTGGGCACGACGAGACGCTGTAGAGAGGCCTGTTCCAGCTTGGAAGCGTTAGCGTCGTAGAAGGCCTTGACGTCTGCGTCTGTCGGCTCGTACTTCTTCTGCAATTCGCGTGAATAGGCCTGTGCCAGAGCCTGCATGCGCGCGAACTTCAGCAGCTGTTGCGCCTCCGGCGTGTTCTGCACGCCCTGCTTTTCCGCATCGGTAGCCACGGTGAGCAGCTGAGCGTAACGGGTCGCAAGATTCCTCTTCAATCCGGGCGGAAGCTGGGACGGGTTGTCCTGCCCGCTAGGAGCGGCCGCTTCGAGGATGGTCTCGAACTGCGCCCTGGTGACGACCGTCTTGCAAGCGGCCGGCGTGGCGGGCTTTCCTTCGCAAAGTCCGTTGATGGTGATGACCGGAGCATTCTCCGGAACTTCGGACGGCTTGGCGCTCGACTGGGCGGGTTTCGAAGTTGCGGGCGCGGCGCCGCCTGTCTTGGCCGGAGCAGTGCTCGATTTGGCGGGCGTTTGTGCCGGAGCCGTAGCGGGCTTCTGTGCGGCCGGCGTTTTTGTCTGCGCGACCGCGAACGAACTGAGGAGTACGACAGTGACAACCAACGGTTGTAACCGCATCCCAAGCCTCCCTTGACGTGCAATTATTAAAATTTAGACCCAGAATCGTAACACACGTGTTACTCGTGTTCAGTTTGCGACAGCAGTGTTCTGGCGACTGCTACCTCAAAGTGGCTGGGTAGAGTGGTTCCCCGCGATTGCAACACCGCTGACAATCGACAGTGACCTTGAGATAATTTGAGAATGGCAACAGAGTCCCAGCCGATGTTCAGTGCCGAAGGCATGCGCGCCGAGAAGCGCGGTGTGGCTCTGAATTCGGTGTTTGCGGCCATCGCCATCACGGGGCTAAAGTCGGTTGTAGGGATAACCACGGGCAGCTTGGGTATCCTCTCTGAAGCTGCTCATTCGGGCCTAGATCTGGTTGCCGCTGTCATTACGCTCCTGTCAGTACGCGTTTCAGACCGTCCCGCTGACGCGGATCACCAGTTCGGGCACGGCAAGTTCGAGAATTTTTCCGCTTTCATCGAAACCGGGTTGCTACTTCTCACGTGCGTCTGGATCATATGGGAAGCGATCAGGCGCCTCTTTTTTCATGCAGGACCGGAAGTCGAGCCCAGCATTTACGCCTTCGCCGTGATGGGGTTCTCCATCGCTGTCGACTTCTGGCGCTCGCGGGCTCTGAAACGGATCGCCGACAAGTACGACAGCCAGGCGCTACAGGCGGACGCACTCCATTTCAGCACCGATATCTGGTCGAGTAGTGTCGTCATCGTCGGGCTGGCGCTGGTACAGATCGCCGACTGGAAGCAGTTGGCGTGGTTGAAAGCGGCTGACCCGATCGCTGCTCTCTTCGTAGCGGGCGTGGTCGTTTACGTCAGTTCGCGGTTGGGCCGACAGACGATCGACGCGTTGCTGGATGCCGCTCCTGCGGGCGTCCGCTCCCAGATTATGGATGCCGTGAGTGGGGTTGAAGGCGTGCTCGAAGTCGACCGCGCGCGAATTCGCCGGGCAGGCAACCGGTACTTTGTAGACCTGACGCTCGGACTTGCGCGGACTGTCACCTTTCAGCGTTCCGATCAGGTGGTTGCGAACGTCATTCACAGCGTTCAGGAAATTCTGCCCGGCGCCGACGTCGTTGTGCACTCCATTCCGAGGGCTTCGGTCGGAGAAAGCATCTTCGATCGCATCCGCAGTGTCGGAACGCGCTGGAACCTGAACATACACGACATCAGCGTGCAGGACCTGAACGGGCGTCTGTTCGTGGAGCAGCATCTCGAGATGGAAGAGAACAGGAGCCTGAAGGACGCGCATGACCGCGTGACGCTGCTCGAGTCTGAAATTCGCAAGGACGTGCCGGAAATCTCGTCCATTCTCACGCACATCGAGAGCGAGCCCGCAACCATCGAGAGTGGCAGCGAACTCCGAAGCGACCCCATGCTCGAAAGGCACATGCAGGAGGTTGTAAAAGAGTTTCCGGGCGTGATCGACGTTCACGATGTGCGCGTGAAGCGCGTGCGCAACCGGCTGTATGTTTCGTGCCACTGCACGATGGACGATGACCTCCCACTGTCGCGCGTGCATGACCTGGCAACAGAGCTGGAGCTCCGCTTCAAGCAGCAGACGCCCGGCCTGTTCCGCGTGCTGATTCATACGGAGCCCCAAACCGATAATCTCAGGTGAGTCACAAGAAATGGTTACAGCGAAGGTTCATTGGACTGACAAGGAACGATTCGTAGCGTCAGCAACCAGCAATCACGCCATCGTGGTCGATGCGGGAGACGACAAGAGTGCCAACGGCCCGATGGAATTGGTGTTGATGGGACTCTGCTCCTGCACGGCCGTGGATGTCGTAAGCATTCTCAAGAAGAAGCGCGAACCGTTCACCCGTGTGGAAGTGCGTGCCGAAGCCGAGCGCGCCTCGGAGCCGCCTCGCGTTTATACCGCCATCAAACTCACATACAAAGTTGGCGGAAAAGTGAGCCGGAAGGCAGTGGAAGATGCAGTGCGACTCTCGGAAGAGAAGTACTGCTCGGTAGCCGGCATGTTGAATAAGACTGCGAAGATCGCGTGGAAGATTGATCTTGACGAAGCGGCCGGGGCGGGTGCCGCGGAGTGAGTGACAGGGAAGAAGCGGCGTCGGTTGCGAAGAGCGCGGACAGAGCCTTACCCCCTCGCCATGCCCTGCAGGGCTACATCTTCATTGCCGCCGCAACACTGTTCTGGGGTATTTCGGCCACCCTGGGACGTGCCGCTTTCACCGGGCATGTTTTTGCGGGCGGGTTCCATCCGATCGACCCTCTTATCCTGGCCCAGAGCCGCACGTCCATTTCTCTCGTATTGCTTTTCCCCATCCTTGTTATCGCGCGTCGCGGCGTTAAGCGGCTGGGCATGCCGCGTCGGGACCTCGGCATTTGCCTGGTGCTGGGCGTACTGGGCATGGCGGCGTCCAACTATTTCTACTATCTCGCGATACAGAAGACTTCGGTCGCAACTGCGATCATTCTTCAGTACACCGCGCCCGTTTGGGTTCTGCTCTACATGGTGGCACGCCATCTTCAACGAGCCACACCCAAGAGGGTGGCTTCAGTGTTGCTGGCATTTTGCGGGAGTGCGCTCGCGATCGGCGTTCTGAGCCCAGGCACTATCAGGGTCAATACCGTTGGCGTGGTCGCAGCTCAACTGGCTGCAGTGTCGTTCGCCTTTTACAACATCTTCGCCGCGCAGGTCCTTCAGCGTTACGACCGCTGGCGTGTGCTGTTCTGGGTGCTGGTCGCTGCGACTGGATTCTGGCAATTCGTCAATCCGTTCTGGAAGATTGCGGAAGCTCACTACTCGTCCCAGCAGTGGACGTTCATGGTGATCTTCGCAATCACGTCCATCCTCATCCCGTTCTCGTTCTATTTTTGGGGGCTGCAGCGACTGGACGCCACTCAGGCGATCGTAACGAGCTGCCTTGAGCCGGCATTCTCGATCATCATCGCGGCAGTCTTTCTGGGCGAACTTCTCGGCCCTCTGCAGGTAGCGGGAATCGTGGTCGTGCTCATCTCCACCGTGCTGGTTCAGCTGCCCGATCGTAAGCACAAAGAACGTTCTGTGGTCGTGGAACCGATCGAGTAGGGCTTCAAATGCGGAACGACTGGCAATGCCTGGGTGGGATGGTGTTGCTGAATCAGTCGTCGGCTTCTTCGGCCTTCTTTGTGTCGTCGAACTTGTCGCCCATGACGCGTTCCAGCGGCTTTCCCCAGATATACTTTCCGACTTCCACCTGGTGAACTCCGATCTGGCCCTGCTGGTCTCCACAGCCGATCCAGACGACGCGAAAGCGGCCTTTGCTCTTGCCGCACTGGATGCCAATGGTGGCGCCGCGATGCAGGGCGTAGGTTATGCCGCCAAGTCGAGCCCCTACCGGGGTGATATCGAGCGTGTACGCTTCGGTCTCGAACATTTTGCCGAAGTGGTCCATGCCCCATATGCGCACCGGGATAGTAGTGTCGTTACGCTGCTCGCGGCGGGAACCCATAACGCCGCACAATACGTGCTCTTGGGCGCCACGGCAAATTACGGACGTAACTTAGTGATGGCTAGCCCGGCAGGGATACGGGTAAAAGCTATTGCAAGGCTCGTCCGCGCGTTTCGGGCAACGGCATGGCCATGAAGCCCGCCAGGAGAAATGCCGCCGCACATAGATAGAACGCCCCACCGAGTCCGCGCGTTTGCCCCACGCGCCCGATCACAAACGGTGCTATGGCGCTGAGCGTCCTCGCACCGTTGTAGGTGAAGCCCAGCGCCCGCGCGCGCACAGCGGTCGGAAAGATCTCGCTGCCGATCAGAGCCGATCCGGAGAAGAACCCGGTTCCAAAGAAGCCGACTAGTGCTCCCATCACCAGCAGAGTCCATTGTTGGCGTGAGGCAGCGTAGAGAGGCACCAGTGCCGCCGCGACGAAAAGATACAGCATGAAGGCTCGCCGGCGCCCGATGCGGTCCGCAAACCACCCGAAACAGAGATATCCGGGAAGCATGCCCGCAAGGTTCAGCACGAGGAGCAACGTGGTGCTATTCATGAGGCCGAAGCCGCGCCCGCCCTGAGCGACCGGGAGGGACAGATAGGCCGGTACCCAGGAGAACAGTCCCCAGTAGGCGAAAAGGCCGAAGAAGTTCAAGAACAGCAGGCAGACTGTGTCGCGAGCGTACTGCCGCGAAAAGAGCAGGCCGAAGCCGTGTCGCGGGGTTTCGGAATGAGTTACCGCGGTCGATCGGTTCGCTTGGTGTTGAGCCCACATCTCAGGTTCCGGGACACCTTTGCGGATCCACAACGTTACGAGCGCGGGCACTATGCCGACGAAGAACACCGCGCGCCAGTTGTAGTACCGCAGCATGGTCCCGGCGACCAGTGCTGCCGCCGCATAGCCGATCGCCCACGAACTCTGCACGATGGACAACGCACGGGCACGTAAATGGTCGGGCCATGTTTCCGCAACCAGCGTGGCACCGGTATTCCATTCGCCACCCATGCCTAGCCCGAGCACGAAACGAAACGCCGCGAGCATTGCGATGGAAGTCGCCAGCCCCGAGGCGAACGAAAACACGGAGTAGGTCAAGATACTAAGCATCAGAGCGTGAGTGCGTCCGATGCGGTCGGCGAGGAGTCCAAACAACACTCCACCGATGCCGGAGGCCAGCAGCGTGAGGGTATTCAGCAGACCGGCGGTGCCTTTCGTCATGCCGAGGTCGACCATGACATGCGCCAGCACCATGGCATAAAGCATGACGTCGAAGGCGTCTAGCATCCAGCCGAGCGCCGCGGCTATAAGCGTGCGGCGCTGTGCAGAAGACACTCCCTTCAGGGCAAATGCGCTTGCGGTCGGCATGCCGGGCGATTGTAGCGCGAACCGCCTGTCCGCATCATTTATCGCGGTCTATGGTTTCGAGGACCTTGCGGACGGTGTCGATCAACTCGGTAGGGGTGACGAGGCCGGGAACGAGAGCGTCGAACTCGAATGTCGGCTCTTCGACGTTTTCGTTCACTATGACCTTACCTCCGGGATTCTTCGACCGAAATAACTCCACGAACTCGCGGCGCGTCCTGCCGCTCACCGATGCGCAGAGCAACAGGATGTGAAACTGCTCGGAGTGTAGAAGGGCGAGTCCGTGCTGCTTGTTGCGAGTGGTCATGACTGCCCACCCGCATTTCTCAAGTAGCTTTCTTCGGGAATTCGAGAGTCCCTGATCCGCGGAAGCGATCAGGATGGTGGCTGTTCGGTTGGGCGCAGACATGTACCCTTCGGGCGCCCGCCTAGGTTAGGCCCTCAAAACGCACCCGGTAGTCTTTGCAGTCTTAAGTATGCTGGCTGAAGTCTGAGGTACTCCGGACTTTATGTCAACGGCCAGCACAATTATGTCTCGTAAGGCGAGCGTTAAGTCTCGGTCACCTTTGCAGCGCGCGAGAGGTGACGGAAGTACCTTCTCGCGCGGTGAACATCCTTAGAGATCTGGTCGCGCAACGCCTCGACCGAAGGAAATTTTAGCTCCGGGCGGACACGGTCGAGAAAGAAGATTTCCACTTCCGTTTCCGGCGTGAGTTCGACCGGGTGGAAATTCAAAAGATGAGTTTCGATGGCGAAAGACTCGGTCCCGAAGGTTGGGCGATTGCCGACATTAGTTACCGAGTCGAAGCATTCCTGTCCCACGCGCGTCCACGTGATGTAGACGCCGTGGGCAGGCACCAGTTCGTCGTAACGGGCCAGGTTAATGGTCGGAACCGTGTAACGGTGGCCGTAGCCGCGTCCGCGCCCGGCTGTGCCGAGCACGCTGAAAGGGCGCGCGAGCAGTTGACGCGCGCGGCTCACCTTTCCTTCCGAAACAAGTTCACGGATCCTCGAACTCGACACATGCTCGCCGGCGGAATAGCGCTGCGGGTAAATTATGACGTCGAATCCAAGCTCACGGCCGAACTCGGCCAGTCTGTCCACGTTGCCCTGTGCTCGGTGGCCGAAATGAAAGTTGGAGCCCTCGTGGATCTCCTTCGCATGCAGGCGTTCGACCAGGATCGTCCGTGCAAATTCGCGCGGGGGCAGCAGTGAAAGATCGCGGTCGAACGTCAGGATCAGCACCGCGTCAATGCCGCACTGTTCAAAGAGCCTTAATTTCACATCGAGGGGCGTGATGAGTTGCTTGGGCCTTTCCGGGTGAAGGATGCGCGCTGGATGCGGGTCGAACGTCACCACCATGGAGGTAGCACCAAGTTCACGCGCGCGCCGCACATTCTGTCGCAGCACGTGCTGGTGAGCGCGGTGCACCCCGTCAAAATTTCCGATGCTCAAGACTGTCGCATTGAGGTCGGACGGGATCTGTTCGAGAGAGTTGTAGACGTTCATGCCTGTAATTGTTCGTTCACCTTTGGTTCAGACCTTCAAATCTCCACTTCCAATTTGAGTCCGTCATACGACAACTGCACATTCGGCGGCAGTGCAGCGTTGGTTTCTTCGTGGGGCAGATCATGACAGATGTGCGTAAAGTAGGCCCGCTTCGCCTTGAGCCGCTCGGCAATCGCCAACGAATTCTCAACGGTTGAGTGGGTCGGATGAGGCCGATGCCGTAACGCATCCAGAAAAATGGTATCGAGCCCGTGCAATTGCTCCAGCGAGTGTTCAGGGATTGTGCTGAAGTCCGTCAGGTAGGCGACCGAGCCGAACCTGAACCCCCAGATCTCGGCGTCCCCGTGCAGAATTTCGACCGGTTCGAATCTGACGCCAAAGAGTTCTACGGGGCCGTTCACGACATTCATCTCGACCTGGGCCAAACCGCCGTACTTGTAGTCGGAATCGAAGATGTAGCGGAAGACGCTTCGGATCACGTCAGCCGTGCGCTGGTTAGCGTAAAGCGGGATTTTGCCCTCGGGTCGGTGAAAGCTCAGCGGTCGCATGTCGTCGAGGCCCAGGATGTGGTCAGCGTGCGCATGCGTGTAGATGACGGCGTCCACGCGGTCGATTTTCTCGCGGATGGCCTGCTCGCGGAAATCGGGTGTGGTATCGATCAGCACGCGCCGGCCACCGTAATCGAGCATGATCGACGGCCGCGTGCGCCGGTCACGCGGGTCAGGCGAATGGCAAACACGGCAATCGCAACCGATCGTCGGCACGCCCATCGACGTGCCGCTTCCAAGCACCGTCAGTGTAGCTTTCATTTTACATTTTCAGCGGTCCGCCCGGCCCAGCGGGTCCGCCCGGTTCGCCTTCCTTGACGTGTGCCGAACGTGCTATAGCGTTCGTCAACTCTATGTACCGCATCCGCAACTGGTACAGTACTGTTTCCAGCACGTTCTCTTCTTCCGACGTCAAGTTGCCCTTAGTCTTCTGCTGCAGGTAGGCGAGTGTGTCGATCGTGTGCCGGGCACCTACAATATCCACCTGTGCCTGCGTGGCGCCCCGCTCAGTGGGCATCAAGCCAAGCTGCATGAGCGCGGTGAGATAAAACGGCTCCAGCAGGCGGTCGAAAGTGGCTTCGTATTCGGGGATCGCTTCGTCGCCGTAGCCGCGTCGCAATTCACTTTCCAGGTTCTTGGCGGACTGCTGATACTCGCCCTGCTGTCGCTGTTGCTCTTCGCGGGAAGGAGCCGTTGGCGCCGCTTTTTCCTCAGGAGTTGCCGTCGTTTCCTGCGGCTTGGCGGCTTGTGGTTCTGGAGTTGGGGCCTTCTCGGACGGGCTCTCCTCGCGTTTGTCTTCATCTCGCAGTTCGCCTTCCGAGGTGAACTTGCGGCGATCGGTTATCGTGAATTCAGGTTCTTTGTTAGCCATATATATCAACTCGATATCAACTCGCTTAAGCAATCGCTTCGGGGAAAGGCAGTTCGGCAACTACGGCCTTGGCCGTCCCGATCTCCAGTTCTGTCCCCGGCTTCGCAGCCTCTCGACGGATGATGCCCAAGCCGAGAGTGCGTTCGCCATCTGCGGAGGGCATCTTCAGTGCACTTGTAAGCTCGCCGGCTTCTTTGCCCGCGAGGGTCACCTTCGTGCCGCTCGCCGGGGGCTCGCCTTCGACAACAAATCCAGCGAGAATGCGATGCACATTGCCGCGCGCGCGTATGCGCTCAACGATTTCCTGCCCGATGTAGCAGCCCTTATTGAAGTTTAAAGCCTGTGCCTGCGCCGTTTCCTGGGGCAGGTTGTTGTTCCGTATGTCGAGTCCGAAGCGGGGAATGCCGGCGGCCACGCGAAACAGCTCAAGTGCATCGGTTCCGATCGGTCTGGCACCAGCTGCGACCAGCGCTTTCCAGAGTTTCGGTGCGTTCTCAGCGGCGACCCAGATTTCGTAGGTCAGGAACTTCTCGGAAGCCATGCGGCTGATGCTCAAACCTATACCTTGCCACTCGAAGTCTTTCACCTCCATCGGTTCAACTTCGGGTGCACCCAAACCGGCCGTGTCCAGGACCTCGCGGGCGTTCGGCCCCTGCACGCCAATGGCGGTCAGCCGCTCGCTCACGTCCTCGAGCTCCACCTTGTCCATGATGATGTACTTCCTGAAGCGATCGAGCAGGTTGGCCGCCTGGAACTTCTCCGTCCCGACAAGGATGTAGTCTCCCCGGTTGTAAGCGTAGAGGTCGCCCTGTATTTGGCCTTGCGGTGTGAGAAGAAAACTGTAATTGCCGCGCCCGGGCTGCAGATCACGTATGTTATTGGTGATCATGCCATTCAGCCAGCGTACGCGGTCTTTGCCGCTGACAATGATTTTGGACCGCCAGCCGAGGTCGTAGAGGCCGCAGCCGGTGCGCAGTGCGTCGAATTCGGCCCTCGTGTCGCCGAAGGACGTGATGGTCGTCGCGCCGCAATACTCGCCCGTTCGCGTCTCAGAGCCCGCTATGTTCTCAGATATGGCCGTCATGCTCATAGCAAACCTTTGATTATAACGGACGCAGCACGATGAAAAATCCTGCAGCTCTGGAACAAAGCATGGCATCCTATGCGACCAGCAGGCAGTACGTGGGGGAGTGGCATGAAACCGTGTTGGACGTTCGCCCTGTTATGGGTGCTGCTCGTGCTGGGCATCTGCGTGACCGCAACCGAAGAGCGGGTCGCCGCGGCAACCGATGAACCCGCGGGAACGGCTGCTCCGGGTGTCGCAAATCCTGCCTTCGACAAACTCAAGACCCTGATAGGCGAGTGGGAGACCAAGCTCCCAAATGGTAAAACCGCCGTGAACAAGGTTCGCCTTACATCCGCCGGTTCGGCGTTGCTGATGGAGGGCAGCGGTGAAGACGAAATGATCACCGTTTTGCACCCGGACGGCGACCGCGTGATGGCAACGCACTATTGCGCAGCGAAGAACCAGCCCCGCTTCGTTTCCGTACCCTCGTCCGATCCCAACGTGGTGAGATTCGAGTTTGAGGACGTAACGAACCTGTCTTCCGCAGGCGCCGGACACATGAAGGGAGTCGTGTTCCGGTTTGCCGATGCCGACCACCACACGGAAGAATGGACGTGGACGGACGGCGGCAAGGATGTGACCGAAACGTTTGCCTTCGTGCGGAAGAAGTAAATCGTTTTTGGCTGTTGGCTTTTGGCTTTAGTTCTTAGGCGGAAACTCGTATCTCGTACAAGACGTTTTCGAATCTCTAGATAGCCAAACCCAAAAGCTAAAAGCAGAGGCAAAAGCCAAAAGCAGAGGCAAAGCCAAAAGCAGAGTCAATCGCCAAAAGCCAACGCCGTGAGCTCACAGCCCAACGCCCGAAGCCCCAAGCCGCCTTTTCGCATCGCCGTGGTGCCCGGAGACGGGATCGGTAAAGAAGTCATTCCGCTCGCAGTTGAAGTGGTCAAGGCGACGAATGCTGCCGTCGACTTCACCGTGTTCGACTGGAGCGCCGACCGCTACCTGCACGACGGAACAACGATCCCGCAGGACGGTTTTGCCATGCTGGCGCACGACTTCGATGCCATCTTCGTTGGTGCGCTTGGTGACCCACGCGTACCGACCAATATTCACGCCAAGGAAATCCTGCTTGGCATGAGGTTCAAGATGGACCTCTATGCCAACGTGCGTCCGGTCAAACTGCTTCATGAATCGCTGTGTCCACTGAAGGGCGTGCGTCCTGAAGACGTCAATTTCACGATCATCCGGGAGAACACCGAAGGGCTTTACTGCGACGTCGGGGGAGTGTTCAAGCAGGGAACAGCCGACGAGGTTGCTGTACAGGAAGACGTGAACACGCGCAAGGGCGTGGAGCGCGTGATTCGGTATGCCTTCGAGTATGCGCGACTAAATGGACGTCGCAAGGTTCTCATGGCCGATAAGTCCAATGTGATGACGTTCGCACACGGGCTATGGCAGCGCGTTTGGAGGGGAGTCGGCGGCGAATATTCCGATCTCGAAAAGCAGCACATGTACGTGGACGCGCTCTGCCTGCAGATGGTGCGCGACCCGCGCCAGTTCGAGGTGGTTGTCACCAACAACATGTTTGGCGACATCATTACTGATCTGGCAGCAGCGCTCCAGGGGGGACTCGGCATGGCCGCGAGTGGCAATATCCATCCGGGACGAACGTCGATGTTTGAGCCGGTGCACGGCTCGGCTCCGCCGATCGCGGGCAAGAACCTGGCTAACCCGATTGGCGCGATAGCAACGGCGTCCATGATGCTGGCGCATCTCGGCCTTGCGACCGAAGCCGAAAGAATCGACGCTGCCGTACTCGCAGCTGTGCACGAGAAGAAGATCACGCAGGATGTGGGCGGCAAGCTCGGCACGCGTGAGTGCGCAGAGTGGATCGGGCGAAGAGTCGCCGGCTAACCATCACCTCGCACAGCAGGGTGATGCAAGCCCTCGCGAAAGCCTAGATATCAAAATCGAATCTCCATGCGCCACGTCTCGCTCACGCAGCGAGGAGAGTCGTCGATGCCCGCATAGGCTGTTTGCCGGTTGATTAATCGCCCTTCGAGGCAGGATGGCACGAGTCGCGATTTGCGCACACAGCATTGACTCAGGAGACTCGCCGGGTCACACGTCCGCGCCGGAGCGATTCTATGTTGTTGCGTGTCAGTCAGACCGACGGTGACCTGCCACGGGGCCGGGGGCAGCGCTACTTCGCCCGGCGTCAGCCTTTCCAAAGCACAAGAACATCATCAGTATGCAGAATGCGGGTACGGCCAACACCCCGACTGCTAGTACCGGCTTAACGAAATCATTCGGGAGAACAAGCGCGACGGCCCCCACGAGGATTATCGCTGCTATGGCGATCATGGTGACGATCCAAAGGGAACGGAGGTCAGAAGCTGACTTGACGTCAGCTTTAGCGGGTCGAGAAAACATAGCCACCCCCACCCACCGAACGGGTAGGCCAAAAATTATACTCCTCCAGCTAAGAGTTCACAAGGAACAGAGTCACTACGTAATGTTTGGGCGTGGGGATGACGAACGACGTTATGGGAGTAGCTCGTGGCGCGTGGTGGCCACCTCTGCCATGTGTGTTACAGCCAGCTCCACGCCGACTTCTAGTGCGGGTAGGTTCCTGTGATGTAGCTTTCGAGGTGCTGGATCGTTCGTTCCTGGTCCGAAATGATCCACTTTACGAGGTCGCCAATGGAGATCATTCCGATGACCGTGTCATTCTCCACAACGGGCATGTGCCGGCACCGGCGCTCGGTCATCAACGCCATACAGTCGTCAACGGTGTTACGTTTTGTGACGAACACGACGGGACTGGACATGATCTCGTGAACTTGGGTTTGCCTTGACGAACGCCCGAGCAGAATGACTTTGCGGGCGTAATCGCGCTCAGACAAGATTCCAACCAAACGGTCCTCGAGCATTACAAGCAATGCTCCGACTTGTTCCTGCGCCATTTTCTCAATAGCCTCGTAGACGGACTGCTCGGGGCTAATGGACACGACCCTGTTCTCAGGCTTACTGCACAATACGGTTTCGATCGAGTAGCCAAGCTTCATAGGGACCGTCAACCTCGAATGGAGTAGGTGATAAGCGCTGCTTTCCTACGGCACTCTATGATGCGCGTTTGGATGCACTTTCTAAGCGGACTGCGCGTGGCCCGCTTGTTCTTCCTCGATCCGTCGGATCGTCGCCCGAAGCCAGTTCTTCAGTACCTCTTCCAGTTTCGCCTGGTTGCCACCCTGCTCCAGCGTGCAAAGTGTTTCTCCGTTGGGACCGAGGGGGATGTGGTGGCACGGGACTTCCTGCGCTTGTTCGCTCATGGGCACGAAGTCCGTTAGCAGACACTGACTGCAGGGATGAGGGCGCTCGGCGTCGTTGAAGTTGAGGCATGTAGGAGAATCCTGAAAGGCTGAAGTGGCCTTCCACGGGGTCCGTACGGAACGGCCGTAGCCTCCCTGCTCCAGAAAGTTGAGTTCGAACTTAAGAACCTCAAGAATGTCGCGCTGATCGTTTGACATGGGCACCCCTTATCGCCGCAGGTGAGCAGGTTGGAACGCTCACCGGGCCTTTTGTGTATTGTCGGGGGGCGATGGACCGGCAACGAGGAAAGCTGTCACATGGGCTGGTGATATTGGTCACAAAGCCATTGTCGGGGGTGTGGGGTGAGTTGCGAGGCAACAGTGTCGTGGCGTATGCAACGCGTTCACAAGCGACAGCATCCGTGTGTGTTGCACAAAGTGTGCTGCGGGACGAATGAAGTCAGACAAAGCGACCCAGCACCGGATTTAATCGGTGCGGAAGTAGAGGCTTTGGGGAATGGCAGGATCAATACCGCGCATTGGTGTAGTTCTCTTCCAGCTGGGCGGTCCCGATACGCTGGAGGCAATTCAGCCGTTCCTGTTCAATCTGTTTTGCGATCCTGACATCATTGACTTTCCCGGCGCCAAGCTGGGACGCAAGCCGTTAGCAAGGCTGATCTCGAGCGCGCGTGCGAGGAAGGTACAGAGCCGTTACTCGGTCATGGGGGGCGGATCTCCGATACGGCGCTTTACCGAACAGCAGGCGCGCGCTCTTCAGCTGGAGCTTTGCACCTCAGGCATTGACGCCCGTTGCTTCGTCGCGATGCGATATTGGCATCCTTTCACGGCTGAAGCCATAGCTCATCTGCGCGCCTCGAAGTGCGATGAAGTGGTACTCCTGCCGATGTACCCGCAATTCTCGACCACAACTACAGGCAGCAGTCTGAACGAGTGGAACCGCCAGTTCCGCGATGAACTTCCAGTGCATCAAGTGGAGGCGTTCTACACGAACGAGTATTACCTGCAGGCGCAGGTGGAGAAGATCGAGGATGCTCTGGTCCGCTTTGCCAGCCCTGAGCGGGTTGAGATCATCTTCAGCGCGCACAGTGTCCCAATGAGAGTGATTGAGGCAGGCGACCCGTATCAGCAACAGATAGAGCACACAGTCGATCTGGTCATGAAACGCGGCGGCTGGAGGAACCCTCATCACCTCTGTTACCAAAGCAAGTTCGGAGGCAGCAGGTGGCTGCAGCCATCGTTGCATGAAACCCTGCGCGATTTGGCAGCGAGCAAGGTTCAAAGCGTTTGCGTGGTCCCGATCTCGTTCGTTTCTGACCATGTGGAAACGCTCTGCGAGATCGACCATGAAGCTCGCGAAGAAGCCATGTCGCTGGGTATCGAGCAGTTTGAGATGACAGAAGGACTGAACGACTCGCCAACGTTCATTCGCTCCTTGGCGGAAGTCGTGCGGAATGTGCTGTGCCTGGAACAGCACTTTACCCCAGACAGCCAGGCTGTATCAGAACAGACCGAGATCGCGGCTGACTGAAGGGTATTCGAGAGAGGAGTTATGGCAGATCCCGAGACCGAGGTGGCGAAGCCAGTCGAAACCGCACCACCTGCCGCGAGCTCCAAAAACGCGGCAAGCTATGTCGGCACTCCGGCAGTGGGGACATCGAAAGCCGCATCGGCAGCGGGAGTCGGCCCGGCGGGACCGGACAACACCGCGGTCAACCAGCAGCGGCGACGATTCGTCTGGAGTTGCGTCGCGGCATTCCTCGCTGCGTGGTTTCTGGCGTTCCTGCGCTTCTTCCTGCCGCGAACACTGTTCGAGCCGGCTACGACTTTCAAGATCGGTTATCCGTCGGACTACGATCTCGGCGTGGATACCAAGTGGCAGCAGAAGTACCGCATCTGGGTCGATCGGCGTCCCGACCGGTTGTTCGTCATTTACGCACGTTGTACGCACCTGGGCTGCACGCCGGATTGGAAGCCGAGCGAAAACAAGTTCAAGTGCCCGTGCCACGGCAGCGGCTACGACAGCGAGGGCGTCAACTTCGAGGGACCGGCTCCGCGGCCGATGGACCGGGCTCACGTGGAACTGGCGCCAGACGGACAAATTCTGGTCGATGTGTCGCGCCTGTATCAATGGCCCAAGGGACAGCCTAGCCAGTTCAACGAAGAGGGATCGTACCTGCCGGTTTAGCGTCACTGAGGGGCATCATGGCTGAAGAGAACCCCAACGGTAAGAATGGCAACAAGGTCAGCGTACTGGAGAAGGTCAAAGTCGGGATAAAGGAAGACGTCCAATCGCTCAAGACCGATATCCCCGTTAAGGTCAAAGAGCAGGTTGAAGGTCTCAAAGATCCGACGAAGACCCAGGCCTACACTTCGATCTTTCGTCATAAGCACGACGACACCCCACGAAATCGCGCACTCGGAGTGCTCTCGAACGTCTTCCTGCACCTGCATCCAGCAAAGATCAACCGTGACGCAGTCCGCTACAGCTACACGTGGGGCATGGGCGGGATCACGTTCTATCTCTTCATTGTGCTGACGTTCACGGGCGTGCTGCTGATGTTCTATTACCACCCGACGAAGGTGCAGGCGTTCCGCGACATCCTGTATCTCGAACACGACGTGCCATTCGGGAAGCTGCTGCGCAACATGCATCGATGGGCGGCGCACCTGATGGTGATGGCTGTCTGGCTGCACATGTTCCGCGTTTTCCTAACCGGCTCGTACAAGAAACCGCGCGAATTCAACTGGAACGTGGGCGTGATTCTGCTCGTCCTGACGCTGCTGTTGTCGTTCACGGGCTATCTGCTGCCGGACGATCAGCTGGGGTTCTGGGCCGTGACCGTGGGCACGAATATGGCAAGGGCGACGCCCTTACTTGGTCACGAAGGGCCATTTGGCAAACAGCTTGGGATGACGCCATATAACGACATCCGCTTTGGTCTGCTGGGCGGATCGATTGTGGACGCGAATGCGCTGCTTCGTTCCTACATATGGCATTGCATCGGAATCCCGATCATCGCTTCGATATTCATGGTCGTTCACTTCTGGCGCGTGCGGAAGGACGGTGGCATTTCGGGTCCGGCGCCGGTGATGCTTGAATCGGAAGCCGATAAACCGCGACGAGGGCCTAAAGCTGCAGGTGAGTAGCAAGCCACCTCCAAGATTCTGGTGAGTAGAGGTTTCTATGGATTGGCGGCAATTGTGGGACATCGTATCCGCGCCTGACAACATTCCGATCGTGGCGTTGATCCCGTTGCTGATCTTCTACATCTGGCTCGCGTGGGGACAAGCCAAGGCCAACGATGACCTCATCGCCGAATTAGAGACCAACCCTGCACTGGCGAAGAC
>JAEZPW010000054.1 GCA_023441255.1 Acidobacteriota bacterium
CAAGACGGCAGCCAGCAGAAGCAACGTGAGCTTACGTCGAGTCGCCAACGACTCCTCGAATTTTGGGTATCGCACCAGGGCTGAATAATAGTTCTGTCGAATCTGGTCGCTTCGACGCGAGACATCCGGCCCCGGAGGCGTTACCGTGAGTGCCTCAGAGCTGTTCAGGTTTTTCCACTCGACTTTGTTTCCCGCGCGCGATAGTTCGGATCCATCGGCGAGCGTGACTGTCCAAAGCTCGGGACCATGCCACTGAACGACGGCAGGCGTACCTGAGCCCTGCGCTCCTTCATTCAGCAGCCGGAATGAGTTGACAAACCATGAACCGGTTGGCTGTGTGACAAGGAGTGCATTGGAAGGAACCGGAGAATGATCGACAACCTGCCATCCAGCGAAAGGCTGCATGCTGCCGCTCAGCAGTTGTGGAGTCTCACTCGTTCCGGACGTCAAACACGTTTCCATGCTCCGGGCCACAGTCGAGGAAATCAGCTGGTAACAGTCGTTTCCTTCGCTGCGCACAAATATCCCGGCAGCAGTGTTCCAGGACGTCACGACGTGTTTAGAGTTCCCGGTCGTGCTGTCGACAACAATCCACTCTGAGGGCTGAATTTCTACCACCTGCCGGCGGACGGCGTCGGCGCCGGACGCCACACGGGCAACGTCCAAGAACCGCAGCGAGTTCGTCGCGCCGGAGCCGAGCAGTGTTGGCGTGTGAGAAGGTGTTCGTTCTCCGACAAGGTGTGGCGCGTTGGAAGCCGTCCAGCCTTCCGCGGGGCCCCGGCCGGGATCACCGTAGGGCCAATAGCCGACGTTGGTCCACCACGACTGACCGGCTGCCCAGACAAGAACGCTGAGGTCATCCGCGTGTTTATGAGAACCGCTCGGAAAGTTCGACCATGTGACAACGGTCTGCGAAACGTTCGCAGGGTGAGGCCATTGTTCGAGACCGCTCCAGGAGATGGAATACCCGCTGGCCGGATACAACGCGAATGACTTGCCAGGCACGTCAGGTGCAGCGTGTGTGCGCGGTTTGGCATCAGGATGCGTATCACTGAACGACTCAGATCCCGAATAGGTGTCCCCGAACTGCGGCAGTGATCCGTCGGGACGCTGCATTTCGCGGTAGAAATCCTGAGCGAGGTTGTATTTCGTCTGCCACGAGTCAGGAACGTGCGAGCTCAGCATGTGCAGCATTCGGTCGGCAACCGTCAGTAGGCGCAGGCCGAAGTGGTGATAGAACGCGGAGTGCTCCAGGATTACTCCCTCGTCGCTGATGTAGAAGCCCATCTGGGTGTTCAGTCTCGACACCGCTTTGTCGCGGTAACCCGCTGCTCCGGGCAGTTGCGGGAAAGCGACCGCGATCTCCAGCAGAGCGATGTTCTGCATGACCCCGTGATTGGTAGCGACGTTGAAGTCACGATCGTCATACAGCCTTTGGCCGCACCGCGCTATCAGCTCGAGGATGCGGCGCGCCTCCTGAACGTCGTAGAGCTCGCTATGCCGGTATACGCCCCAGAAATCAGTGAGCACCTGAACGCGCGCTGCCACCGCATGATCGTTCCATGCCAGCCCCTGCGGAAGCCACGCACGCCGGTCCCATGCGTCGAACTTGAGGATGATCTCCTTGGCCTGCAGGAGATATCGGCTATCGCCGCTCAGTTGGTAAGCACGCAACAACACCTGCACGGGTTCCATTGCGGCGAGAGAAAGCATCGCGCCCAGTGGAACGTTGTCCGCTGCTTCCGGGGCGAGGGCCATCGTGCGGGAAATCTGTTGTGAACCGATCGTAAAGGCTCGACCGTCCAGAAGGCCGTCCGCTATACGGAGCACTTCGCCATCAGTGTTCCAAGGCGGTGTGGTCGCATGGAACTCGCGCAACTCGTTGAAAACGTGATCGGGAGGAGACATCCGGGCCGCCTGCACGGTGCTCTCGTCAAGCTTCATCGCGGGGACGTAGTAATGCCAAAGCAGGGTTCCCCAGATGGCGGTCAGCAACAGCAGCGCAAGAGCAAAAGGAACCGCTGCCAGCAGGCGCGCAAGTGTGAACGAGGACCTGGCGTGCGGAGTCGGTACAAGCTCTGGCGGCTTCTGAATTGCGATGCTACTGCTCATCGGAAATACGAAGGAAATGGCCTCGGACAGGGATTTAGCGGCGACGCAAACCCACGGCTAATGCCGCGCTGGTGATCGGAGGTTCCGTTTTTGCGAAACCCCCTTCTGGCTCAGAGACAATGTTTTGGTCGAAATCCGGCTCCTGGGCGTCTCTTGACTTCACGCTCAGCGCAACCATTATCAGCGTCAGCCAAAGCGACTTTCTAAGTATCGGGTTGAGGAAAGTGGAAGTAGTCAACGCCGCCCACATCGCGGCTTCAGCCGGAACAGTCTGCAAGCGATTCGAAATCCACCGATCTTGCGGCGGCCTTGCTTCGCGCAGCTGCGTGTAGAACGCGATTCCCATGATCAAGAGTCCGGCGATCCCCAGTTCCACTCCAGTGGCCAGGTACATGTTGTGGGCATCGAGGCCGTAGCCCATAAATTTGGGGGCGTAGCCCGCAAACAATGTGTACACGCTACTGAAATTGCCAAAGCCTGTGCCGTAAAGACCGTAGTGCAGAAGGGCGTGGAATCCAGCCGTCCAAATATCAAGACGACCGGCTCCGCCGCCGGAGGCAGCAACCGTCAACCGTTGATAGAACTGTTCGGGAACGAGGAACAGCCCGCTGGCGAGCAGTGCGATAGGGGCAAGCAGTTTCCAGTTAAGGCGATATCGCACTGCGTAAACCAGCATCATCACCGTCATTCCGAGCAATGCCCCGCGCGACATGGTGAGGAGCACAGCGGCAGCAATAACAGCCGCGCAACCGCCCATGATGAGTCTCATGCTGATGCGGCGTCCCGATATCGTCCGCCCAACAGCCAGCGACAACGCCAAAAGCAGTCCAGCGGCGTAGTAGTTAGGGTCAGCCTGGCGGTCCTGCTGGGCGATGGTGGCCCGGGCAAGTGTCTTATAGGTCATGCCGCTGAAGAATCCAGTCGTGGTCAGAAAACTGGCAAGTACTGCGCCGGCAATCGCCATGGTCGAGACCCAGGCCAACTCGCGGTCCGAAATCCTGATGCAAACAGCAACGAGGTAAAGAACCATCAGCGCTGCGAACGTGGGAAGTACGCTGAGAGTTCTTTCCGGGCTGTAAGCCCAGAGAACCGATGCCGTAGCGAGTGCAGCGAACAACAGCCACCAACGAGCAGTCCGCGGCGGCTTTTCAAACCGTCGGTCCACGATGCCCACGGTGAGCAATCCCGCTCCGGCAACTGCTCCGGCCACCCACGTGAGAGAGGTGCTTTCAGAGCTCCCGGCCATTGCCACAGCTTCAAAGGGCACAAGTAGCGCAAATACGCCCAGAGACATTTCCACCGGCCACAGGAGGTAAAGGGGCACGAAAACCACGGCACCGACGACCAGCCAAAACTGATGCGCTGCTGCCCAGCCGACAAAGGCGGCCACTGGTACCAGCAGGAGCAGCAACGCGGCCCGAAGCAGAGCGCTTGACGGCCTGATTTTCGCAATCTTCAGCATGCGTTTATGCGTACGAACACACGATCGTGTGATGCGTGCTCAGAAGGTCTCAAGCTGCGTACTCCTCGCCCTGTTCCGCCGTGCCGGATTTTGCCAGCGGTTGGTCGGCAACCCCGACCGCAGTTGGTTCGGAGACAAGAGTAAGCTTCTTTTCTATCTTTGCGGCTTTGCGATACAGAGGCACGAAGGCGCGACTCGCCGTCGCAAGTACGAGTCGCAGATCAGTCCAGAGGCTAGCGCGCTGGGCATACTCAATTTCCATACGCACTTTTTCTGGGAGAATCGTGTCAATGTAAAACTCCCTGAGTTCCTCCCATGGCATGGGTTTCAGAGTCTCTTCTTCGCGGTGAAATCGCACCGTGGCGGCACCGGTGACTCCGGGTCGCAGTCGAAGAAAGGAGACATATTCCGGTTTGAACGCAAACACCTCCGGCAAGTGGGGACGTGGACCCACCATGCTCATGTGGCCCTGCAGGACGTTGATGATTTGCGGCAACTCGTCGAGCTTGAACTTGCGCAGTATTCTGCCGATGAATGTGATGCGACTGTCACCCTTGCAAGTAAGTTTCGGTCCATCGCAGCCGTCAACCATCGACCTGAACTTCAGCATCGGGAAAAGCTCGCCATTGCGCCCGATCCGGGCGCGGCAAAACAGTACAGGACCTCTCGAGGTGAGCTTGATCAATGCCCCAATGAGCAGCATCAATGGCGCAAGGGCCACCAATAACGACGCTGATATCAGGAGATCGAAAGCCCGCTTGCCTTTCGACAAAGGCCAGTTCGTAAATTCGGCATCAAAGTCGAAAGCTTCTCTTCTTCCGCTCAGCTCCCGACTGGAAGTGATCAAGGGTACTGCGTGATTTGTTTTCGAATCGCGCGTGGCCGAGACCTGTGGCATTTGGAGTTCTCCCCCGAGACTTACAGGAACAGCATCTTGATAGGGTCCAACCCAGCATGGCTGTGGCGTACCCGCTCCAGGACAATTCGGTTGTTCAGGCAAACCCGCATTACTGCTAGAGCTAATGCTCGACACGACTAACTCCCGATTTGACGGATGGCCACGATCAGTGGCGGTCGCTTGCGGCAGCAGGGCGCACCGTGGCGAAAGAGGTGGAGAACGTACCGTGCGAGATGATCGTCCGGTACAGGTGGACTAGTTGCTCGGCGTTGGCGTCTGCCGAGAACTCACGAACAACTTTGTTTCGCGCGGCTGTCACCATCCTGTCACGGCACTGATCATCACGAAGCACGCGAACGCAAGCATCAGCCAGTGAAGCAGGCTCGGATGAATCAATGAGGAGTCCTTCCAGGCCGTCCTGAATGACCTCGGGAATTCCTCCGACTTTGCGCGATACCACAACGGTCCCGAGCGCCATAGCCTCAAGCACAGACATCGGAAGTCCCTCGTGGTCAGAGGTGACAAGCATTACGTCCATTGCGCGGAAAACATCGCAGGCGTCGTTCCGGTGGCCGAGGAACACGACCTGCTCTGAAAGGTTTAGTGCATCGCTAAGCGTTGCGATTTCCGATCGTTGAAGTCCAGCGCCTGCTATTACGAATTTTGCGTCTGGCACTTTCTGCACTATTTCCTTCGCTGTTCTCAGAAAAATATCGTGACGTTTCACTGCGTCAAGCCGGGCAACGATGCCCACGGTGGGGGAAGCCGGTGCAATGCCCAGCTTAAGCTTGGCTTCAGTTCTTGAAAGATTAGAGCGTATGGAATTCAGGTCGATGCCGTTACGAATAAGGGCAACCTGCGAAGTCCTTAAGTAGGTGAGCAGATATGATTGAAGGTGCGAACTCACGGAGATTACTTTGGCGACCCTGGATCCGGTAGCGCGGTCGATCCTGTACACGAGACGGTGCTTCAAGCCACCGGGTTCGGGGTTGCCGTGCTGGGTTCGGACCAAGGCGGGATTTCCCAATCGCATTTTTATCAGTAGCGCCAGCAAGTTTTCCTTGTAGCGATGTGAGTGAAGGACCTGAACGTTTCGATGCTTCAAGAAGTGACACGCGCGAGAATACGTGCGCCAAAATGAATTTTCTTTTCGCGGGAAGACGGCAAGATCGATTCCAGCCGCACGAATCTCTTGTGCAAGCCGGTCCTCATTCAAAACAACGGCGCAGACACGGACGTCGGATCGCCGCGCCAGCGCCTGCAGCACAGTGGCAACCTGCGCTTCGGCACCCGCCCAACGCTCTCCCGATGCGATATGGCACACCGAAATACGGCCCGGCGCTGCCTTCATCATGGTGGACATGGGATCGGGCTAAATTCTACGGGCGGTGATAAATCGCAATACCGGTAAGTGTTTGCAACGCGGCTTCGAGTCCACGCTTTGCAGCCGAGGCGCCCGGGCTTGAAGGAATGAACAGGATGTCATCCGGACGCAGCATCACATCCGGCGCCTTTGCCGCGAGCATGTCGTTCAACATGACCGGGATCTCCTGTTGTCCATTCGGCCCCTTGCGGATCAGGCGGGTATTGTTCGCAGCGGAGTTCGCTTTCATTCCCTGTGCGAGCGCGACAGCCTGCAACACAGAGAGTTCCGGATTTTCCATCACGAATCCACCCGGCATGTTGACGTTGCCAACCACGTAAACGATGCCAGCCTTCGAGACCGAAACTGTATCGCCTGGATAGAGCGCCGGATTGTTTGCCGGGTCGTTGCTGCTGGACAACGGCACTGTTTGCGGTTCGTTAGGGTGGCCCCGCCGTATAATCGTGGCCGTCCTGCCTGCTTTTGGAGTCAGTCCGCCGGCGGCAGAAATAGCGTCAAACAACTGCCGCGGTCCCATCAGTGGATAAATGCCGGGTTTCTGAACCTCGCCGAGAATGGAGATGCCTTGGGTCGCATACTCCTTTACCAGAATCGATACATTCGGGTTATTGAAGTAGCCGGCTTCATCAAGCTTCTTGGCGAGCGCAGATTCTGCCTGCCTGACAGTCATGTTCGCGAGCTGAACCGTGCCAATGAACGGATAGGTCACGGAGCCATCAGAGCTAACACGAACCGTCTTAATCGATTCAGGCGCGCCGAACACACTGATTTCGAGCAAGTCGCCCGGCCCTATCAGCATGTCCGGGTTCGTCAGGGAGGATTGGCCGTTCGGCTGCGGCGCCGCAGGCGCGTTTTGTTCGGCTACTGGCTGGGTCGCCGTTTCCGAACGTTGCGCCGTCGAAGTCGGCTGTGGATTGACAGCTGACTCGACCCGTGTTTGTGCCGCTGCCAGCGCGACGATCAACATGGCGCAGGCCAGCACGGTAACCCGTCTGATTGATAACACGCTAAGCATTAGAACCTCCGCAGAATTTCGACAAGCCCAACAGCCGTTGCGGCATTCACCATTGAGCTCAGCAGCCTACTCCACACATCGGATGCGTGAGGCGCTTCAGGGCGGTTGTTCGAGCATCCACACGGCGCGTGCACTTCACGCTCGCCACCTTGGTGTCCGAATTCGGCCATCAATCACCTGTAATCGGCCGTTGTCGTTGAAGGTGTGGGTGCCGGTGATACCGGGGAGCCATTTCGGCTCGATACGCCCGACTGGAACCTCCCGGTATTGCGTTTCGCTCAACTCCTCGATTCGGTTCACAGTGATGGCGCGGCCGTACGTACCCCAGCAGTCCTGTCCAGGACGATAAAGGTGTCCACCCTGGCGGATAACTGCGCCCGCGGGACGCGCGCGCAGGGGGTCAGAAACAACAGGGTTTCCAGGATGCGGGTGCCACGAACCGAACGGATGATCAGCGTAGAAGATCGACAAGTCATTGTTTTGGGCGCCGTACTTGAGGACGCCTGAAAGAAACAGCCAGAACTTGCCGTCGTATTCAAGAAGAGTTGGGTCGTATCCAACGATATTGTCCAGCAGGACGGCATGTGGTTCCCAACGGTCCGGAAACTTCACAGCTCTGAACGCCTCGATCCTGCCAGCGCCGCTGGTCTCGGGCAACATGAATATCTCGTTGTTCCAGCGGAAGAGAAAGGGGTAGGAGAGATGGTATTCGGTCTCGAGTGCCGGCTTCGCATCTACGTACTGCGAGCCGTCGTCGACGAAATAGGATATGACGCCCTTGCGTTGGTCCGTTCGGTAATCTTCGACAAACACGTATTGCTTGCCAGCGATCTCGATGACAAACGGATCGGCATAGTAACGGTTTCGCGGGGACCGGATGACCCGGAAGCCTTTCATATCCTGATTGCTGAAAGGAACGTTCGGACTTTGGCGCAGCGCGATGAACCAGTGCTGGTTCGTGATCTGCCGCTGCACAATTCTCTTGGCACCGTTTGCCAGGACGCCAGCGAGGATGCGAGCGGTTTGCAGGTTGCTCGGGGCCGGCATGGCGCCAGAAGACTGGACGGCCTCCGACGGGCGCTCTTCCATCGGGGGATTCTCCGTCGCCCTGTCTCCGAGTGCGCAAAGACGCTGCACCAGGAACGCCGAACGCCTCCAAAGCAGTCCGTTCTGCGCTCGATAGGGAGACTCTGGATCGCTAGCAACAAAAGCGCGGTGTACCAGCCTTGGAGCACCATCCGAGTGCTCGACTATGCAGTCCGTCACTATGGGTGATTTGAGCTGTTGCCAAAAAAAACGGGCATTGTTCTGAGACAGCACTGAGTCGAACGGAGCGAACCGCCAAATACCTCTCTGCGCCGCAGAGGGCAGGCGGAGGTCCGGGCAGGACGTCGCCAGATTTACAATGACAGTTAGTCCAAGCTTCTCGACCCGTTCCAGGTCGCCAGGACTGCAGACACCAGCGCCGCTTACGTGCACGGGAAATACGTCCCCGTACTCTGAGAGTTGGAGATGAACGGGCGCAGTAGCGCTCGCATTATCGGCGCGGAAGAAGTTGTCAAGGCGTGTCCAGATGCGGAGCAGCACCGGGCTGCCGGAATCGCCATTTCGCGTCCGTGTCGGTTGCGCAGTATCGCTGGATGTCACAACCAGCAGGTACGGAACTACTCCTGAGCACAAACGAATATCATCCAGTACTTGCTTCACCCATCGCGGGGACCACTGCGAATCGAGAAGTACCCCAACTCGAACCGGGCGTGAGCATGTGACGGCCGGTTGAGTTGACGACACTATCGTTTCAGGTACGCGCATCTGCATTGGTGAGTGAGACATGAGGCAAACCCGTTAATCGTCGCTCCTATCTTCAATCATCCAGAACTCGTTCGTGCTCAAGCTGCTCCAGCTTCGGCTCGCTCGGGAGCATAAACAGCCAGCACGCGCGCATACTTGCGAGCCATTTCGCGCTGCGAATAGCGCTCGATGACCTCGAGTTTGCCGTTATACGCCACTTGACCGTACCCTTTGTACTCCCGGTAAGCCTGCAACAAGACTCTACGCATCTCGTCTTTCGATTCGACGTGAACGCCAGCCTGGGTTTCTTCCAGAAGACCGGCCAAAACACCACGTACGCCGCCATGAGCGAGGATTGGCCTGCCCGCGGCAAGATATTCGAACACCTTGCCAGTATGCCCGCCGTTCTCGGTCTGGCCAGCCCAGTTGAGCACCAGCAGAATCTGCGACTCTCGCTGTAGCGCGAGCATCTCGGGGCGAGGCACCGATGAGCGCAGTTCCGTTACGGATTCCAGACGATATCGCTGGAGCAGCGGGGGCATAAACGCTTCCGGCTGACCGTAGAAGCGTAGAAGGAGATCGGAAATGTCGAGCTCGCCCGAGTCGACCAGATCGCGCAAGGCCTCAAGTAACAACGACGGGTCGCGCCTCCCCATGTAGAGGATTCCGGTGTGAGTGATAGTGAATTTCGAGGAGAGCTTCCTGTCACCGATCACGGCTTCCTCGGGATCGAAGCCATTCATGATGCTGTAGACAGGCTTGGAGGGGTAGCGGGCACGAAGTCGAGATGCCCACGGATCGGAGACAGCGACGAGCGCGTCAGCTGTAGCGAGAACGTTCCGTTCCGTGCGCCCCCTAATGGCTCCGATAAGGCCTTTGCGATCGTACATAGTATCCGCGTCGACGTTCCAGAGATCGCGGTAATCAGCAATCCAGGGACAACCGAGTGCCTGCTTGGCTTCCTTCGCGATTAGATGACATACAAGAGGAGGCGCCGTTGAGATAATCGCCTCGATGTTCTGGCCCCTAAGTTGTTCGAGCGCGTCTACCGCATAGGGACGCCAGCCTTTGTACTCGTCGGGGTAGGAGAGAACCGCACGCACGCCTTGTACGAATTTGAACCGCAATGAATCCGGGGTCTTGGTCCATGAAGCAAGCTTGCGGTATTCACGCAACCTGCGATGCGGTTGCAGTCCGAACCTCCGCTTCCATTCCGCGATCACATCGATGGAATCGGTTTCGATGACATTGCCCGGCCTCGGGCCCGCCATTTGGGGCGTGAGTACGAGGGCCTCCCAGCCGAGGTCTGCCAGATATTTGGCGAGGCCCCTTGGGCGTACCGCCCCCGATTCAAGGGAGGGCGGATAGTGATATGCCACGAGCAGAAGGCGGCGAACGCCCTGCGATTGCGGGTGAAGCGACGAGGGGCGAATCAACTGCGTGTCGCCGAGCGGTCCGGTCGATACCGAAGGATTTCCCATAAACGTACGCAAGCCAGCGGAAACGAACTCCTGGGCTCTGGAGAAAAGCTCTTATATCGGTCGCGATTACTGGTACCGATACTGGTAATAGTGGTATGCACCGCCTGCGGGTGCGGCGCCGTTAAGGACGACCTCAAGCACCGGCGCTCCCTGGACCGAATTAAGCAACTCCATAGCGCGAGCCATGGCATCGTGCGTGGTCACGCCGGAACGGCCCACGAATACGACTCCGTCTGCGTGGGTTGCCAGCACACGACCGTCTGAGTAAGGGAGAATGGGTGGCGAATCGATAACGATGTAATCGAACCTGGCACGCAGTTCGATAACAATTTCTCTCATGCGGTCAGAGCTCACCATCGCACCTGGGCTGGGATCACTCTTGCCCGCAGGAAGTATCGAAAGATTCGGAACGCCTTCAACGGAAATGAGGGCCGATTCGAGCGCAGCGGCAACGCCGGAGTCAGCCTCCAGATGATCCTTGGCAAGGACTTCGTGTAAACCGTCGACGGTCGCCACACCGAACATATTGCCAATGCGAGGGCGGCGCAAGTCGGCATCCAGAAGACAGGTTGGGCCTCGCTGTGCCAGTACGACAGCCAAATTGGCTGCGATCGTCGTCTTGCCTTCTCCCGGGAAGGAGGACACTATCAGCAACACTTGCTTTGCGCTGTGTCCCAACAGGATCGAGGTTGCCAAACCGCGCAAGGCTTCGGCCTGCGGTTTCGAGGTGTCTTGCAACATGAAAAGTTCCGGATTCTGTGGGCCGGATCCTGGGAGCAGTTTGCGGCGTACGCCGGAGAGAGTCCCGGGTTTATAGGTCAGAGGGAGCACCGATATGCTGGACACCCCGATGAGTTCGCGTAACTCATCAGGCGTATGGATGCGCTGGTCGAGACGGTCGTAGGCGAAAGCGACTACTACGCCTCCGACGAGCGCCAGGATGAAGCCGGCCGCGAGGTTAAACGGGATGTTCGGGCGCGTGGGAGAACTGAGTACGCGTGCTTCGTCCACAACGTTGATGTCGTTGGAGGGCGAAGCCGCGGCGATCGCCGCTTCCTTAACCTTCGCATACAGACTGTTGTAGAGGTCCGTGTTCGCCTGCGCTTCTTTCTTCAGAGTGTTGTACTGTGCAAGCTGGGTCATCTCCTTCGAGGTGCCCTTCAAGGTTCCGGACATCAATCGTTCGCGAGAGAGCGACGCAGCGTAACTGGTCTTCAGTTCACTCAGGATCGC
>JAEZPW010000182.1 GCA_023441255.1 Acidobacteriota bacterium
ACGTAGGAGAAACCAACAGTCGCGGCCGCGTTGGTGGCGAAAGCGAAGATGTATCGGCGCGTGTTACGCAGCACCTGCCCCATTGCGCTCAGTTGCTGACCCAGTTGGAAACAGACCATTCCTGCAAAGATGATCCATAGAACGTGGTGCCACTCCGCGATCTCGCGCGACGAAGCAAGCCGGGTCAACTGGCCGCTGAACGCATACAGCAAAAGGCCAACGGGCAGCATCGCCGCAACGAACAACCCCATGCACTTGTAGAGAAAAGTACGTGCCGCCTCCACCTTTTCCTGGGACTCACCCGAACCGGCGCGCTGAAAGACGATCGGAATCATCATCTGGTTCGTCACGCCCGCGCTCAGCGACACCGGCGCATTCGCGATCTGGTAAAGCGCCACATATATGCCCACCTGCTGAGTGCCGGAGACATACTGCAGCGTCCAGCGGTCCCCGAACATGCTTATGGCGCCAATGCCGGCCCATGCCACGAACGGCATCGCGTACGAAAGAATCTCGCTTCTCGTTCTGGCCAGATCCCGGTCGTCAAGCGCCCCCGCAGCCCAGTTCTCGCGCACTTCAGCGTTGCGCGACGCGAATACCGCCTGCGAGAGGTCTACGAGCAGGGTGGCACACAGAAACCCAAGCAGCGCTACGTGGCCGCTGTTACGAAACGCAAGTATCAAAGCGACCGACAGTAATGGTCTCAGCCAGTTGTCTGCGGCCTGATGCAGCGCAACGATTTTGCGCTGGCGGATGGCGGCCTGGAACTGTGAGAACGAAACGTTTAGTCCGCTGACGATCCCGTATAGAACTCCGAACAGTGCGATCAGCGTCCACTGGCTTTGGAGGCTCTGTAGAACAACGCCGACCAGCAGGGCCAGCACGCACAACCCTGCAGCACAAACCACGTGCAACCGGCGTACCACGGCGAAATACACCGGCAATTCCCGACGGTCTCGATTGACGGCAAGGAAACGCAGCACCACCTGCCCCAGCGGCCCATACACGTACATCTGCACGGAGCCCGCGATGGTGATTCCGATAGCCAGTTCGCCGTAGGCGCGCGGCCCCATCACGTTGGTCAGAACCTTGACAGATGCGAATGCTCCCATAAATGCCAGAACTTGTCCCGCGGTGACCCACGCAACTTCGCGCCTGACTGCGGTAAGCCGGCGTGCACCGCTTCGCACCGAATTTAGGATTCGTTCGAACATCTAACGCAACTTCGCAATCGTGCCGATGCTCTGATTGGGCGACCGAAACAGCTGGTGCGCGTCAGAGGCGGCTCGACCGAGTGGATACGACTCCCGTCCTGGAGGCACACGCGTGCCCGGCTTACATTGACGGAGTTCGTTTCTGGTTTCAGTCATCGTAGCAACCCTGAACGGAGTTGAACAGTGGAGCGAAGCCATTCGAGCGGAAAAAACGCGGCCTAAGATTGCGTACCATCAACACTCTTCTGCGCGTGCGTTGCTCAGGTACACACCGTAACTCTGGGGTAATGGTTCAAAAGCGAATTGACCGGTATTCCGGCCAAGCAGAGTTGTTGTAGAATTACTCAGTTTGTAAACACGACATTTCTGCAGGGTCGCAGCGCCGCACGTGCGGTGTATCTTCGGACCACAACATCGGGCTCAATCATTGGTGTCCTTGTGCGTTAGGGGTGTCGGCGGAGTATAGATGAACTCGGACAAGCTCTTAGAAACACAGACTGGAATCGCAACATCTCCTCCGGATTCACTAGAACTTGCAACGCCTCGCGTGTCGGCCACCTACGCCAACCTCGAGCAGGAGGAACCGAGCCTTAAGAGCTACTGGCTCATCCTGCAGAAGCGGAAATGGACCGTGATCGCGTGCCTTGTGATCGTGGTTACCTTGGCTGCGATAGCCTCGTTCCGACAGACACCTCTTTATGCAGGCGTTACGCGATTAACCATTGGCCGGGAAAATCCTGATCCGCTTGGCTTTTCCAAGGGCGAAGCGGCCAGCGAAGACTGGGACTACAGCCTCACGCTGGAAACGCAGCTCAAGATCATGCAAAGCGACGAACTACTGATGGGAGTCGCCAAGCAGCTGCAACTCGATAAGAGCCCGGCTTTCGTCGGCAAAACGACTGCTCCTCCCGCGACCGGCGAGCCGCAAGCTCTCACCCCGCAACAGGAATCCATGCTTTTGGGCAAGATGCACTCGGCATTAAGCCTCAGCGTGATCCCGCGTACTCGCATTGTCGAGATCCAGTTCTTGAGCCCTGACCCGAAGCTCGCCGCACAGATCGCCAATGCGCTTGCCAATGCCTACATCGAGCACAACTTCAGAACCAAGTTTGAATCGACCATGCAGACTTCGGACTGGCTGGCGAAGCAGCTATCCGATCTGCAGATGCGGGTGGAGACTGCGCAGGAACGACTGGTCAGATACCAGCGCGAAAACGGCATCGTTGAGATCAACGATAAAGAAAACATCATCACGGACAAACTCAACGAGGTCAACAAACAGCTCACGGAAGCCGAGGGCGACCGCATTCAGAAAGAGGCGCTGTATCGCATGGCATCGAGCAGCGATCCCTCCATCGTTTCTCGGAGCAACCTTGGCGCCGGCGATGAACTCATTGACAAGCTTCGCTCCAGCCGCGCTGAACTTCGCACCCAGTACGCGCAGCTGACCACCCAGTTCGGGCCGTCTTACCCCAAAGTTCTGGAGGTCCAGAACCAGATACGGGAGTTGGAATCGGCCATCGAAGCGGAGCGGCAGAAGATGCTGGCCCGCATGAAGAACGATTACCTGGCCGCCTTGCAGCGTGAGAAGCTCCTTCGCACCGCGCTCGAACAGCAGAAGGTCGAGGCCAACAACCTCAACCAGCGGGCAATCGAGTACAACCTTCTCAAGAGGGACGTCGACACCAGCCGTCAACTGTACGAGGGACTGCTGCAGAAGCTAAAGGAAGCTGGCGTTTCTGCCGGATTGCGGTCGAGCAACATCCAGGTGGTCGACGTCGCGCGCGTGCCGCTCAGCCCGGTCAAGCCAAATATTCCTCGCAACATCGAACTCGCTTTCCTTGTTGGACTGGCTGGCGGAATCCTTCTCGCTTTTGCAATCGAAGCACTGGACAGCACAGTGCGAACGGCCGACGAGGTGCAGGCCATCGCCCGGATGCCTGTACTGGGCATTATTCCCCTTGATCGAAACACAAAGGAAGCACGAAAGCTGCTTCATCGGAAGACCGGAGCCCTCCCTGCGGGCTCCAGTCGCACAGCCCTCATTACACACGTCAGGCCGAATTCAGAGATAGCAGAAGCCTACAAGGCGTTGCGTACGTCTGTCCTCCTGTCAACCAGTGGCACACCGCCCAAGACCCTTCTCATTACGAGCGCTTTGCCCAAGGAAGGAAAGACCACGACCAGCGTGAATGTGGCCACGGCTCTGGCGCAGCGCGGTGCCCGCGTGCTCCTGGTCGATACCGATCTCCGCCGTCCAAGTGTCGGCAAGACGTTTGGGATGAAAACCTCCGTCGGACTGAGTACGCTGCTCAGTGGCGGCAGCAAGTATGACGAGGTGATCTTCCCCACTGTCGAGCCGAACCTGTTCGTTGTCCCGGCCGGACCCATTCCTCCCCATCCCTCGGAATTGCTGCACTCGCAAACCATGTTCGACAACATGGAAAAATGGCAGCAGCAGTTCGACCACGTGATTCTGGATTCGCCGCCGATTCTCTCCGTTACCGACGCAGTTCTTCTCTCGACGCGAGTGAATGCTGTGTTGCTCGTAATTCACTCTGGTCAGACGACGAAACAGGCGTTGAAGCGGTCGCGCGACATCCTGGTGCAGGTAAAAGCGCGGCTCATGGGAGTGGTGGTGAACGCGATCGATCTGAGTTCGCCCGATTATTACCACTACTACTATTACGGAACGAAGGGCAAGAGCGCCGTCTACTACTCGGAAAACAAATCCGACTAGTGGCCAGAACACTTGAGGGCGGGAGCCGGCCGGATGCAGATCAGCTTGCGATCAACGTGGCGACGAGTATTATTCGTGACCGTCGCGCTCGCCTGCGCCGTCGCGTATTCGTTCTTTGCGGTCCGTGCCTTCAAGGCTCACCACATTGCCACTCGGATGACTCCCGAAGCCCTGCGTCTCGCCGCGCAGCTTGAACCTGGCAATAGCGAGTATCACCACCAGCTTGGTCTTCTTTCGCTGTTCGTGGCCCAGGATGCGCATACAGCCGCGCCCCATTACCGGGCGGCGGTGGCGCTCAATCCGCATATGGCCAAATACTGGCTGGACCTCGCAGAGGCTTACAACACGCTCGGGGACCTGCAGTCTCAAGCCGACGCAGTCAAGCACGCGATTGACGCTGAACCGACCCGGCCCGCCATCGCGTGGGAAGCCGCTAATCTGTACCTTGTCCAGGGCAATACATCGGATGCTCTTCACCTGTTGAGAGTCGTTCTAAGCAATGATGGGCAACCCTATACGCTTCGAGCCCTCGATGCGAGTTGGCGCGCCACGCATGATGCGGACCTGATCATGCGTGAGGTCCTGCCTGCGGATCCGGCCATGTATGCCACGTTCCTCCAACTCCTGATCGAACAGGACCGGCCTGACGACGCTCTGAAGGTTTGGAAGGGACTAACGTCTCTCGCCAAGAACTTCGACCCGAAACTCGTATTCCCTTACGTCGATTACGAGATTCGCGGCCGCCGCGTCGAATCCGCCGCCCAGGTGTGGAATTACCTGCTGAAGATGGATCCCGACACCCCGAACGGCGAACCCACGGCGAATCTGCTGTTCAACGGCGGCTTCGATCGAGATCTTCTCAACGGCGGCTTTGACTGGCGTTTCGTCCCCCAGCAGCACGTCGCGATCGACCTCGACAACACCGAAGTTCACGACGGGAACCGTTCACTTGTGCTCAGTTTCGATGGAGAGCCGTGGTCGGAGGCTGGGGTCTATCACTTCATCCCCGTTGAACCTGGACGGACTTACAAGTTTTCAGCGTTCGAAAAGGCCTACGAACTCCTCACACCCAGCGGTCCGCGCTTTCGAATAACAGATGTTTATACCGGAGCTACCCTGTTCGAAAGTTCAGACCTGCTTGGATCAAGCGTGTGGACTCAGATCTCGGGCGAATTCACTACAGCGCCCGAAACTCGGATTGTTAAGTTGGCTATTGTGCGGAATCCTGCGTTTCAACGCATCTCCGGCAGGTTCTGGGTTGACGATGTCAGCCTGACAAAACAGTAATGCCCCACGAAGGAAACACTTGAATGTCTGGCACGCGCATCGCTCCCGTTCTCGATTCCCAAAGCCTCGGCGAAATCGAATCGCGCAAACGCGAAGGCGGCGCTATGGGCCGGGCGGTTGTGATTGGCCTCTGTCTTGTTCTGATGTTCGGGCCGCTTGCGTTCGGTGCGGTGGAAGAGTGGGCCGTTCTCGGGCTCCAACTTGCCTCAGCCTCGCTGTTCCTGCTCTGGCTGACGAAGCAGATCATCGAAGGCAAAATGCAAATACGCACTCCGCTTGCCATACCCATTTGCGTGTTCGGCGCCGTAGTGCTCTCGCAGATAGTTCTCCACACGTCAGCGTATCGTTACGCGACGGTACAGGCGGGCCTGCGCTATTTGGCCTTCGCCATGCTCTGTGTAGTCGCCACCAACGCACTCAGAGACAACGTAGACGACCGCAACTTCTGGATGATTCTTGCCTGCTTCGGATCGCTTCTTTCGCTGTTTGCCATTGCACAGCGGCTGACATCGCCCGGCAAAATCTACTGGACCTTCGAGGTGCACGGCGGTTCCCTGTTCGGTCCCTATGTAAACCGTAACCACTATGCCGGACTGATGGAAATGCTTGCGCCACTGCCGCTTGTCATGTGTATGCGCCGGGACCTGGAGGCGGGTCAGCGCGTTGTTCTGGCCTTCGCCGGCGCGCTCATGTGCCTGTCCATCCTAATGTCGCAATCGCGCGGGGGCATCCTGGCTTTGTGCGTCCAGATTGGTTTCATCGCCGCAGCCAGTCTGCGCGCACGAAATCGGCGCGCAGCAACTACCACGCTCATCACGGCCTTGGCCGTAGTCTGCCTGCTTGTTTGGCTTGGCATGGCTGGCGACGTGGCCCGTCGAATGGGAACGCTGGGCCAGCCGCTACAGGACTCTGCCGGCGCCAACCGCCTCGCAATCGCCAAAGATAGTCTCCCGATGATTGCGCAGCGCCCGCTTACCGGCTGGGGACTCGGTACCTTCCCGACCGTGTACCCTCGCTTCCGAACTTTCTATACCGATCTCTTCGTCAACCAGGCTCACAATGACTACCTGCAGATGGTGGTGGAAACGGGTATGGTCGGGCTTGGCGCGATGCTGGCTCTCCTTTTTATCACCTGCCGAATCGGGCTGCGCAGATGTCGACACTGGCAGATCCGTCAATCTCATGCGCTCACGCTTGCCGCCTTGGTCGGCATCAGCGGCATCGTCGTGCATAGCCTTTTCGACTTCAATCTCCAGATACCAGCTAATGCCGCGTTTTTCTTCGTTCTGTGCGGCATAGCCGTGCGTCCATCTCGCCACGAGGACAAACTCTTCGAACGAGCCGACTGAACCGGCTACTCCATCTCTCTACCCTCAAGGCAACCTTTCGCACATAACTTGCATTTTGCAAGCAAAAGGCGGGAGCGTGGCAAGTGCCAAAGCGGAGGTCCGGATGCCCGGTCAGCGTTTCCCTGGAGATCTTCGGAGACCGCTGGTCGCTGCTGATCGTTCGAGACCTCATGGTCAGGGGCTTCCGCACTTTTAAGGACTTCCAGTGGTCGGGAGAGAGCATTGCAACGAACATACTGGCCGACCGGCTGCAAAGACTGCAGGCAGCGCACATCATCACCGCTGAGCCCGAGTCCTCGGACGCTCGGCGGATCAACTATCGGCTAACGGAAAAGGGTATTGATCTCGGCCCCGTACTTCTGGAATTGCTGATCTGGGGCGCACGACACGAACAAACAGGAGCTTCATGCAGCCTGATTTCAGAACTGGAGAGCAAACGCGAGTACATCCTGGCCGAAGTCAGGCGAAGGTGGCGCGAAAGAGACCCTCGACCGCTGTTGCCGGCCTTCAACAAAACCGTAATGAAATCTTTGCGGCCACTCCGGAACCAATCGACCAATGATTCCAACTGCGGAGGATCGTGTGCGGATAAATCCATACCTGATGTTCAACGGCCGCTGTGAAGAGGCCTTTAAGTTCTACGAACAGTGCTTTGGGGGCAAGGCCGAGATGATTCGCTACGAAGGATCACCCGCCGCGAACGACGTGCCTGCCGATTGGCGAAACAAGATCCTGCATGCGCGTCTGGTTGTCGACAGCCAGGTCATTATGGCTTCCGACGCTCCCCCAGGCCGATATTCGCAGCCGTCCGGATTCAGTGTCTCACTTTCATTCGAAGATCCGGCGCAGGCCGAACACGTTTGGAAACCGTTGTCGCAGGATGGACACATCATCATGCCGTTCCAGGAAACATTTTGGGCACAGCGATTCGGCATGGTCGTCGACCGGTTCGGAATCCCGTGGATGGTCAACTGCGAAAAGCATTCCTGATCGCTTTCGTGAGATCTGCCCGATTACCAGCAATGACTCTTAAGGAGTACGCATGAGCGGAGTACGTGTACTGGTTGGAACGCGAAAAGGCGCCTTCATCCTCGAGGCTGATGGCAACCGCGACAAGTGGAAGGTAAGTGGTCCCCACTTCGCCGGGTGGGAGATTTATCACATGAAGGGCTCACCGGTCGACCCGAACAGGATCTATGCCTCCCAGACCAGCGGGTGGTTTGGACAGGTGATCCAGCGTTCAAGCGACGGCGGCAAAACATGGGAGACTCCTGGCGGCGGTCCCACCGTGAGTGACGGCATGCCAAAAGGCGAGAGCAACAAATTCGTTTACGACACGTCGCCTGAAACTGGCAAGCCTCTCACAACTCACCAGTTCTATGACGGTACGCAGCATCCGTGGGAATTCAAGCGCGTCTGGCACCTGGAGCCCTCCACGACAGACCCAGATGCCGTTTACGCCGGGGTCGAAGACGCCGCGCTATTCCGCTCGCAGGACGGAGGCCAGAGTTGGCATGAACTCCCTGGACTTCGCGGTCATGGGACCGGCCCCAAGTGGCAACCCGGAGCCGGCGGAATGTGCCTGCACACCATTCTCATCGACCCGAAGAACCCTGAACGCATCTTCATCGCCATCTCAGCCGCCGGTGCATTCCGCACCACGGACGGCGGTAAAACATGGCAGCCGATCAACAAGGGCTTGCGCTCCCAGTACATCCCCGACGCCGACGCCGAGGTGGGCCATTGCGTTCATCACATCGCCATGCACCCGTCGCGTCCGGACGTGCTCTTTATGCAAAAACATTGGGACGTGATGCGCAGTGATGACGCCGGAAATTCCTGGCATGAAGTCAGCGGCAATTTGCCGACCGATTTCGGCTTCGCCATCGACGTTCACGCGCACGAGCCTGAGACCATCTACGTCGTCCCAATCAAGAGCGACTCCGAGCATTACCCGCTGGACGGCAAACTGCGCGTGTACCGTAGCCGCACCGGAGGAAACGACTGGGAACCGCTCACCAAGGGATTGCCCCAAAGCGACTGCTATGTGAACGTGCTTCGCGACGCCATGTCCGTCGATTCACTTGACTCCTGCGGCATATACTTCGGCACCACCGGTGGCCAGGTGTACGCTTCCGCTGACGCCGGAGATAACTGGAATCCCATCGTGCGCGACCTTCCGCCAGTTCTTTCCGTGGAGGTCCAGACACTGCCGTGATCAGGATCGTACTCCCGCCACATCTGCGGACGCTGGCCCGCGTTAATGGCGACGTCGTGCTCGAAATCGAGGGCCGGGTAACTATATGCTCGGCCCTCGACGTACTTGAAGCTCGCTATCCGATGCTGCGCGGTACCATTCGCGACCACGTCACAAAGGAGCGACGGCCATTCCTGCGCTTCTTCGCCTGCGAAGAGGATTGGTCGCACGAGCCGCCGGATACTCCACTTCCGGAGGCGGTTGCATCCGGAAAGGAACCACTTGTCGTCCTTGGGGCGATCGCCGGCGGGTAGTTGTTCCCCCAAGTGCCTCTGTGATTCGGAAATGCAACCCCAGTCCGCGAAACCCTGCATCGTAGGTGACGGCGGCGAAAGGAAATCGCATTCGTCTCTTGGGGGGTCGGTTTATGGAACAACCGACGGTTCTGTGCGTCGAGAACGCAGAATCCGGATTTCTCGTCAGCAAGGAGATTCTAAGCGCTGGGTCCTTTCGCATTATCACCGTTACGAATCCCGAAACCGCGGTGAGGGCGTTTTCCGCTGTCACACCCGATGCCGCGGTTTTCGATTGCCGGTTTCTCGCCGAAGAGGGTGTAGCCGTCGCAACCAGGATACGCGAGATGGACCGCAGCATCCCTCAGTTCCTGGTGGCTCCTGCCGAAAACACAGTCGATTTCGTGGACAGATCAGGCTTGATCTACGTCGTTCACGACATCTCCGTGCTCGCGAGGCACTTGAACGAGTTGTTGGCCCAGACCGAGGAGGAGCGAGTGCGTCAGTCCGCGCTACTCGAACAGTGCAGAGAGCAACGTGGCCGGGGCCGGGAACTCGTAGCCGAACTCAAGAGCAAGGTTCTCAGTCTGCAGAACAGCGTGACGTCGCTCGACTCGAGAAAGCAGCAGGCTGGCTTTCAACGTGTGCGGATGTCCGTATGCAAGCGGTGTGGGCAGGTCGTAGCCTTGAGCGACAAGTTCACGAATCTGCAGGAGCAAGAGACCAAGCACAAATGCCAGTAGTTAACGAGCCGGAGTATTGGACGAAGCGTGAGACGTTTGATTTCCCCTAGAAATCCCCCCGCTGGTCACAAACAAGAACGCCAGGTGGACTAAATCTCTGACGGTTGTGACTGGAGACAATGCGCAGCCAGTCTTGCGTATTTCCCAGATGAAGAGCGCTGTTTCGCAATAACCTATCCGCGTTGTCCATGGCGCCGGACTGTGAATACTACGAGTTGAATCGCGTCCTGAGCGACTCTAGAGTTTCTGTGAGTTGGCTGGAGTTCTATGCAACTGACGGTAACAAAATCTAGCTGCGACGACGTCTTCACCGTGGTGCTTGTTGGAGGCACAGGGACGCGGCCCACCGTTCCGCCTTACATCTTGCAGTCGTGGCTCTCCAATCTCGGCGTGAGCGATGCGACCATCAACAATATCCTCCGTCTCGAACCCGGGGCTTCACTCACCGTCGATGTTCCACTAGCCACGAACGCTAAGGCCAGTTGAAACGCGTTCTTGAGTCCCCCGAGGCCGGCACTGCTGCTCCAGGATGCTCCGCTGCTCGCGGGCAATTGCCGCCTGACAGCTTCGTGGCGGCACAGTCCAGAGCAGCACATTGCCAAGAAACTCTTTTTTTCACAGAATCATCCACAGCATGTGCTTATAGATTAGTCGTGACGCAACTTGACGTGCGTTGGCCATCGAGGCCAGCATCTTCTCTAGTCTAGGTGGGGTTCCTGCCGCAATGGCAACGAGGATTATTCACTTCGGGGTCGATGAACTCGGCTATGTCCCGCTTCTTGTGGAACAAGAGTACGAGGTGCTCGACTGCGGCACCTCAGTGCCCACGCTGATGCGTGCCTTGTCACAGAGCGATTTCGCTGCGCTGGCCGTGAGCGAGAGTCAGGGCAGTATAGACGAGGAACTCCTGAAGAGGGCGCGGTCTGCTCGTTCGGTTCCGTTCATCCTTTTCCAGAATGCGAGTGCAACATACGAGACGCATCACTTCGATTTTGTAATCCCGCCTGGTACGCCGCACCTCGAATGGCTTAAGAAAACCGCCGAACTGATCGAGAGGAGCCGCGCACTGCACCAGCAATCCGCTTCCCTGAAGGAGGAATCTGCCGCGCGGCAACACGAAGCTGCGGCAACACGACACGAATCGGCTGCGCTGCGAGAGAGGTCTGCCGCTGCGCGGCACCGTTCCGCAGCCGTGTTGCAA
>JAEZPW010000341.1 GCA_023441255.1 Acidobacteriota bacterium
TCACAGACCCGTCCCCACACGAACTCGCTACTGTGTGACTGTAACGGCTGCGCCGTTGTACTCGACGACCTTGTCGGCCTGCCCGGTCTGCCCGATTCCAGTTCCGTGATCGGCGCCGACGAAGACGACTTTGAACGTGCGTTTCTGCAGCATGCCAGGGAACTGACCCTTGCGAGCGCCGATGGTAAGCGTCTTTGCGGCATCGTCCCAGTGCATCGGGATAGTCGCATAGACACCTTTCTCGTAGTTGTACGTGTCGTTCTCGTCTTCATAGAGAACGAAGTCGCCGCTGGCTCCGCGATAGACGCGCAGCTCGATCGGATCGGCTGGCTTTTCCGTTGCGTACTGCACGTCGGGTCCCAACGGAATGATCGCGCCCGCACGCACGTAAAGCGGCAGGCGGTCAATCGGCGCTGAGGCATCGACATACTTGCCGCCTTCAACTGCGGCGCCGGTCCAGAAGTCGTACCAGGTCGTCTGCGGGAGATACATGTGGCGTGACGTTGCGCCCGCTTCTGTCACGGGATTCACCAGGATCGACGGCCCGAACATGTACTGATCGCCGATGTTGATGACGCGGTTGTCGGTGCGGAAGTCCATGACGAGCGGACGCATCGGCGTGTAGTGCTCGTTGGTGACCTTCCACGCGACGGAGTAGATGTAGGGCATCAGCTCGTAGCGCAGGCGGTCATAGCTGGTGAGAATCTTCTGTGTTTCAGGACCATACGACCAGAGTTCGTTCTGATCGTTGGTTCGGGTGCCGTGTACGCGAAAGATTGGGCTGAACGTGCCGAACTGGAACCAGCGGATGAACAGCTCGCGATAGGCCGGATCGTCGGGATTGCCCGAGACGAAGCCGCCGATGTCGGTCGTCCAGTAGGGAAGTCCTGACACGGCATAATTCAGGCCGGCTGGAATCTGGCGCTTGAAGCTTTCGAAGTCGGAGTTAATGTCGCCCGACCACGCGGTGATGGAGTTGCGCTGAGCGCCGGAGAATGCGGAGCGCGAAAGGATAAAGATGCGCTTCTTGTCGCTGGCCGCGCGTTGGCCTTCATAGACGCCGCCCGTGGTGAGCAAAGGATACGCGTTCACGATGCGATCGCCACTGCCGGCGAAGACTTTATGCCCGAGCAGGATATTTTCTTGCTGCCCTTCCGTTTCGGGTTCGACGGTATCCAGCCACCAGGCGTCGATGCCGATGTTGAACAGTGCTTTGTTCATCAGGCCCCAGTAGTACTTGCGGGCCTCGGGATTCGTGGCGTCGTAGACGGCCATGCCCTGCTTGTGGAAGGGCGGCTTGTCATACTTGAACTTTTCGACGAACCAGCCCTGCTTGTCCATGTAGTCGTATTCTTTCGAGCCGGGCTCGAAGAACGGCCACACGGAAATCATCAGGTGGAAGTTGTTCTTGTGCAGGTCGTCGACCATGCCCTTCGGGTCGGGGTAGTTGCTGTTGAAGACGTGCTCACCCTTGCGGTTCCACCAGAACCAGTCCTGCACGATGTTGTCGACGGGGATCTGCAGTTCGCGGTACTTGTGCGCGATTCCGAGGATCTGTTCCTGCGTCCGGTAGCGGTTCTTGCACTGCCAGAAGCCGTAAGCCCACTTGCCGAACATGGGCGCCGTGCCGGTCAGTTCGCGATAGCCCGCTACGATCTGGTCGATCTCGGGACCGTAAATAAAGTAGTAATCAATCGTGTCGGCAACTTCCGAGCTTATATAGAGATAGTTGGCGAAGCGGTTGTTGAAGCGCGTGCGCGAGTTGTTGTTCCAGAAGATGCCGTAGCCGAAACTGGAAACGAGCATCGGGACGGCGATGTTGGTGTTCTCCTGCGACAGGTCGACAGAGTCGCCGCGGTAGTTCCACACGCCGGCCTGGTGCTGACCGAGTCCGTAGAAGCCTTCGGGCGAGCCATACACGTTGACGAACGACTCGGCGCGCCAGGTCTTTTCGCCGTCAATGACGGCCGGCGTGAGCCAGCGGTTTTCCTCCGTAAACAACTTGCGGCCGCTGAGTTCGCTGTAGACGAGCGAGCCGTTCACCTTGTCGAAGGTGACCTTGACCTTGGCGGTGCTGATCGTGACGTCGTTGCCGGTTTCCTGCACGGCGAACTTCACGGCAGGCCACGTGGTCTTGGTGACAACGTATTCGGGAGTATTCGGAAGAGTTGGCGTTGCCGCGTAGGTGATGCGGATGATGGAATCGCTCACCGGTTGTATGCGCGTGACGCCCGTCTTCATCGTGAAGAGGACGGCGTTGTCCTGCTGTTTGAAGGAGACGACCGGGTTGTACTCTTTCCACTGCGCGGTTGCCATGGTGGCCAGCAGCAGGATGGCTGGCAAAAGGACACTTAGTCTTCGCATTGAGGAGCTTCCTTGTAAGTCGCGCTTGGCCCGACAAACCACTCGTGCCGCGCCGGATGGGCGCACTGAAAGAACAGGTTACGAGCGATAAAGGTGAACAGCTGTTTTGTAGCTTACAGGCGGTGAGGTGTCAATGTAAACGCACGGTTCGAGGCAGGTCGGAAGCACGCAGTCTTGTGATTTCTCGTTCCGAGCGGAGCGACGAATTTCTACCTCGGGCTGAATTGCCGCGGGTAGGGGTTCCTCGTCGCTTCGCTCCTCGGAACGACAAGCTTGGCTATGGCTATGGGCTCTGGGCTGTTGGCTCTTGGCTTTTGGCTGTTAGCGTGGTCGTCTCAGTGAAGCTCTTGCCTCAAGTTGGCGCGGTCGGCGAAACCAAGCGCGAACAGCCAAAAGCCGATTCAATTCTTATGCAAGGCACCGATGCTTACTCAACGCTGTTCTGATTGACGCGGTTTGGCTATCGCTCGTCTTGCTTTTCCTTGTAGAACTTCTGCAAGACGTAGAACGCCTTCTTCCTTTCGCCACGGTCGCTTACTACGCCCTTGCGGTTACGGTAGTCCTGCGTGCCTGGGAGCAGACGGCGTGGGGAACGGAAATCCATGAGCACCCACGGAGACATGCCCGCGAGTGACGGTATGCGCCGCAGGCTGTTGATCTGGTGCTGAAACAAGTTAGCCTGGTATTCCTCGGTAAAACGCGTATCGGCGTCTCCGTGACGGCCGAAAACTGCGCTCCCTCCGAATTCGCTGATGATGAGCGGTTTGTCGAAGGCGGTCTTCCACTCCATGCGGTCGGCGTCTTCTGGCTTGCCAACGTACCAGCCCAGGTATTCGTTCCAACCCAGCACGTCGAGATGATCGCCGAGTTTGTCGTTGAGCAGACTCGTGTTCGGGCTGGGCGACTCTGCGGTGTTCATGGCTGCCGTGACGAGGCGGGTTGAGTCGAGTGCGCGCACCTCGTCTACTAGTTTCTTCAGGAACTCGATACGGCCGGGTTCGATGGGCGTTTCGTTCGCCACCGACCAGAGGACTACCGACGCGCGGTTGTGGTCGCGGGCGATGTTCTCGCGCAATTGTGCCTGGGCGTTCTCGAGTGTGGCCGGATTATTCCAGGCAATGCCCCAGTAAACGGGGACCTCGGACCACACGAGCAAGCCCAGCTTGTCGGCAAGTCGCACCATGTGCTCGTTGTGGGGATAATGCGCAAGCCGGACGAAGTTGCAGCCTAACTCTTTCGCCCAGCCGAGCAGTGTCTGGTCATCTTCGGGCGAAACGGCGCGGCCACCGCGATACGCGGCCTCTTCGTGCAGGCTGATGCCGCGCAGGAAGACCGGCTTGCCATTCAGCAGAATCTGCGTGCCGCGCGTCTCGATCGTGCGAAAGCCGATGGCGTCGCGAACGGAGTCGGTCGGAGTCGAGATTACGACGTCGTAAAGCTTCGGGTTTTCAGGCGACCACAGAGCGAGTTTGGCTGGGAATCGGAACTCGGCGCGGCCGTTGGCGTCGGTGGTGACAACCTCTTTTATCTTCGCTTCGGGAATTTCGATCGTGACCTGCTGCGACTTCGCGACTCCGTTCAGCGCCACCCATCCGGCGATCAGGTTCTGGCTGCCCTTCGCGAGTTGAATGAAATAGTCCTGGACGAAGGTCTGCGGCACTTCGACCAGCGAGACGTCGCGGGTGAGCCCGCCGTAATTCCACCAGTCAGTATTGAGGGCAGGCACGGCGTCAGCGTGACGGCCGTTGTTGACTTCGACTACGAGCAGGTTGTCGCCTTCGCGAACGGTATCGGTAACTTCAAAGTTGAACGGCGTGAAGCCGCCGATGTGTTCTCCCAGTTTCTTGCCGTTCAGGAAAACCGTAGCCCGATAGTTTGCGCCGCCGAAGTAGAGGTATTGTCGCGTGTTCCCGCGCTTGTGATAAGCGAACGAGGTCTTGTACCAGAGGGAGCCTTCATAAAAGAAGAGGTCGTCGCGCTGAGAATTCCAGTCCGCAGGCACGGCCAGCAGCCCAGCCTGATCGAAGTCGTATTCCACAAGGTCGGATTTGTCGCGCGGCTTGGCATTGCGCTCAAAGTGCGTCCAGCCGCCCACCTGGTATGGATCAACGATATATCGCCAGCGGCCGTTGAGGTTGATCGCACTGCGGCCGGGCACGTTCGCGATCAGGCTGGAGGGCTGCGCTTCGCCGAACGCAACACCCGCTAAAAGCAAAAGCATCAGGAGGGCATCGATCATTTTCGCTGTCATGTGTTTGTCTTTGTTTCGTCCACCATTATTGAGCTACTTCGGCGCGGATGCCACGTATTTCAGAGTTTTCATTTCTTACGCAGTCTAGGCGAATACCACGGCGTTCGCACCGCCTGACGTGGTTGTGGTGTGCGAAATGGAGAGACTTATTTTGTTGCGTTCAGCACAATCTCGAGTGGCGGTATGGACGCGGGCTTCTGGTACTTGTTGACGATGAACCTTCGTCCGTCCCGGGTTACGTCGTAGCTGTAGAGGTCGGTGGAAGAGATCGGCGCGCGGCCCCGCACCGGGAAAAGCTGCTGGGGTGAACCGCTGGACACGCCGGACTCGGTGGTGACAAGCACAGCGGTCATCATGCCGTTGGCGTTAATGTAGAAGAGCTCTTTGCCATCGCCGCGCCAGCGCGGTTCGGTGCCACCCCCTTGTGAAACCTGCCATTTACCTTCCGCAGCGGGGAAGGTAGTGATGTAGACTTCCCAGGCACCCGACTCATCGGACGCGTATGCCAGCCACTTTCCGTCGGGAGAAATCTGTCCGTGGCTGTGGTTGGCTTTGCCAGGAATGAGTTGTGTCATTTTGCCATCGGTCACATCAACCAAAAATAGCTGGGCTCCCCCACGGGAACTTTGCACGGTACAGACCAGGCTGCGACCATCCGCCGTCCAGGCATTGGGCAAGACATCGTCACCGTTCGACGGGGGGCGAACGATGACACGTTCCTTCTCCAAACCGCTGGCGGCCTTGATCACCAAGGCCGAGGGAAAAGCGCGGTAGGCGACCTGTTTGCCATCCGGCGACCAGACGGACTCGACATCTTCGTTGTCGCCGAAGGTGAATCGCGTGGCGGTGCCGGCCGCTGCATCGTGGATCCAGACGTTCACGTTGGCTGCTTGCGTGTCAGCGACGTCTACGGCGATGCGTCTGCCGTCGGGCGAGATTGAAGGGTTGTACAAAATGCCGGGCTGACCCAAAGTGCCCAGCTCTTTACCGGTGCGGTCGTACCACGTAAGTAGGGTACGCCACGCCGACGAACTGGCATTTGCTACAACAGTCCCGTTTTGCGACACGGTGAACGCCGCCCACAGCACGGAAGGCTGAAAACTAACGTGGTCCAGCACGACTCTCGGTTCTCCTCGAGTCACCTGCTTGTCAGGATCGAACTCCCGCAGGAAAAGCCGGCCGGATGGATCGGAGTAGAACAAGTGGTCGGGTTGCGCGAACCCGGCGTTCGCGGCGACTGGAATTACGAGTCTCTTGTCTTTAGCAGCCAGAGTGGTTACGTAAAGACCATTGTCCGTGCGTTCCTTTTGGAAGTCACCGCCGTAGAACAGAACATGTTCGCCGTCGGGAAGGAACAAAGGCCAGCGATGCGTTACCTCGCCGGCCGCAAACAGCTTTTCCGTCAGAGGAGCCTCGCCCGTGCCGTCCGCATTCACTCGCCACAAACACCCGCCGGCGTCAGGCGAATAGACGATTACTCCCTTTTCACTCCAGGAACCGCCGCGCGGCGATTGCGTCACAGCGGCCAATGGCTGCGCTGGACCGCCCGAAGCCCGCACCTTGAACAAATGTCCACCGGCAAAAAAACCGACATACTGATTGTCAGGCGACCAGAAAGGATAAGCGGCTCCCAATGTGCCGGGAAGCGGAGTCGGGGTGTCAGAACCAATCGGCTGCACGAACAGCATCGGCTTGCCCGATGTGTCGTCCGGCGAAACAAAGGCCAGCATGGCGCCGTCAGGCGAAATGGCGAGTTGGCTGACTTCGCCACGCTCGGCGATTGAGAAGTGCATCACTCGCGCTGGGACCGCCGCGGTCCTGCTCATTGCGGTGGCAATAGCGGTGATGGCAATCAGCGCGAAAATGGCCGCAATTGCGGGCCACAGCCAGGGCCGGCGGGGAGACAGAGGAACTCCTGCCGCAGCAGCCGAACTGTCGCTTCCGCTCAATGCTTCCATGGCGAATTTAAGGTCGCGCGCCGACTGGAAACGGTGCTCCGGTTCCTTTTCCAGGCAGCGGTGCACGATGCGATCCAAGCCTGGAGAGACCTGCAACTTGGCGGTGTCCAGGTCCGGCGGGTCATCCTTCAGGATGGAGTGCATGGTCTCGACGGAAGTCTCGCCTGCAAAAGCGCGCTGGCCCGACAGCATCTCGTAGAGGATGGCGCCCAAGCTGAAGATATCGGCGCGTGCGTCCACCTGCCGACCGCGTATTTGCTCGGGCGACATATAGCCGACGGTGCCCAGGACGACACCAGGTGTGGTCTGCGTCGCTCCGGGCGATGTCACGCCGAGCGGTGCGGCTGCCCCGTTCAGCTTGGCAAGGCCAAAGTCGAGAATCTTCACCCGACCGTCCCTGGTGACGAATATGTTCTCCGGCTTGAGGTCGCGGTGGATGATGCCTTTCTCATGCGCAGCGGCGAGGCCCTCGGCAACCTGCGATCCGTAAGCAATGGAGCGCCGCGTAGTGAGCGGACCTGCGTTGAGTTTGTCCCGCAGGGTTTCGCCTTCGAGCAGTTCGGAAACCAGGTATCCGGTACCGCTGTACTCGCCCACGTCGAAGATGGCCACAATATTCGGGTGGTTCAGCGTGGCAACCGTCCGGGCTTCCTGCTCGAAGCGGCGAAGGCGGTCAGCGTCACAAGCGAAGGATTGTGGCAGGACCTTAACGGCCACATCGCGGCCGAGACGGGTGTCGCGGGCGCGGTAGACCTCACCCATGCCACCGACACCAAGGGCCTCCGACAACTCATAAGGGCCCAGTTTAGTACCGGTGTCCAGTGCCATGCCCCCCTCCAACCTGAAGCAGCCTATTCTATTTCGAATGAGAGATGCCGGAACCGATGAGCGGATGCCCGGAAATACGAACCCATCCCCTCTACGCGGGTCTCGCTCTACTCTGATGCTCTCCGGCCCTATTCCTCTCTTGCCCTGCCGGAGTTTGCCCGAGATTTGACTGGCTGAGGGGAGCGAGTAGGACATGCCTGTCCAGGTATGGCGGTCGGGACTGGCGCGCGTTCTGGCGTGGCCCATGTAAGATACCTCCGGAGAGCTTTGCCGGCATGAATAGGACTGAATGGGCTTTACGCGAGCGCGTGAAGGAACTGACGTGCCTCTATGGCATCGCTCATGTCACGCGCCGCCCGGCCCTGGAAATCGCCGAAGCGCTACAAGCGATCGTCGAACTGCTCCCTCCAGCATGGCAGTTTCCGGAGTTGGCGTGCGCGCGTATCGTGCTGGACGGCCGCGAGTTCACCACGTCGCCGTTCCGCGAGTCCTGCATTAGACAATCAGCGCCACTGGTTATTGGGGGCAAACAGCGAGGTGCTGTGGAGGTCTTTTACAGCAGCCCGAAGGCCGGACCGAAAAACGTCACGTTCCTGGAAGAGGAAGTAAGCCTGATCGACATGGTCGCGCGCGAAGTCGGCATTCACGTCGAACGCATCGAGGCTGAGGAGGCAAACTTCCGTTTGCGCGACCAGCTTCGCCATGCCGATCGACTCGCCACGCTCGGACAGCTTGCCGCTGGTGTGGCACACGAGATCAACGAACCATTGGCAAACATTCTCGGCTTCGCGCAACTGGCAAAGAAGACGCCAAAACTCCCGGAACAGGCTGCAGGAGACCTGGACAAGATCGCCGAGTGCTGTCTTCACGCCCGCGAAGTCATCCGCAAGCTGCTTACGTTTGCGCGACAGATGCCACCTGAAAAGGCGCAGATCGATCTGAACGAGATTGTCACGGAGGGGCTGTTCTTCCTCGAATCGCGTTGCGCGAAATCCGGCATTGAGATCGTTCGCAAGCTGAATCCAGCACTGCCCGCGATCAGTGCGGATCCTTCGCAGATGCACCAGGTACTCGTAAACCTGGTAGTCAATGCGATTCAGGCCATGCGGGAAGGCGGTACGCTCACCATTGAAACTCATTCGTTCGGCGATGAGGTATCTCTCGTGGTGCAGGACACAGGGGTGGGAATGTCGGCCGAAGTGAAGCAGAATATATTCACGCCGTTTTTTACGACCAAAGACGTCAATGAGGGCACGGGACTCGGATTGGCCGTCGTGGACGGGATCGTTGCTTCGCACGGTGGAACCATCGCTGTGCGCAGCGAACCAGGCAGCGGCGCGCGGTTCGAGATCACGCTGCCCACAAAGGCGGTTGCTGAGACTGCGGAGACGGTTGACTGAATGACAGACGCGCCGAGCAAAGAACAGATCCTGGTGGTGGACGATTCGCCCAACACCCTGGAGGTGCTGCAACGAAATTTGCAGTCCCACGGTTATCGCGTGTTCACGGCGCCCGATGTCGCCAATGCGGTCCGCATTCTCGAGAACACGTCATTCGATCTGGTGATCACCGACTTCAAAATGCCCAAGGCCAGCGGACTCGACCTGGTGAGGCACGTCCGCGAGAACTTCAAGGACACCGAAGTGATGATGATCACCGGTTTCCCGTCGGTTGGCGGTGCAGTAGGTGCTGTGAAGGCGGGTGCGACCGAGTATCTACCGAAACCTTTCACGGATGAGGAGTTGTTCACGGCCGTTCGGTCTGCGCTGGAGAACCTCCACATGCGTCGCGCCGTGCAGACGTCGCCCCGCGTTCAAGGTCCGAGAGGACTCATTGGTGAGTCTGCGGCAGTTCACAAAGTATTCAGCGCAGTGGCCAAGGTGGCCCCAACACCGGCGACAGTTCTCATTACCGGCGAGAGCGGTACCGGCAAAGAACTGATTGCGAGAGCCATCCATTACAGCAGTCCGAGGGCCTCAGCGCCGTTCGTTCCAGTGAACTGCGCAGCCATTCCGGATACCTTGCTCGAGAGCGAATTGTTCGGTTACGTGAAAGGCGCTTTCACCGGGGCCAACGAGACTCGCGCCGGATTCTTCCAGACCGCCGACGGAGGCACGATTTTCCTGGACGAGATCAGTGCAACCACGCTCGCGACACAGGTGAAACTCCTGCGGGTGCTTCAGGAGCGCGAGATATCCATGGTGGGCTCTGCCAAGCCGCGCAAGGTGGACATCCGCATCATCGCCGCCACCAACAAAGACCTGCTGGCGCTGGTGAGAAAAGACCTGTTCCGCGAGGATCTGTATTTCAGGCTGAACGTAATCACGATCAACATGCCCCCGCTGCGGGAGCGCGGCGATGACGTTTTCCTGCTCATTCATCACTTCGCCGAAAAGTTCGCGACAGAGATTGGCAAGCCAGTACCCACCTTCTCCGACGAGGCTCTGCAAGTCCTGCGAAATTATCACTGGCCCGGCAACGTTCGTGAACTCGAGAACGTGGTGCAGTTGCTGGTCGTAATGACCGATTCGCCCGCTATCGAGGTCGCTGATCTACCTTCACTGATGCGCTACTCCGCCTCACGGGGCGCCAGTTACGACCGCACCCTCGCCGAGGTTGAGGGGGAATATATACGCAATGTGGTCGCGAGCGTGGATGGCAACCGTACCCGCGCGGCTCAAATTCTCGGGATCGACCGCAAGACTTTG
>JAEZPW010000345.1 GCA_023441255.1 Acidobacteriota bacterium
TTGCGTGTCGATGCGGTCGAGGATCACGCGCACCTTGTCGCCAAGCGAGTACTGCTTGCCGTTGCGCTGCCCAATGATCTGCTTCGTCGAGTCGTTGTAGAAATACCGATCGTCGCTCAGGGTCGAGATCGGCACCAGCCCCTCGATGAACATGTCGGTGAGTTCGACGAAAAAACCGAACTTCGTCACCGAGATGATCAGTGCGTCGAACTCTTCGCCGATGCGGTCGGCCATGAACTTGATCTTCTTCCAGTCCATCAGTTCGCGCTCGGCGTCGTCGGCTCGCCGTTCGGAGTTCGAACACTCCTCGGCAATCTCGTGGAGCACGTCAACGGGGATGGGCTCGGCTGTATCTACTCCCTCACGTACCCCAATAGTGGGTGCCGCGCCCTTCCCCTTCAGGGGAGGGTGCGATGCAACGGCCCTGTCCTCGGCACGACCGAGTCGTCTCGGGCGCCTGGATTGTTCCGTTCCGTGCGAAGCCGAGGTCCGCGTGCGCATCTCCTCAGCACGCTTCGACCATGGTGAAGGCACTTCGGAGTCCGAAGGAACACCGCGTCCGGTCGGAATCGCTGTTTGCCCTTTGGGACTTTCTTTTCCCGATGCAGAACCGTCCGCCAGCACCGCCTTCAATATCCGGTGCACGATCAAATCCGGATACCGCCGGATCGGCGATGTAAAGTGCGTGTATGTAGGTGCCGCCAGGGCGAAGTGTCCTTCGTTCTCTTCGGAGTAGCGCGCCTGCTTCAGCGACCGCAACATCAGGAAGCTGAGGATTCGTTCTTCCGGCTTGCCGGCGATCTTCTGCGCCAGCTTCTGATACATCCGGGGCGTGATATGGATCTCCTCGGGGATCTCGAACTCGCGATGCCGCTGCCCTCCGCGTCCGGCTTGTGATCCGTCCCGACGTCTTTGCCGGCGATCATCCGTGTAACTGAACTTCTTCACCGACAGCGCGCCCACGCCGAGTGAATATCCGAACCCTGCAGCAATGTTTTCAAAGTCCATGACCTTGCGCGGCTCGGGCTTCTCATGGATGCGGTACAGCGACGGCACGCCTTTCTGCTCGAGATAACTTGCGACGCACTCGTTCGCCGACAACATGAACTCCTCGATCAGCCGATGCGCGAAGTTGCGCTCCGCACGCGTGATGGTCTTCATCAAGCCTTTTTCGTCGAACTCGATCTCCGGCTCCGGCATGTCGAAGTCGATGGAGCCGCGCTTCTGCCGCTTGCGGTTCAGGATCAGCGCCAGCTCCTTCATCAGCTCGAAATTGTTCACCAGCGTCGCGTATTTCTGCCGCAAGACTTTGTCGCCTTCCAGGATTGCATTCACGTCGGTGTAGGTCATGCGGGCAGCGCTGTGAATGATGCCGGGGTTGATCTCGTAGCTCAGGATCTCGCCCTGGTGATCGATTTCCATCGTGCACGACATCACCAGCCGTTCGACCTGAGGCCGCAGCGAGCAGATGTTGGTCGAAAGCTCGACAGGCAACATGGGCACGGCACGATCGGGAAAATACACGGAATTGCCGCGCAGGCGGGCTTCCTCGTCGATCGCCGAACCCTGCGTCACGTAATGCGCCACGTCGGCTATATGCACCTGCAGTTCGTAGTTGCCGTTGGCCAGGCGTTCAACGTAGACCGCGTCATCGAAATCGCGCGCCGTTTCACCGTCGATGGTCACGATCGGGAACGAACGGTAGTCACGGCGGTGTTTCCGCTCGACGGCGGATATGACCTCCGGCACGTCCTGTGCTTCGTCCAGCACTTCAGCGGGGAACCGGTGCGGCAGGTGGTACTTGCGGATGATGATCTCGACGTCAACGCCGAAGTCGTCCTCGTAGCCGAGTATCTCGATGACCCGCCCTTTGGGATTTTGCGTGGGCGTAGGCCAGTCCGTAATCTCGACGTCGACCACCACGCCCTCGAGATCTGAGAAGTCAACGGCACGTCGCCTGGCCTCTTTGCCCAGCACGCGGTGTCGCGACTTCTCTTGTGTAACGTCTGGTGTAGCGCCGAGTCTCTGACCGGGCGTGCTGCGCGAACGACCCACCGGTGAGGGCACCGGCGCTGCCTTCTGTGGGGGCGCTACAACTTCCGACCCGTGCGGGATAATCACGTCCTGCTTAATCTTTTCATCGATAGGCACCACGTAGTTGTAGCGGCTGCCGTAATGGAATGTCCCTACAACCGTCGGGTGCGTACGGCTCAAGACGCGAATGATCTGTCCCTCGGCACGGTCCCCTTCATTACGTATCGCCGTTACTTCTGCGAGCACGCGGTCGCCGTGCATGGCGTTGCCGATCGCGTGCGGATTGATGAAAACGTCGCCCCGAAACTTGAGCTGCTGGCGTGGGTCGGGAATGACAAAGCCATAACCGTCGCGATGCATCGACAGCCGACCGGTGATCTGGTTCCTGTTCGCCACGGCTTTGGGGAGCGAGAAGCGTTCGGAGTCGCCCAGCAACTGGCCGCGTCCCACCATGGTGGCCAGCAGTTCCGAGAGTTGCTGGCGTTCCTCGCCACGTGCGCCTAATTCGCGCACAAGTTGCTTGTAACCGGCGGATTGCTTCGGCTGGCGTGACAGATGGCGGAGCACTGCCTGTTCGGAGATCATTTCGCGCGTTCTTTCATTCAATATCTATCATGCTTGTCATTCCGAGTGCAGCGAGCGACTTCTACTCCCACCACGGCTGTTATTCGGCGAAGTTCGCTCGCGCGCGTGCTTGTCAGACCGCGACAGTGCATTCTAAAACGGAACTATCACTGTAAAGATGGCGCAGGTCGTCCTTTGACAGGCCAGAGTTCCTGGTGCACACTGCTTCGCTGTCGTAATTTGCCCCCGTCCTGATACTTCGCAATACGAGGAATATATGCGCACCCTATTGCGCTGTGCCGTTGTTGCCGCCCTTTTCCTTACATCATTCGATACTTTCAGCCAGGCTTCGGGTGTTGGATACAGGACTGCGCAACAAGATTATGTACCCGGGCAGGTTCTCGTCCGCTTTCGTGCCGGCAAGAGCGCCTCGGCCAAATCGGCAGCGCATATGCGGGTACAGGGCGTGGTGCGCCGGCAATACAAGCTTGTGCCGGACCTGCAACTGGTCGAGCTGCCAAAAGAGGTCAGCGTCCAGAAAGCCGTCGTGGAGTATCGCAGCGATCCCAACGTGCTTTACGCGGAACCGAATTACATCCGGCGGGTGACGCAATCACCCTCGGCTCCGAACGATCCGATGTTCGCGGACCTCTGGGGCATGCACAATACCGGAGCGAACGGCGGCACGTCAGGCGCTGACATCAAGGCTCCTGAAGCGTGGGCGATAAGCACGGGAGATAAAAAGGTCGTCGTGGCCGTGATTGACACCGGCATCGACTATAAGCACCCCGATCTCAGCGCGAACATCTGGACCAACACGCTCGACTGCAACACCAACGGCATTGACGATGACGGCGACGGTTACATCGACGACTGCCACGGCATCGACACCGTCAACCTCGACTCCGATCCGATGGACGATCACGGTCACGGCACTCACGTTGCGGGCACGATTGGCGCAATCGGCAACAATGGCGTGGGCGTGGTTGGCGTGAATTGGGCGGTCACTATTATCCCCTGCAAGTTCCTCGATGCCGGCGGCTTCGGCAGCGACGAGGGGGCCATCGCCTGCCTTGACTGGTTGGCTACTCTGAAGCAGCGCGGGGTGAACATCGTCGCCACCAGCAACAGCTGGGGCGGTGGAGGCTACGGCCAGGCCCTCAAGGACGCGATTCAGAGGCATCGCGACCTCGGTATTTTGTTTATCGCCGCCGCCGGAAACGCAGCCTCGGACAATGATGCTGGTGACTTCTATCCTTCCAATTACGGCCTTGCCAACATCATATCGGTGGCCGCGACCACGCGCACTGATGCGCTGGCCGTCTTCTCCGATTACGGACGCCACACCGTTCACATCGGCGCTCCCGGTGAGGACATCCAGAGCACTCTTCCTGATAACCAGTACGGCAGCAAAAGCGGCACCTCGATGGCCACACCGCACGTGACCGGCACCGTGGCGCTGCTGGCGGCGGCATATCCTGAACTGGACTGGAAACAGCTGAAGAACCGCATAATCAGCAGCGGCGATGTCATCCCCTCGCTTCAGTCCACGATCACCGGACGCCGCCTGAACGCCTACTCGGCACTTACATGCAGCAACTCCGAAGTGCTTTCGTTCCTGACGCCTTACAAGGCGCTGCTCCTCGGAAGTGTCGGTAAGCCGTTCCGTGTTACCGCCCTGCACATCAACTGCGAGGCGCCCGCAGGCCCGGTCAACGCCACTGTCGCAGGCACCACTATCACTCTGCAGGATGACGGTGGGGACCTGGACGAGATCGCCGGAGACGGCGTCTACTCCGGCGAATGGATACCTACCGCTCCGGGCGCGTACACCATTGCGCTGGGCACTGAAAGCCACGCCGTCCTGGTCGATCCTTACACGCCATCTTCGCCCACCATGGAGTGGCGCGACATCAGTTCCAGCGGCACCGGTCTTGCGCTCTCGGGAGGATTCCTGGGTGTTCCCGCTTTTCTGCAATTGCCTTTGCCGTTGTCACTGACCGGACGCGGCGTCGACTCCGTCACGATTTCGCCCGACGGACTCATCGCGGTCCCGACCACATGGTTCTTGCCGGCGTCGACCAGCGAATTGCCCCTTGCGCAGACGGATATCGTGCTGGCGCCATTCAACGATTCCCTTTATGCAGACGGCGCGGTTAACACGCGCAACGTTTTCTGGGCCGTGCTGGGCGACGCTCCCAACCGCGAACTCGTCATCGAGTGGCGCGACGTGCCTCACTCGGACTGCTCGTCTCCGAGCGATGGCGGAGTGACTTTTCAGGTCGTGCTGTTCGAGAACAAGACTGACGTTTTGTACAACTACAAGGATGTCGTCTTTGGAGGCGCCTGCGCCGCGCATGACAAAGGAGCGACAGCAAGCGTCGGCATCCAGCCAGGTACCGACTCCGCCGTCCAGTACAGCTTTAAGAACGCCGGTCTCGCAGACAACATGGCCATCTTGTGGAAGCTCATGCCGGAATTCCCGGAAAATCCCGTTCCGACGCTGGCTTCCATCAATCCTCCCTGGTTCGTTGCGAGTACGTACTTCACCGGCTTGTCCCTCGACGCACAAGGATCCAACTTCACCAAGTCCTCCGTCGTGCTCGTGGATGGCCACCCGCGTCCTGCTTACTATGTCAGTCCGGCCGAATCCTTCATTTCATTCCTTCAGGCCGACTTCGCTCAGCCACGGACGGTGAAGGTCGCCATGTTCAACGCGCTTCCCGGAGGCGGAAAGTCGCAGGCCGTCGACTACGAATTCAAGCAGCAGGATTTCGCCCTGCAACTCACAAGCAGCACCGTTGATCTGACCGGAACGACCTCTGGGACAACTACCGTAACCCTAAACCCGGCTCCCGCCGTGGTTGACCCGGTTAAATTCACGTGCAGCACGACTGACCCGCGACTTACCTGCGAGTTGTCACTCACCGACACTTACGGGTCGTTTACAGCGCCGGTGCATTCGCTGCTCACGATCCACCGGTCTGGTTCGGCCTCCACCTCGGCGAGCCTGCGAGAAGCGCCACCGCCAACAAGGCGGCAGGCTCCCTGGGGCATGATGTTCGCCGCCAGCTTGGCCTTTGCCGGCGGTTGCGTTCACGTGCGCGGCTCGCGGAAGCGGCTCGCAGCCATGCTGGTGATCGTCTTCGCGATCGCGGCAACCCAGTTCGCTTGTGGCGGCGGTGGTGGCGATCACACTCCTCCCGCCACCTCGGCCAGTATGTTCGCCAATCCGACGAGCATTGTGACTGGGCAGACTTCGACCCTTTCCTGGTCGACCGGCAATGCGACCACTGTCACCCTGGACGGCGCAGCCGTGGCCAAGTTCGGAACTAAGTCGGTGTCTCCGGCCACCACAACCACCTATCATCTCGTCGCCCAGGGGGCTGGCGGAAATAAGGAGGCTACCGCCACCGTGACCGTTATCCAGGCGACAACGGCGACCGTGACCGTTACGGTCACCGCAGCCGGAATCGAGAGGACCACCACGGTCACCGTTCTGATGCCGTCATAATTGCGTATGTCATTCAAGTCGGGCGGGATGACCCGTCCGACGTAATCCGTGGTAAGAATCTTTTGTCTGGGACTGTTAAGGTGTTTTTCTGATATAAGAACTGCTACCCACGTTGGAATATTTACTCAACGCTGGCAATCGAAATGGAGCTGTGATTCTGCCCCAAAGCTATGGGTGATTTGCGGAAATCCAGCATCTCTCTTCTCTTTCAACGCGAGTTGAACACCAGGATTTTGGCCCGCGGTGGAGAGCAGTTTGGCCACCTGAATGCCACAGAAGTTTAGCCAGTGAAAATTTCCGGAGGAAGTACCCGTCATTATGTGGAAGCCCACGAATCAACCGACACCGAACTCCACGCCTGAACAACCGCAGCAACGTCCGGCAACCACCACTTACACCCCGGCCGCCAGCGAGCCCGCGCCTGTGGCCGCGCCGCGCAATGCCACCCTGAACACGGGTGACCAGGCCACAATCGGAAAGTCGCTCGTCATCAAGGGCGAGGTCACCGGTTCGGAGTCGCTTTACATCGACGGCCGCGTTGAAGGTTCGATCACGCTGAACGGCAATCGCGTGACGGTCGGCCGCAATGGCGTCGTCGCCGCCAACATCAGCGCGCGCGAAATCGTTGTACTGGGCAAGGTCCGCGGCAACCTGAACGCCACCGACCGCGTTGACATCCGCAACGAAGGCTCGCTTACCGGCGACGTCGTGGCCCAGCGCATCTCGATCGAAGACGGTGCGTACTTCAAGGGCGGCATCGACATCCGCAAGCCCGGCCAGAAGGACCAGAAGGAAGACCAGGCCGCAGCAAAGGCCGTCTAGTTCACGAGATCTTTTTTCGTCGACGATGTCGTCGACGGTGCCCCACATCTGCCGCTTTTAGCAGATGTGGGTTGAGGACGGGTTCAGACCCGCCCTGAATAGACACAGCATTGGACCCCGCGTTCGCCAGGCTGACGCGGGCACGCCACCAACAGAAGCGACAGAGCGAGTTTGTGTAGCGCCGGATCTTTCGCCAGCCGAAGCGCATGACCGGTTCGACAGCCGGCACTACACAAGCCAAGCAGGCGGCGCCGCGACTTGGCGCGCCATGATCGCCCGCAGAGGCGAGAGGCAGAAGCTGTAATGGTTGAGAAAATTCTCCAGATGCTGCGGATGGCCTGTCCGCACAAGAACATGTCACACCCGTTCGCCAGCGGTTCCAGTACGCCGCAAAGCAAAAAGACGGATTGGGAACCGGTCGGCTCCGTGCGTGCCGGTCACTACGTCGTCTGCCTCGACTGTGGACGCAAGTTCAATTATGACTGGGCCAACATGAAGGTCATGAAGTAAGCCAGATCGCGCAATGACAATTCTCCCGACGCATAGTCTCCCGGCGCTTGTCATTGCGAAAGTGTGTGATGTTCTTGTAATCCCGAGCGAAGAGTGTGTGACTTTTTGTCATCCCGAGCGAAGCGAGGGACCCCTACCCGCTGAAACACAGCTTCCGTAGCGATTCCTCGCCGCCGCTCGGAATGACAACGCCGCTAGTTTCAAAGTGGGCTTTCCGCCAACTTCGCCCGCTTCTGCTCCAGTAACTCCCCGCGCTTGTCCCTCATCTACTCCTCCATGGCTCAAGAACGCGTTGCTATCGTCACCGGAGTGTCGAGCGGCATCGGACGAACCACCGCCGAGGTCCTGGCCAGGAACGGGTTTCGCGTGTACGGCAGCGTGCGTCACCTGAAGGGGGCGGACGCTCCGCCGCCTGGCGTCAAGCTGGTCACACTCGATGTACGGCATGAAGACTCCGTCGAGGCCTGTGCGCGTCGCGTGCTGGACGAGGCTGGCCGCATCGACCTGCTGGTCAACAACGCCGGCATGACCCTGCATGGTGCCGTCGAAGAAACGTCCATAGATGAGGCGAAGAGCCTCTTTGAGACCAACTTCTTCGGAGTCCATCGGGTGACCCGCGCCGTGCTGCCCGTCATGCGTGAACAGGGTTCAGGACGCATCGTGAACATCGCTTCCATTGGCGGCTTCGTGGCCATGCCGTTCCAGCCGTTCTATTGTGCAAGCAAGCACGCCCTCGAGGGCTACACCGAAAGTCTGGACCACGAGGTCCGACGATTCGGCATTCGCGCCATCATCGTCGAGCCCGGCTACATCCGCACCGAAATTGGACGCAAGAGCCAGGGCGTGAAAACGCACTTGGAGGCCTACAAGCCGGACTATAAGGCAGCGACGTCCCGCGCTGTTCACGAGATCGAGACAGGCGACTCAACTGAAGCGGTTGCGCGCGTGGTGCTCAAGGCCGCCACCGAGCCTTTCCCGGGCTTTCGCTACACTGCCGGTCGCGGCGCCGGAACGCTGCGCCTGCTCCACTGGACCTTGCCCGGCACGATGTTCGACCAGGGCGTTCGCAAGCATTTCGGACTGAAATAGCGCAGTACTGGTCTTACGGGGTATGACGGGCTCACACCATGGCCTACGCGTGGGCGCCCGACCTGGGCTACTACAACACGTATAACCCGCGAATGTACCGCATCAAGCTTCTACGAGCTCAGCGACGATAGTCAACGAATGGTCCAAATGAGACGTGCCGCGCCGACGAAGAAGCGCCATCTTGTGCCGAGTGAACAGCGTACGCGCAATATTGGGGTATGGTATTGGGCACTAGAGGCGCATCATGGCAACCGTGGCTGGAGTCTTGTCGGCAGAGACAAACTGCAAGGTGTTGGTGGTGGACGATGACGACGCACAGCGCCATGCCATGGTCCAGATGCTGGAGCAGGCCGGGTTCAAGGTGATCGAAGCAACCAGTGGGCGGGATGCGCTGGCTGCAGTGCTGGAGCAGCGTCCCGACGTGGTGCTGCTCGACCTGATTCTGCCCGACGTGAACGGCCTTACCTTCGGGAACGCCCTCCGGGAAAAGCCGACAACGCACAAACCGGCCATCATCTACTACTCATCAGTGACCACCCCACAGGAACACTGCAACTGGGACCGCAGGCAAATGGGCAGCTTTCTTACCGCTCCGGTCGAACCCGATCAACTGGTGAGCGTGGTTCGCGGTGCGTTGGCGCGTGCCGAGACCGCCGAAAACGGCAATAGCTAAGCGAATCTAAGCAATCAGGCTGGCTCAAATCATTGGCCGTTGCCATCAGGGCCCGATTTCCACAAATAGAAGTACTCGTCATCGCTCGAGGTCGCGATTTCCAGTTTCTGCTTCCTGGTTGCGCGATGAATAGCTGAGCGGATGTCCGCGACCGAACCGGAGAAATCAGCAAGCGGAATCTTTATAGCGCGTCCGTGCTCGAGTTGCCGCAAATCTTCAAGCACGTAACGCAACATCAGATGGTGTTTTCCCTTGCGTCCATTTGGCAGGTCGCGCTGAGCGATCGTTGCGAAGTTCGTGCCCTCGCGACCGGTCTTCCGTCGAGTAGCCATAACCTAGCCTACGGGACTGCTTAATTAAGCTTTCAGTATTTAAGAGATATCGCAAACGTATTCTTCGCTACGCGCCAATGCACGCCACTGACTACGGCATCCTGCTACAGCTAAAGAATCAGCACGCAGGCTTTCGTCAATGCTATTGTGGGAGTTGAGATGGGCCAGTGAATTGAAGCCCCGCGAACCGTTCGATACACCACCGCTAAGAGGGTGCAAGCGCGTCTTGGCGCACGTTCAGAGCGCGGGCCTTGGGAAAGCGGGTTCGCGCTTAACGAACAGTCTCGAACTGACCCTACGGGCCCGATCCGCAGATCACTCACTCACGATTTCGATTGGGTGCGCGCCCCGAAACGGGATCACTTGCGCCAACCAGCTTTTCTGCCGATGATATACTCCGTTCTCCGGTGCGGGTCCGTTCGATTATGAGACGCTCACCTAGTTCGCCGTTGTGGTTGGTCCTGTTCGTTTCCCTCCTTAGTATCCGGTCATTGGCGCAGGTACCGCAGCAAATACAGGACATGGACAAGATGCGGCAACTGCAGGCGATCACCGGTTACGAGAGTGCGCCGAACACCGCAGTTGTCATCGTCCACGCGTTCGCGGAGGAGAAGCCTGTTACTCTCGACCGCTCGGCTCGGGTAGATCTGACGAATCTTGCCAACCATCTCGGCGTATTCCTAATAGTCCCAGGACATGAGAATGCTGTCTTCGTAAACACAGCTCTCGGGAAATACACCGTTTCAGTCACCGCCGTGGGATATCTGAGCACGCGCCAGGAAATCAGCGTGTTGACCCCCGCAAGGCAGGACGTTGATATCGTGCTCCACCGTGATCCTGCTGCCATCGCTATTAATGAAGCGTCGGGCATCATGTCGAGCAAGGCTAAGAAAGAGGCGAATCGGGCTGTATCTCTCTTGAAATCCGGTCGCCTCGCCGACGCGCGGAGGCATTTGGAAGCAGCCTATAAACTGGCGCCTTCCAATGCGGACTTGAACTTTCTCTGCGGATATCTGCACTTTGAGGAAAAACGCTACGAGCAAGCTGGCGCCTACCTGCGCACGGCCGCCAGTCTTAACCCTCACTCTGCCCCAACGCTAACTCTGCTCGGCAGAACGAACCTGGAGCAGCAGAACTACCCTGCGGCTAAATCAGCCCTCGAACAGGCGATACTCGTCGATCCGGAAGATTGGCTGCCACACAACTTATTGGCCTATACATATCTTCACGAGAAGGAATACACCAAGGCCCGTGACGAAGCTCAGATTGCCGTTGCGAAAAGCGCGAGATATGGAAAGGATGCTTCCGGCGCTGCCGAACTCACCCTCGGGCAAGCGCTGATTGCACTGGGGCAGAAGAAAGAGGGGATTCAGGCGCTTCAGGCATTTTTAAAAGAGTCTCCCAACGCAAGCATGGTCGATCAGGTACGCGCTCTGATCACGAGCGTAGAGAGCGATCAAGTATCCGCGACAATTCCAGACATTGTTAGGTCGCCTGCTGATCCCCTCATGGCTGCGCCCAAAGTCGTGCTCTCGATGCAGACTTGGCGACCTCCCGATATCGACGACGTCAAGCCGGCCCTCCAGCCCGGAGTAACTTGTCCCAGTGCTCAGGTACTTGCAGGAGCAGGCCAACGCGTACAGGAGTTGGTTCAGGATGTAACCCGTTTTTCCGCCAGAGAGGACCTGTTCCACAAGTCGCTCGATGGCTTTGGCCTTTCAAGCCAGGCAGAGACAAGAAAGTACGACTATATTGCTGCAATCTCGTCGCAAAAGGGATCTGTTTTGGTCGAGGAATATCGCGACGACAGGGTTCCCCAGGGTGGCAGTCCCGATCGCATCGCAAGCACCGGCTTCGTCATGCTGGCACTGCTTTTTCATCCGGAAATGCAGGGCGACTTCGACTTCGACTGCGAGGGACAAGGGCAATGGCGTGGACAGCCCACCTGGTTGATACATTTCCGCCAGCGCCACGACCGTCCCAATCGCATGCAAACCTACAGCGTCGATGGCAAGACTTACCGCGTTGACTTGAAGGGCAGAGCCTGGATCTCTCCAGACACTTTTCAGATCGTGCATGTTGAGGCCGACATGGCCAATCCCGTGCACGAGATCCAATTGCTCAGCGAACACCAAGTCGTGGAATACAGCCCCGTGCCGTTTGCCAAGAAAAGCACGATGCTGTGGCTGCCGAAGAATGTTGAGATCTACTTCGACTTTCGCAAGCACCGTTACTACCGGCACTACAGCTTCGATGACTACAAGCTTTTCGACGTTGATGTATCTGAAACTCGCAAACTCCCGCCTGTTACCCCGACCTCGGGAGTTAGCACGTCAACAGAAAAGAACCCTAATTAGGCACTGCACAGGAGAAAGCCTCCGAAGCGAGCGCCGCGCTTGCCTGTCAATCAACGCTCACACTGGAGAAGAGAGCATGAAGCAGAAGTGGCTGATGCTGTTGAGTTGTGCGGCACTGATTGTTCTTTCTCAATCTGGTCGGGCTCAGAGCACTGGTGAACATCACGCACTGAGCTGTGAAGCTTCCTTTCAGGCGGTGGCTGAGGATGCACTGAACACCATCAAAGGGCTGAAGCTTGGAGACTCCCGCGCCCAAGTGGAGCGCGACTTCCAGATGGACGGCGGGATGACATTCGCTCCGCAGACTAGGTATCGATTCAAGAAGTGTCCGTTCGTCAAAGTAGATGTCGATTTCTCAGGGCCTAATACCGACAAGGGAGACATCTCGCCTACCGACAAGATTACGGGGATTTCGCGGCTTTATCTGGAGTATCCGTTCTCTGACTAGCTGCTGCACATTCCCGCTCACAATGCCATTACTTGCGGTAAGCGGACTTTCCGTCAACAATCAAGAACGGAGTAAGAATTTTGGGGCTATGTTCCAGGGTAGCGGCCAATGAAAAACAGGAACGCATCGACTGTATCGGCCGTGCCGTGAGCGACGACAGCGGTGGTGAGATTCCGGCGTGAAGCGAGATAGATGACGCCGAGAATAATGCCCATCAGGGTTTCATCAATCACACCTGTAGTCCCCTGGTATCGGTGTGCCACACCGAACCCAACGTGGACTGTGATCAGGCTGATTACCCAAGCGGTACGTGACTTCCCGATCAGTCCAGCAACGCGGTTCATGAGATAGCCGCGCCAGACCATCTCCTCGCCGAAAGCCGCCAGCGTCCATACGAATGCAAGTCCAATCAACAGCAGTTTAGGATTGCCACGCAAGGCCAAGAAGTCGGAGAAATCTGGTTTCTGGCCCGTGAGATGAATCAGCAGCGGCTGGGTAAAAAACAATTCCAGTGCCTCCATTCCAAGGCCACAAAGCACTCCGATCACGATTGCACGGAGCCAACTACGCGGGGCAGCGAGACCAACGTCGCGCCAGCGAAGCCCACGGAGTCGAAGCGAAAGCCAGCCGACTGCCATTAAATACGGGGTTTTGCTAATCGGGAGATAGCGATCGAAGACAAAGATGCTGACGATAAGCGCAAGTTCCAACACTGGAAGCAATAGCGCAACGTGTTTACTGGAGGTGGGTCTCGCCCTTGAGGTGGATTGTGCACCTGGTGGAGATGTTCCCATGCCCAGAAGTATAGCCGGATGTTACCCGGCACTAAGCCCCAGGCGCTCATTCCCAATCGGGATTGTTGTATATACGTTCCCTGCGACTCGAACTGACATACGTTCTGCCGTGCGCAGCGCCGAAACGCCCGATAGTCAGCGAAGATGGATGCTGCCGAACACGCCTCTGAAGTAATGCATAAGCGAGATTGCCAGAGCCGCGCCAAGAAACCATCTACTCGACCTTCCCCATTTGCCATCGCCAAGCAGGACAGCAATGAGAACCGGAAGCGCGAGCGCCCCCATTATCTGTCCTGCCAGGGCAGCGCTGAACACTGTGCCGGACGAGGGGATAACATCGACGATGCACAAGTAAGCACCGCAGGCAAACCTAAGCGCAACCCAGAACCGCTGCTCCACAACGATTGCCGGTTCGGGCTGCTCTGGTACTTGGAGGGTGATCGCGTGAACGTGTCCACAACTGCAGCAGACGACGGAGTTTCGAGGATTCGCCGTTCCGCAGTTGTTACAGTAAACCGCCTCGGTGGCTGTTTTCGTTTCTGCCATCGCGTTCTGTCCTGCGTAGCGTACATCAAGGCAGCTGCTGCGAACAGCACTTTAGGCGGGCACCCCGCCCTTTCGGGATTACTTGCGGTGAGCGGATTTACCGCCAACAAATCTCGCTCTACAGTAAACAATCGCGGAGGTCGCCAGCTGTCAATGGCAATTCTTCGTTAACTGCTGCAGATCCCAGATGAAAGCGTCAGTGTCACCTCCGCCTGAAGCAAGCCACCGTCCGTCAGGACTCACCGCCAGCTCGTACAGTCCGGCGGTCGTAAGCTGGTAGCAGGACTGCCAGTTGGCGGTACTCCACACGACCACATTGCCGTTTGTGTCACCCGATATGAGGGAGGTGCCATCGGGGCTGAACGCAACCGCCCAGACATCGTTCTTGTGTTTTAGTCGGAGATTCGTGGCGGTGAGCCACGCCACTTGTTGACCGGTCGAGACGTTCCATACCTTCACTCCTGTTCGATGACCGGCTCCCCAGACTGCGACCGCGACGAGTCGGCCATCAGGGCTGAACCTGATCTGCCCCGAATTGCCAGTATCGCTGAGTGTGCGTACGAGGGCTTTCTTGCGCGTGTCCCACAGTTGAACACCACCGCGTTCGATTGCCGCCGCGAGCAATCGCCCTGTCGGAGCGTAGCGCACTGTCCCAACACTTCCTCGCAATGCGACTGTTCCCACCTTTCTCCATTCAGAGAGGGAGTACAGGACGAGTTCTGTGCCGTTACCAACCGCAACTTCTTGCCCATCCGCACTGACCGCCAATGCACGGTAATTCACGTTCAGATTACGGTCTGTGTACTGGTGGCGATCCTGCAACGAGTAGGTCGCAAGCGAATCGTCACCTGACGCAATCAGCACAGAGTCACCGTTGGGTACAACTGCGCACGCAGCCAAGCCTCTGAACTCCGCTTGATGCTCTCCAGCAGGAGAGATTGGTGGAGGCGCTGGAGGAATTTCTTCGGCCTTCGCCCAATTGGTGGTTGACCAGACCGTAATGTAGCTATCAAGTGAACCGGAAAAGAAGAACCTACCGTCGGCCGAGAAGTCGATGCAGGTAACTTCGCCGCCAGCTTGCTCCAGACTTGTCAGGGGTTTGAGTTGTGCGACTGCAACGACACTGGACAGCAGTATGGCGGCGGCAACGTGGATGAAACGCATGGGAAGAAATGTACGCCGAGGCATCGTGTTGTGCCAGAGTTGATGGATAGCTATTGCGAACGGGGGCTTCCATCCATCAATCCCGAAACGGAACCCTTCTCTGAACGGCGCGAGCACAGTCTCGGCGAAGCGTACCCGGCTGGGCACCTCGACGGGAGGTCCCTTCCGGTGTGACAATCGGGGACGCCGTTCGTCTAAGAAGCCGACTTCTGTTTTGCCGAGAGCGCCGACTTCTGTTTTGCCGAGAGGGAATGATGAGTATTGTTAGAGCTTTGGCTGTAGTAATGGCGGGGGCGTTCGTCGCCACCGGTGCGGCGTTCGCGCAGGAGGGTGCGTCGCAGACGCCGCAGCGCAGCGTGGTTGTGGCCGACATGGACCGCAAGGCCGATCCGTGCACCGATTTCTTTGAGTATGCCAATGGCGCGTGGCGCGCCGCCAATCCGATTCCGGCGTCGATGTCGCGCTGGAGCCGCCGCTGGGAGGCGGGCGAGAAGAACAAGGAACAGCTCAAGGTCATCCTCGACGAGGTTTCGGCCAAGACCGACTGGAAGCCGGGCAGCGTCGAACAGTTGATCGGCGACCACTACGGCGCGTGCATGGACGAGGCCCGCATCAACAAGCTGGGCATGGAGCCGATCAAGCCCATGCTGGCGCAGATCGACGCCATGAAGAACGCGACCGACGTCAACAGGATGCTGGCGCGCTTCCAGCAGCTCATGATCCCGGTGCCGTTCGTCTTCATATCGCAACCCGATCAACATGAGCCGACGCAGACGATAGCCGAGATCTACGCCAGCGGACTCGGCCTGCCCGACCGCGACTACTATTTCAAGGCCGAGCCTCGCTTCAAGGAGGCGCGCGCGAAATACGTAGTGCACGTCGCCAACATGTTCAAGCTCGCCGGCTACAGCGAGGCCGACGCGAAGAAAGCCGCGGACACGGTCTTCCAGATGGAGACGAAGCTGGCCGAGCCGCAACTCGACAACGTGCAGCTGCGCGACCCGAAAGCCACTGATCACAAGGTGAGCTTCGCCGAGCTGAAGAAGATGATGCCGGCGTTTGATTGGGACGGCTTCTACAAGGGGGCGAGCCTCTCGTCTGCCGCACTCAACGTCGACCAGCCGAAGTACATGGCCGAGGTGGACCGGCAGCTCAAGGAGACTCCGCTGGCCACTTGGAAGACCTACCTGAAGTGGCATCTGCTGAATTCGGCCGCGGAGTCGCTCTCGACGCCGTTCGTCGAAGAGGACTTCGCCTTCAACGGCGCTTACCTGAGCGGCGCCAAAGAGATAAAGCCGCGCTGGAAGCGCTGCGCCGAATCCACAGACGCCCTGCTGGGCGAGGCGCTGGGACAAAAATACGTTGAGCGCTACTTCCCGCCGCAGGCCAAGGCTCGCGTGCAGGACATGGTCAAGAACCTGCTCGCCGCCATGAAGGACACCATCAACGGCCTGGAGTGGATGGGTCCGGACACGAAGAAGAAGGCCCTGGAGAAGCTTGCGACGTTCAATCCGAAGGTCGGCTACCCAGACAAGTGGAAGGACTACAGCTCGGTCAAGATCAGCCGCGATAACTTCTGGTCCGACGTCGTCGCCGGGCGCGAGTACAACGTGCGCGACTACTGGGGTCAGATCAACAAGCCCACTGACCGCGGGCGCTGGGGCATGACGCCGCCGACCTCCGATGCTTACTACAACCCGCTGCTGAACGAGATCGTGTTCCCGGCCGGGATCCTGCAACCGCCCGCGTTCGACGTGAACGCGGTGGATGCCGTAAACTATGGCGCCATCGGCGTGGTGATCGGTCACGAGATCAGCCACGGCTTTGACGATCAGGGAGCGCAGTTCGACGCGCTCGGTCGCCTGAACAACTGGTGGACCGCCGACGACCTCAGCAAGTTCCAGCAGCGCGGCGCGTGCGTGGTGAACCAGTTCGATAACTACTTCATCGAGCCCGGCATTCCGCACAACGGCAAACTGGTGCTCGGCGAAGCGATCGGCGACCTGGCCGGGGCGAAGATTGCGTACCTGGCGTTCAAAAAAGCGCAGGAGAAGACGCCCGCGCCCACCATCGACGGCTTTACGCCTGACCAGCAGTTCTTCATCGCCTGGGGACAGTTCCGCGGCGACGCAATTCGGCCCGAAACGCAGCGCCTGATGGTGCAGGGAGACCCGCATCCGATCGCGAAGTATCGCGTGATCGGGCCGCTGTCGAACCTGCCGCAGTTCCAGCAGGCATTCAGTTGCAAAGCCGGGTCGGAGATGGTGCGCTCGGAAGAGAAGCGGTGCGAGGTGTGGTAGTCCGCCGATAACCAGACGGCGCTGCCTGCGAGCCGGCGGCGCCGTCCTCACATTGGCTTGCACCTGTGTTCGGGAATCTTGTAGCTTTGAGCCGTGGAACATCCTTGTGATAAGTGTGCGGCGCCGGTGGAAGATGGTGCTGCGTTCTGTCCTAATTGCCGCGCGCCGCAGATTCGCGTACCCGGCGCCGAAGATCGTCCCGCCACGGCGCCACTCGCTCCCGGCACTCCCGGTGAAATTCAGCCTCCGGCGACGCCGGTCGCGTGGCAAGAGCGGCATCCGGCCGAATATTCAGCATGGCAGGGCCAAAGCGGTGTTGCGGCTCCGAATGACCGTGTGTCCTGGGGCGACGCGCTGCCCGGAGCGGTGGTGGCCGGACTGCTGATCGGTGCGGTGCTGATTCCAATCCTCAGCGTTTTCATCGCGCCTGCCGTGGCCGGTACCGTGGCGGTGGTGCTGTACGCGCAGCGTCGGCCGGATCAATCCCTGACGCGCGGTGTGGGCGCGCGGATCGGCAGCATCGCCGGTCTGTTTGGCTTCGTTCTGTTTGCGGTACTGGTGATCTTCGAGTCGCTGGTGATTCGTGGCGGAGCTCAATTCCGCGAAGCTCTCCAGCAGGCTGCCGCGCGCAATCCGACGCCGGAAGTGCAGGCCATGATGTCACGCTTGCTGACCCCGGAAGGGATTGTCGTCATAGCGGTCATCATGCTCATCTTCTTTTTCGCGCTATTTGCCGGCTTCGGGGCGATCGGCGGAGCCATTGGGGTAAAGCTGACTCAGCGCCGCGACCGTGGCAGGCAGAACTGGTAGCGTTGCCGCGGCCGGTGCACCCGCCATTTCGATGAAGCCAGGAGTTTGCATGCCTGAGCGATTGTGGTGCGGGTAGAGGTTCCTCATGCCGCTCGGAATGACAACTGCTCCCTGTCCGCGACAAACGACAACTACTCAGAATGTTGGGCTCGCAAACGACAATAAATGCGCTCTGCTCGGGGTCCGCGGTCGGACAATGCCCTTGTGGCCACCCCTATTCTTCGCCGAGCGGCCCGCCTAAGGTAATCGCCCCTCAGGTGACCACAACATTGACAATGGCCGACTCACCTTGGTAAGGTTTCTGCTGTTTCCTCGTACCTTTTGAGGCCGTGCCAAGGGCGGTGTCAATCCGGACCCCATGGACGGAGCAGTCGCAAAATCGGCCCGCACGCGTCGCGCACCTTCGGCGCAACAGCAAGTGCAGGAGTGATAGGGCCGAGCCCGATGAAAGTGACTTCGGGCGGAATATTGTCTAAGGAGCGGTCATTGCGGAAGCGCTTCTACATCCTTTTCGTTACGCGCGACGCCGAAGGCGAACTCCGCAAGATCCACATCCCACTTCATTACCTCTACGTATTCCTCGCCGGTACAGTGCTGGGTATGCTCACCATCACCGGGATCGCAGGCTCGTACACCCGCATGCTGGTGAAAACCGCCCGCTTCAACCAGCTCAGGACTGAGAAGCAGCAGTTGGAGAGCCGCTACACGGAACTCGAGAAAGCCGCGAAGGAAAAGGACATCCAGGTGGCTTCGCTGGGGTCGCTGGCCAATGAAGTTTCAATCCTCTATGGATTGAAATCCGACACGGCTATAACTCCTGCTGACACCGACCTTACTGAGCAGCAGGTTGCCGACTCGCTGGATCAGCTCGGACTGTTGAAGCAGACCGCCCTTCGCGGCGGAGCTACAGCCGCGCTGTCAGTCGGATTTACCCATACCGTGACCGCGGCTGACTGGATGGCGCTGGCAGCGGCGCCGAGCGTCTGGCCCGTTGAAGGACGCATCACCGGTCCGTTCGGATCGCGGCTCGACCCGTTCAGCGGTGAGGGCGCATTCCATCGCGGGGTGGATATCTCCACCGCTTATGGGCAGGCAATCGTCGCTCCCGCAGATGGCGTGATCAGTTTCGCCGATTACTCCAGCGGCTATGGACGCCTGGTGGTGATCGAACATGGCCACGGCGTCACAACCCGCTACGGACACATGTCGGCCTTCGCCGTGGGTGAAGGACAGCATGTGAGCCGAGGCGAAGTGATCGGCTACGTCGGCCTCTCAGGCCGCTCTACCGGACCTCACCTCCACTACGAAGTCTGGGTACGCGGAACTCCCGTAAATCCCTACAAGTACCTGCGCACCACCATGGCGCACGTCCGCCACGTGTCGGGGGATTAGGAACCAGTTTCGCGTTTCGAGTTTCGAGTTTCGAGTTCAAACCCACTGGGCTGCACGCCTCCTCCTCTGCTCCTCGAAGTCTGCCGTCCTAATAATCCTCGAAGTCTGTCGTCCTAATAATCCTCGAGGTCTGCCGTCCTGACAGCTCTCCTCGGAGTTTGTCGTCCTGAAAACCTGTGACTGTTTCAAACGTTGCCATTCCGAGGAGCGAAGCGACGAGGAACCTGTACCCGCAGCAACGCTGTTGATGGCGTAGGGGTTGCTCGCTTCGGCTCGGAAGGACAAAGGCGTCGGAATGGGTGGAACAGCCAAAAGTCACAAACTTTGAGCGAAGCGAAGGATCTCTGCATCTGGCGCGCAGTCGCGGCGGTGCCGACGGAATTGATGCATCCTTCCTGGCTGTTTTCCTCAGGGTCAGGATGAATGCGTCGCGTTTAATTCTGACCCTCGCAAGTCGCTGATTAGGCAACATTTACGCTCCGACTTCCGCTCTCAAGAACGGCTCTTCTGTGGTAGAATAGTACCAGCCCGGGTTGCGCCTAAGTGATTGAGATTTCAATAGGTTGAGTCTCTCGGATTCGTCAGCGCAGACGACGTTCCACAGGCGACCGGTGCGCGAAATTCTGTGTTGGTTCTGAGTTCGCAAGTGCTTGAGAAAGCCACGTCAGTTAAGCGAACGTGGGCTACCGTCATGGTGCTCGAACGCGACACTCGAAACGCGAAACTTGAAACTGGTTTTACGGAGTCAGCTTGGCCTCTAAAGAGATTACGACCGGCGCTGCCGCCGCCGAAGTGAAGAACGGTAAATCCACCAACGGCAAGAATGGAAACGGGAAGATGAACGGAGACGCCGCAGCGAATGGCGCGAACGGCTACACCGCCGATTCGATCAAGGTACTCGGCGGCATGGAAGCCGTGCGCAAGCGCCCCGCCATGTACATTGGCTCCACGGGCGAACTGGGCCTGCATCATCTCGTCTACGAAGTGGTGGACAACTCCGTTGACGAGGCGCTGGCCGGCTACGCCGACCGTATCGACGTCACCATCCAGATCGATAATTCGGTCACTGTGATCGATAACGGGCGCGGCATTCCCGTTGACGAGATGGATCTCGACGGCGAGCGCGTCCCTGCCTGCCAGGTAGTGATGACCAAGCTGCACGCCGGCGGCAAGTTCGATTCGTCTACCTACAAAGTCTCCGGCGGTCTGCACGGCGTGGGCGTGAGCTGCGTCAACGCGCTCAGCGACGACTTCAACCTCGAGATCTGGCGCGATGGTTTCGTCTGGCAGCAGGACTACTCCAAAGGCGAGCCGCAGACGAAGCTGAAAAAGGCAGGTACGACCAAAAAACGCGGCACCAAGGTCCACTTCCATCCTGATCCGGAAATCTTCAGCGCCACGGAGTACAACTACGACACGCTGGCCCAGCGCCTGCGCGAATTGGCCTTCCTGAACAAGGGTCTGGTCATCACGCTCACCGACGAGCGCACCACCGATTCGAAGACCGGCGAGCCGAAGCACGCTGAGTTCAAGTACAACGGCGGCATCGCCGAGTTCATCAAGCACCTGAACAAGGGCAAGAACCCGCTGCACGACAAGCCGATCTACATGGAAGCCGAACGCGACGGCGTGGTGATGGAGATCGCCCTGCAGTACAACGACGGCTACAGCGAGAACGTCTTCTCGTTCGCCAACAACATCAACACGGTTGACGGCGGCACGCACCTTTCAGGCTTCCGCACGGCGCTCACGCGCACCATCAACTACGCCGGCAAGCAGCTCGGGCTGTTCAAGAACGAGAACGAAAATCTCACGGGCGACGACGTTCGCGAAGGCCTGGTCGCGGTGGTGTCGGTGAAACTGCCGCAGCCGCAGTTCGAAGGCCAGACCAAGGGCAAGCTGAATTCCGATATCGCCGGCGTCGTCCAGGCATTCGTCAACGAGCGGCTCAGTGCCTTCTTCGAACAGAACACGACCGTCGCACGAAAGGTGATCAACAAGGCGATCGACGCCGCACGCGCACGCGAAGCTGCACGTAAAGCCCGCGACCTGACGCGCCGCAAGGGTGCGCTCGATTCCGGCGGCCTTCCCGGCAAGCTCGCCGACTGCTCAGAACGCGATCCTGAGCGCGCCGAGTTGTTCCTGGTCGAGGGCGAGAGCGCAGGCGGAACTGCCAAGCAGGGACGCGACCGCCGGTTCCAGGCCATCCTGCCGCTGAAAGGCAAGATCCTCAACGTGGAAAAGGCCCGCTACGACAAGATGCTGGGCCACGAAGAAATCCGCGCGCTGATCACTGCGATGGGCACGGGCATCGGCAAGGACGACTTCGATGCCTCCAAGCTGCGCTATAACAAGATCGTGCTCATGACCGATGCCGACGTGGACGGCTCGCACATCCGTACGCTGCTGCTCACGTTCTTCTTCCGCCACATGAGCGAACTGATCAAGCGCGGTAACGTCTACATCGCGCAGCCGCCGCTTTACGGTATCAAGCGCGGCAAGACGCACCAGTACATCAAGAACGAACGCGAGTTCGTCAAAGTGATGGTCAAGCGCGCCAGCGACGGTATCGTCGTGCGCTATGGCGAAGGCGCGGCCAAGCTCGAAGGGGCGGAGCTTTCGAAGTTCATGACCACGCTCAACGACTTCCGCGATTTCTACGACAAGGTCTGCAAACGCCTGCGCGATGAGAAAGTCGTGGACATGCTGCCGCGCTTCGAGATCACGAAGAAAGCCGATTTCGAAGGCGACAAGAAGACGCCGCCGGCGAAGCTGAAGCAGCTCGAGAAGGCGCTGAAGGACATTCAGAAAGAACGCGGCTTCCACTCCGTGGAGCTGCGGTTCGATGAGGAACACGATGCCTGGGAAGTCGTGTTCGTGAACTCGCAGGGCGCCGAACACCGCATCAACTCGGAGTTCGCCAGCTCACCCGAGTATCGCCAGATGATGAATAAATACAAAGCGATGGAAGTTGTCGCTCCCGGTCTTGAGCCCCCGTTCATCATCGAGCTGAAGTCGAAGGAAACGGCAGAGGCTGCGAAGGAAACGCAGGAAGATCTGAGCGACGCCGAGAAGGCCGAGCTAGAGAAGGCGGAGAAGCGCGTCGGCTCAAAGGCTCCCACACGTCGCACCAAGGCCGAGCAGGAAGTGGTGGAGAAGTCCAACGTCCGCGATCTCTTCGAATATGTGCTGAACGAAGGCCGCAAGGACTTCACCATCCAGCGCTACAAAGGTCTGGGCGAAATGACCAGCGAGCAGCTGTGGGAAACGACCATGGACCCGGAGAAACGGACGCTTCTTCAGGTGAAGCTGGAAGACATCGCGGAAACCGAGACCATCTTCACCACGTTGATGGGCGAAGACGTCGAGAGCCGCCGCAAGTTCATCGAAGAAAACGCGCTGGACGTAAAGAACCTCGACATCTGATCGAGCAGCACTAGTAGTAGCAGCAGCTACAATCCAGCAACAACAAGGAGCAGCAGCGCCCGCTGCTGCTCCTGCTGCATTTGTTTCAAAGTTCGGGAAACTCGTACACTGAGAACGTCAGCGCCTTGCTGACCCACAACACGTGTGCGGGAGCTTTATGCATCTTCGATTTCGTATTGTCTCCATCACCTTGCTCTTAGCCTTGCTTCTGGGCATGCAGACGGGCGGTGCTGCATTCGCCGGAAAGCAGCAGGAAGAACCCAAGTCGCAAGCAAGCGTAAGAACCTTGCCTGCGGGGGAGCCGCGGATCGAAAGCAAGGAAATGCGCGTGGAATTCGACCGCAACCTGAGGACCCGGGTGACGGCGCTATTCGGCGGCAAGCAGACGGTCATAGCGCCGTGGTCCGCCTCGGAGAAGGTAGACACCACCGGCGTGCAATCGCAGCACTTCGCACTCCAGTCGTACACACGCGAGCGAATCTCCGACGATATCGGGGCGGGAGAGCGCATTGCGTTGACCGGAAAATCGGGCCCGCTGCTGAAGACCGTCTCAGTGGTCATGTACGAAGCCTTTCCTTCCATGGCGGTGTTTCAGGTCAGCTACACGAATACCGGCAAGGCCGCGCTGTCCATCGCAGGTTGGACGAACAATGCCTACACTGTCGCAGCTCTGCCGTCGGCATCGGGGCGCGCGTTCTGGTCGTATCAGAGCGCGTCGTATGAAAAGCGTCCCGACTGGGTCCTTCCGCTCAAGACGGGCTTCCGGCAAGAGAACTACCTGGGCATGAATGCCAGCGACTACGGCGGGGGCACGCCGGTGGTCGACGTGTGGCGCAGAGATGCAGGAATCGCCGTCGGCCATATCGAGAAAGAACCGCGGCTGATTTCCCTTCCCGTGTCCATGCCCGACGCCACTCATGCGACACTCGCGGTCCGCTCGAAGGAACGCCGCATGTTGGAACCAGGGCAGGCGTTCTCAACCCTGCGAACGTTCGTTGCCGTACACCAGGGCGATTACTTCCAGACTCTCACGCAGTACCGATTGCTGATGTCGCGGCAGGGACTTGCCGAGCAGAGAGCGCCCGAAAGTGCATTCGGACCCATCTGGTGTGCGTGGGGATATGGCCGTACCTTCCAGCCCAAGCAGGTTTACGAAACGCTGCCTACGGTCAAGCAACTGGGCTTCGAGTGGGTGACCATCGACGACGGCTGGCAGGATACGTATGGCGACTGGCAACTGGATCCGAAAAAG
>JAEZPW010000356.1 GCA_023441255.1 Acidobacteriota bacterium
AGCACCTGGCGGCCATTGACATAGACTTCGGCGTCAAAATCTCCTGTCATTTCGCCGCTCTGCTTAAGGAAGTCGGTGAGACCGAAGATGACCATGGCAGTCTGCTTGGTGGAATCCCACCAGAATCCCTGGTTGCGATGGGTCACCAGGTACTGGACTGCTTTTGGCAGCAGCGGACTTTGCGGGTGTTCGGCGGTCAGCAGCTTCAGCGCAAGTGCTGTCGATTCGACTGTCGTATCTGAGCTGAAGTCCAGTAGCCAGTCGTGGTCGGAGGGCCACCACGCCTGCATTTCATCCTGTTTGACCGTGCGCTCGAGTTCAGAGGCGAGATCGCCAGAGCGGCCATCGTTCATTTTTCGGAACGCCAACCCGAGAACGGCCAAGCCGAAGGGAGAAAGTCCGTCGCGGCGTTTCCATGCCATCTCGGCGACCTCTTTGTCGCCCTCGCCGGACACGGCCAGCGCATACGCCGCATAAGCCTTCATATCGGGATAGAGTTTCGCATCGTTATTGATAGCCGTGGCGAGCCACTCGCGGGCTTTGGGCAAAGCCTGGTAGCCAACGTCATACCCGGCATCGCGCGCCTGGCCGAGGCCCTGCACTACGTAGGCGGTCATGAATACGTTGTCGTCGTCGGTCTTCCACCAGCCCCACGCGCCATCCTCGTGCTGGTACGAATACAAGCGATCGAGTCCTGCCCTTACCTTGCGGTCCAGGTCTTGCGGCTTGATGTTCGATTGCGTGCCGAGTTGCTTGATAGCCTGCGCCACGATCACGTTGGGCAGGAAGCTCGACATCGTCTGTTCCGTACAGCCGTACGGGTATGTGGTCAGGTAGTCGAGCGCGCTGAAGATCGTGCCTGCAACCGAAGGGGTGAGTTCGATCTGCAGCGAACGCGAACCCGGTTGAGCGGAACCGGGGAACGCGAGTTCTACCTGTTTTTCGCCGCCGCCCGCAATAAAGCCGGTCCGCGAATCGCCCAGCTTCACGCCAAATGGCTCGACCGGAAGCGTCAGTTCCATCGCGTCAGATTCCTGGTCGGTGAGCGCCTTCCCGAGAACCCGCGCTTCCGTGCCGTCGAGAACGCGCACGCGCCAGTCCACTTTCGCGTCCGACCCTTTCGGCACGGTGATATCGCGAGTCGCACCATCAAGCACCTGCACTCCGCTGAATTCCATCGAGACTCGCGCGGCCTTGTCGCCGGGGAGGTAGTTGTGAACGATGGTTGAAACGACGACGTCATCGCCCTGGCGGAAGAACCGCGGCACCACGAGGCGCACGAGTACGTTCTTGCGCACGATGACCTTGCTTGTGGCAGCGCCGACCTTGGTATCGGTGGTGATGCCGCGGGCCGTCGCCCGCCATGTTGTGAGCGAATCGGGGAACTCGAACTGGACCTGCGCTTCGCCGGCTGCATTTGTACTGACCTCCGCCTTCCAAAAGGCCGTATCAGGAAACGCTTTGCGTACTTTCGGCTGCACCAGTCGCTCGGGCTTGAGCTGGGCCAGAGCTTTCGTCGGGCGCACCTGGGCCAGTTGCATCGCCTTCTTGCCTGCTTCTCCGCTGAAGTAATAAGTGAGTGACGTGGAGGTTCCAACCTCGTCGTAGACCTCTCCGTAGAAATCCGTCGTGATGTTCGGAGTCGAGTCCGGGCGAATATCGTAGATGGCCTCGTCGACCACGCCGACGCTGAACTCGGCCTGCGCCGGTCTCCCCGCGCTGTCGCGCGCGATTAGCTTGAACGTCGCGGGACTGCCGGGCTGGAACTGCGGCTGCGTCGGTTTCAGTTCCACATTGAGTGCGGCGTCTGTTGCAGGAACTTTGAGTTTCTTGCGCCCGGAGAACAGTTTCCCGTCTTGGATGTAGGTGGCGTTGATCCAGACGTTCGGAGCGTATTCGCGCCGGACGGGTATATCGACGGCGACGGCGTTGCCGCTGTTGAGGGCGATCTGGTACTGATAGAGGTACAAACCTTCGACCGTTACCAGGACGTGAGACGCGCCTTCAGGAACGGTCACGATCGTCCGTGCCGTATCGCCCGGCTTGTATTCCTTTTTGTCCGTCACGATCTGGAGTTTTTCGCGTTTGTTTCCGCGCGCCCACCACGGCGTGCTGCCGGGTACCCACAGGTACGCGGAATCCTCCACCTGCCGGCTTTCACGCGTCTGCGCAGATACCCGCACGCGGAACTCGCCCGCCTGCGGAACTCGGAAGCTCACCTGTGCATTTCCGGCGGCATCCGTGCGTCCCGACGTGGAGGAAACTGCCTCTGAAAATTTCTTGCCCTGGTTATCCCAGGCCATCAGTTCGGCCCGGAAGTCGGTCTGCACCGGGTGCGAGTCGTAATCACGTGCCATGACCGACACCTTCGCATCTGCTCCGGCCTGGTAGACGTAGGAGTCCGGTTGTGCCGAAACGAAGAAACTGCCGTAGGTCGCGAAGGCGTAGCCCGCGCCTGAAATCTCGCGGTTCCCCTCGTCGGTCACGCGCGCCTCGACGCGGTAACGCAGGTCGTTGTGCTCGGAGTCGGGCGAAGTCGGAATCGTAATCGTCAGTTTTCCGTCCGCATCGAGCGTCGCCGTGTGTTCATCGGTCTCCTCGCCAGCGTAGTCGTTGTAGCCGTTCCCCTCGCCACCCGCATCGGTATCGATCTCGGGCACGTCCTCGTCATCGCCCGCGTAGCGACCCGGCGCCCACCATTGACTCTTGTGTACCACCCAGACCACTTTGGCGCGCGCCACCGGTTCTCCGAAGAAATACCGTGCCTCGATTGTGGCCTGGATCGGCTGGCCCTGCAGCACGCGGGGTGTCGCGGGCGTGACCCTCACCTGGTACTCAGGCTTCTTGTACTCTTCGACGCCGAAGCTCGTCGAGGCGAGAAAGTTGTCGTCCATTTTCGCGTCGACGGACCAGTCGCCCAGCGCAGCATCCGCAGGAATATTGAAATCGCCGTGCACCGTGCCATTCGAGTTGACGGCAAACTCCTGGGATAGCTTGACCTCGCCCTTAGCGTCGTTGATTTCGAGGCGGATGGTGCCACTGGAGGGAATCACCCAGCCCTCACGACCCCGCGCCCGCAGCAAGAACTTGAAATGCACCTGGTCGCCAGGCCGATAGATCGGTCGCTCCGTGTATCCGTAGGCGTGTATGCGTGTAGCCTCACGGTTGCCGAGAGTCCAGGAATTGAGGGCGTTCGCGGCAAAGCGTTTGCCGTCGAGGGCGAGGACGGTCACCGAGTCGGGCTTCTCCACCTTGGCTTCTTGCAGCGCCAGACCGTTGCTGTCGGTCTTCGAACCGGCGAGTTGTTCGCCGTCAACCCAGAGGAGCACGTCAGCATTTGCGATCGGCTTGCCTGACTTCCGCTCCACCACGTAACTGAGCACCTGCTGGCTCGAAGTCTTGGTAATGACGGCAATCTCGCTGACGATCACCACCGTATAGGCGCGGAGCGTGCCGGTCGTCGCTTCCACCAGGTAGACGCCCGCACCTTTGACCGGGATAGTTGCGGTCTGCGACTGCCACGGCTGCCTGTCTTTTGCCGGAGACCAGTTCCACACCGCCACCAGTTGTTGCGGGTTGAGAATCGGCACCGGGGCGAAACTCTCGACCTTGCTGACGCTTTGGACTTGCCGCTCCTGCCGCCACTCGCGGATCTCAGATCGCACGCCGGGGCTGAACTGCTCGCGGAAGAAGTCGCGCACCGAGGCAAACGTGCGATGTTTCCAGCCATGGAACTTTTCAAGGAAAGTGCGTTCGCGGCCTGTGCGCGGGCCCACTCCGCCGAAGTTGTGCTGATCCTTTAGCAGCGCGAAGAACTTCACCGGATCGTTGATGCGATAAAGGCGGAATTCCAGTTTGTCGACGTTGTGCGCCCATACTGACACCTCGGCCTTTTCGCCGGGCGCATAGGTCGCGCTGCTGTTCAGCGTGAACGACGGTTCGTTTTCGTCGGCCAATGTAGGCACGGCAACACACAGCATGAGCAACAGTGCAACAGCCAGTTTGCTTCGCATCAGTTCGATCCCCGCAGAATGTTCCAGCGGTAAACTCCCAGGAACGCGCGGTTTTCCGGCAAGGGACGCCAGCGCGCGTCGGGAAAATGCATGAGTTGCTGCAAAGTCGTACGTCTGACCTCGCCCGGTCCGCCTTCGATCGGACCGGTGTGATACACCGCCAGGGGCTCGGCGCTACCGTCGAGCGAACTGCGTTCCAGGTACACCATGGCGTGAAATGGGGAGCGCTGCGAGTCCTGCCTGAAAAAGAGCACGTCGCCGCTCCGCGCGTCGCTGAGGCGGCGCGAAACCAGATACATGTTGAAGAGGCGCAGGTTCTTTGCGTCGGCGAACTCGGCGAAGGCGTCGCCGCGCAGGTCTTCTGGCACGAATGGTCCCGGCCGCGTTCTGAACAGCGCCGCTCCCAGCGGAGTATGCGGATACTGGTATTGTCGAACGTCGGGCACGCCAGGCAGACGCGGCAACCACTGCGCCGCCGCCCAGGAAGTATGGTGGTCGCGCAGTGCTTCGCGATAGGCGAATCGTACCAGCGAAGCACAGTCGGTTACTTCGGGCGCGAATTTCGGTTGCATGAAGAACTGGGATTCGGCAAGAAACGCGAACCAGCGCCGAAAAGAATCGGCATCCGATGGGTCATCGAGCCGCAGAAAGTCCGGAGTGCCATCAGAGTAGTAATCCGAGGTGCTGGGAGTGAGCTGAACCGTGACCTGCCGCGTGATTTTACCGGTTGTGAAGCGAACACGCGCTTCTCCCGGAAGCACGCCGGCGCGCAGGCGCACGGAAATGTGGCCATCCTGCCGTTCCACGGCTTCCACCCGCAGTCGCCACAAATCCGAGGAGCTTACGTTCAGCGTGGCGAGGTCGGCGCTTCGTCCACGCACCTCGGCCAGCGCCGTAGACGAACCGTCAGCTTCGATCGCAGAGGGGTTGAGAGATACCGACAGGCTCTGATGGTGACCAGAGAACGCAAGTGCAACCGCCAAGGCGGCTATGCACGGCGTGACGACCGCAATCAGCTTGATCTGCGGGCAACGCAATTGAACGGGAGTCCTCGCGCGAGGATTGTAGCTCCCGCTCAAGTGTGCGGCAACGGGAACCTTTTCTTATTGTGCGACGAAAACAAAAATGGCCGGCGCGTTCGCTGCCGCCGGCCATGGACTCAAATGTTATCTTCGATCACTTCGCCGTCGCCGCCGCTGCGTTGCCCGCATCAGCGCGTTGCGCGTTGTTCTTGAGCACCTGGATCGCGCGGTTGAGCTGCTGGTCCGGTCCCTTCCTGGGTTCCTTCTTCAGCGGTTCGTTAGTGTTCGAATCCTGGTCCTCGTCGGGCAGGATGAAGTCGTCATCGTTATCAGCCACCAGGATGTTCGGCGTGACCGCCGTGTCTTGAATGGCCTTCCCCCTCGGCGAGTAATATTTCGCAACTGACAGCATCAGCGCAGAGCCGTCCGGCAGCTCGATCACTTTCTGGATCGAACCAACGCCGAAGGTTTTGTCGCCAAGCACGTCGCCACGTGCATTCTCAAGGACGGCCGAAGCCACGATCTCAGCTGGTCCTGCAGTTCCGCGATTCACTAGCACCACAACCGGCAAAGTCGTGATCGCCTTCGACGGATCGGCATTGAAGTTCTCGCGCGGAAATTTCTGCCCCTGCAAATAGGCTATGGTCCCGTGGTTCAGGAACAGGTTGGCCGTCGCGACACCCTCGGACTCCTCGCCCAGCGCCGCGTCGCGCAGGTCGAGTACGAGTTTCTTCACGCCAGACTTCTGCAGGTTCTTGATCTTGCTTGCGATCTCCTGCGATTTCCCCTTCGGGAATGCATCGACCTTCAGATAGCCAATGTCTCCCTCGATCACTTCGGTGCTCACCGGCGGCACCTGCACACGGTCGCGCGTGATCACCACCTTCGACGGCTCAGCCCGCCGCGCCCGAACGATCGAGACGCTCACGTTCGAACCGACCTGGCCTTGCAGCGCACTATCTATCTCGGCCAGCGACATCTCGCGGGTGCTCTTGCCCTCCACGGCTTCCATGATGTCGCCGGTGTCCAGCCCGGCCTTGTCTGCCGGTCCGCCCGGCACCACTGAAATGACGGCCGCGTACCCGAATCGCTTCGAGATTGCTGCCCCGATATCGGCCTTGCCATCCGCCTTCTGCGCCTTGTACGCCTTGTATTCCTGCGGATCAAGGTAGCTGGAATTGGCGTCAAGCGACTCGAGCAGCCCATGCAAGGCGCCGGCCGTCACGTTGGGGATGTTCGGCTCCTCGACATATTCGCTGCGAATGCGCGAAAGCACTTCGCTATAGACGCCGAGTTGGCGGTACGCCCCGTCGTTATTGGTGGAAGCCTTGACGCCGAGTCCGCCGGCAATGGTGAGAGCCACGAGCGCGAACGAGACGCTCAGAATGATCGCTTTCAGAGTTTTGGACATGGAACTTCATTTCCTGGAGACGTCAGTTTCCCACCGCATTGTTACGGAACAGGATGAACCTGACAAGTGCTCTCATTATACCCACAATCTTTGATGCATGTTGCTGACCGCAGGGCGCTAAAAGCATTTTAGAGTTTCGACCACTCGACCCGGCTGAGTTTGGAGTTCGGCCCTTGTGGCGTAGGGGCCTTCCGACCAGCCAGGGTTGCCTGAACCGCGAGACGGCGCCCAGCCTATCCTTCTATAAGAACGTTAAGCTCGGCGACCTAAACCAATTCAGCTGCTGGAACCAGTTCCTTGCTCTTCTGGACAGTTCCGACCGCTCCCGACTGCCGCAGTTGCCCGGTGTACGTAATCAGACAACCACATCGTTAGGTTGGACGCATGTCGACGCCAAAGGACAGCAACTTCGGGTGGCGAGCCGCTTACTGCGTTGAGAACGTGCCAGACCGCAATCCCGCAGCCGGATCATTCCCCGGATGGCGAGATGACGAACGGTTCGATCGCTCGATGAAGAGATGGCGAGTGGCCTGATGACGAGACGGCCCGATGGCGAGATGGCCCCGATGGCGAGTTGGCCCCGATGGCGAGATCGCCCGATTGCTTTTATTGACACTCGTTGCGTGCGCCTCTTAGAATCAAAGGGCTGAGCCGCGGCGTGGCATTGGCGCGCTCAGCCCTTCTTTTGTACGTCCTGTACACCGTGGCGGTGTAGCTCAGGTGGTTAGAGCGACGGTCTCATAATCCGTAGGTCGCTGGTTCGAGTCCAGCCGCCGCCACCAATCAAATCAACAACTTTCAGGTACCTGCCTGAGCTTTGGCGCACGATAAGACCGGTTGCGCGTCGCCTGTCTGCCGCTGTCCACGACCTGGATCAGACGAACGACTTCTGGTCCACGAAGCTGCGAACGCGAGCAGCTATTTCGTCTCGCACCTTGCGAAACACTGCTCGTCGCTGCTCCTCTGTTCCGGCGGCATCAGCGGGGTCTGCAAAAGGCCAGTGCTCCCGTGCGCAGGGACCGGGGAAAATGGGGCACTGCTCCCTGGCGTTGTCGCACACCGTGATGACGAGAGCAAAGTTCTGGCTGGCGTACGTGCTCACGTCCTTTGAATGCTGCCCTGCTATGTCAATTCCCACCTCGCGCATGACAGCCACGGCGAGCGGGTTGAGAGCTGAGGGTCTCGTTCCCGCACTGTGAGCTTCGTAAGTGTCACCGCCATACGCACGGAGAAAGCCTTCGGCCATCTGACTGCGGCACGAGTTACCCGTACACAGAAACAGAACTCTCGTCTTCATCGTGCTCCTTAACGCGGGAGCGCCGAAGTGCAGACCGTCTCCACGCTGGTCGGCCCAGGGCTGGTGAAGTACTTATGCTGAAGAAAGAAGGCGACATTCACCAATCCGATCATCACAGGCACTTCCACCAAGGGGCCGATCACCGCCGCAAACGCCGCGCCGGAGTTGATGCCAAACACCGCAACAGCAACTGCAATCGCCAGCTCGAAGTTGTTCGAGGCTGCGGTAAAAGAGAGGGTCGCTGTTTTGGAGTAGTCCGCACCAAGCTTCTTGCCCATATAGAAGGAGACGAGAAACATCAGGACGAAATAGATCAGCAGCGGTATCGCTATCCGCAGCACGTCCAGTGGAAGCCGAACGATGTACTCGCCTTTCAGCGAAAACATAATCACGATCGTGAACAGAAGGGCGATGAGCGTGAGCGGACTGACGCGGGGCACAAAGTTGCGTTCGTACCAGACTCGCCCCTTCGCTCGCACCAATGCCGTGCGTGTAAGGAATCCGGCGAGGCAAGGGACCCCAAGATATATGAATACGCTCCTGGCGATCTGGCGGATGGAAATGTCCACAACCGCGCCTTTCAAGCCGAAATGCGCAGGCAGCACAGTGACGAACACCCAGGCATAGAGCGAGTAGAAGAAGACTTGGAACAGCGAGTTGAACGCGACCAGGCCGGCCGCATACTCAGTGTCACCCTTTGCCAGTTCGTTCCACACGATCACCATGGCGATACAGCGAGCCAGGCCGATCATGATCAACCCGGCCATGTATTCGGGGTAGTCGCGTAGGAAGACAATCGCCAGAACAAACATCAGCACTGGACCGATGATCCAGTTTTGGACGAGTGAAAGTCCCAACACACGTCCGTTGCGAAAGACTTCGTGTAACTCCTCGTACCTGACCTTCGTGAACGGCGGGTACATCATTACTATCAACCCGATGGCAATAGGAATCGAAGTGGTTCCTATGCTGAAGCCGTTGAGGAACGGCACGATTCCCGGCACGAGCCAGCCAGCGCCGACGCCGATGGCCATGGCTGCAAAGATCCAGGCGGTAAGGTATCGATCAACGAATCCGAGTCGGCGTGTGGTCTCGCTCATATCAAGAGCTCTCGCGTACAAGTTCTGCAGTCGGGCTGGGAACGGGTGCGCCCAGCAGGCGCACAAATTTCTGAGGCGCACAGCAGACGCGGCTTAGGCGAGCGCGATCCTTCTGCATGTCCTTGTCTTCCGTGAGCCAACGCAGCGTATCGATGAGAACCTGGCGAGCAAACTGGTTCTCCGGAGCCACGATCTTGTAGTGCATCCATTTGCCTTCGCGGCGAGCTTCCACAAGGCCGGTCCGGCGTAAATACGCGAGATGGCGCGAGATCGTCGGTTGGGGCGCGTCCAGAATCTCCACGAAGTAGCAGACGCAAACCTCCTGTTCGGCCATGAGGTTTAACAATCGCAGCCGAGTGCGATCTGCCAGCCCTGCAAAGAAGCGTTCCATGACCCCTAGATTCTTGTCCGGCATCTTGGATCTCCCAGGCCGAAATGATAGCACACATATTCGCCTTGACAAATATATCCAGCTCGGCCTATAGTTCTCTCCATCATATTCGCATACGCGAATACAAGGAGAACGGAGATGGAAAACACGAACCAATCAAACGCGATAGTGAGCCGCTTTTTCAAGACAATCGGATTGATCATGGCGGATGTCTGGAACACGGCCCAGACCTGCGGTTTCTGCTGCGGCATCAGGTTCGATCGTGAAAAGCGCGGCGACGATATGCCCACCCCCAGCAGTTGCTGCGGCGTGCGGGTATAAGGCAGGAACTTAGTTTATTCAGGTGGAAAGAGAAGGTCGCCATGAGCCAAACATCTTGCGGTTGCAGCTCCGCCACATGCCAGATCTCGCCTGCACCGGTCGGAACCGAGCCGATCGCCGGAACATTAGACACCAGAGCCTCCTGGCGCGACGTGCTAGGCGGCTGGAAAGCTCGCTGGGGCATCGGGCGCATGCGCTATCAAGTTCCGGCGGGGCTGTACCGGGTCGGTCAGCCGAACGCTGATTCGCCGGTTCTTGTCACGGCCAACTACAAACTGACGGTCGACAAAGTCCGAAAAGAACTGGGTGGCTTGAACACCTGGCTTCTGGTCCTCGAAACAAAGGGTGTGAACGTGTGGTGTGCCGCCGGTAAAGGGACATTCGGCACCGACGAACTGGTTCGCCGCATCCGGGCTGTCAATCTGAAAGACATCGTCAGGCACCGCAAACTTGTGTTGCCGCAACTTGGCGCAACTGGCGTGGCGGCACATAAGGTGAAACGCGCGACCGGGTTCTCCGTTCATTACGGACCTGTCCGGGCACGCGACATCCAGGAGTACCTGGCAGCAGGAATGAAGGCCACCGTAGCCATGCGGCGCGTCACGTTCACCTGGAAAGAGCGCATCGTGCTGACCCCAGTCGAGATTGTTGGCGGCATGAAATGGGCGCTCGTAGCTGCGGCTGTGCTCGCCATCCTCGACGTCATTCGCCATCATCATCTCACCCTGCATCTCGCCATCGACATTGTGCCCTTTGTCGCTGCTGTTCTTACTGGCGGAGTATTGGTCCCGTTGTTTCTTCCTTTGCTGCCGTTCAGGGCATTTGCTCTGAAGGGAGCCGTCGCGGGAATCATGCTGGCCATTGCCTTGCTGTTGTTGCTGCCGATGGGAGGCCTCACCGAGGCCGCTGGAGTGGTACTTATCACCCTGGCCATAACTTCCTACATGGCCATGATGTTCACTGGCTCGACGACGTTCACAACACTCGCCGGGGCCAAACTCGAAGTCCATCACGCCTTGCGTCCAATACTGATCTCCGCAGGGACGGGAGCCGTACTTCGCGTAGCTGCAGCATTCGTCTAGAGAGGGGACAATCATGCGCTATCTACTGAATGGTCACTCGCTCGTTCTCGACGCGGCACTTTGCAGCGGTTGCGGCCGATGCGAGGAGGTCTGCCCACATGCAGTGTTCTCTATCGTGAATCGCAAAGCCGTGATTGCCAAGCGAGAGAACTGCATGGAGTGCGGGGCGTGTCGGATGAACTGTCCCGCCAATGCTATCGAAGTATCGGCCGGCGTCGGCTGCGCCGCAGCCATCATCAACAGCATGCGTGGCAAAAACAATGGATGCGTGAGCTGCGATTGCGGGTAAGACGCAGATCCAACCTGTATCCTTTTTCTTTCTGTGTTCGTCCTCGCAATTCTGACGCTAGCTTCTCAGTGACTAGGGCACCAAATGCGAGCCAGTACCCGGAATGTACCGAAGCTCACCGGTGAATTACTCAGCCCACGCCCCGTTCTGCCGTTGCGGACGGCGGGACGCAGACTCATGCCGCAGAGGTTTCGTGCGATCCCGAGCCGGAATCGCGATTGAGGCATTCTCGTACCGTGCTGATGAGTGTCTCCGGCCTTACTGGCTTCCAAATGATTACATCCGCGGCCCCTTGATCGATCAGGTCGGTATAACCGGAAAAATAGACGACTTTGGCGTCGGGGCGAGACTCCCGGATAATCCGGGCTGCTTCCGGGCCATTCATCCGGGGCATGACAACATCGGTCAACACCAGGTCTATCTCTCCCTGGTGCGCCTGGGCAATGTCAACGGCTTGAAGTCCATCCCTCGCCGGCAATATCGTCAAGCCCTTAGCTCTAAGGATCTCGGCCATCATCTCGCGAACGGCGTCCATGTCTTCAACGAGCAGGACCGTCCCGGTCATCGCATGTGGCGTGGCAGTCGGGAGATCATTCTGTCCTTCAGCTCTCTTGTGCGGCACGCGCGGGAACTGTAGCGTGAAGCGCGTACCTTCGTTGACGTGACTTGTTACTGAGATTTCGCCGCCGCTCTGTTTCACGATTCCGTAGACCGTTGACAACCCCAGGCCCGTGCCGCCGGTTCGCTGTTTTGTGGTGAAGAACGGCTCGAAGATGCGCTCTTTTGTCGCTTCATCCATTCCGGAACCGGAGTCGCTAATGGCCAGGTAGGCATGCTCGCCTGTCGTCCCACGTTCGACCGTGGCAAGTTCGTCCTTCGCATGGCCTACTTCAAGCGTCAAGGTCCCACCTCCAGGCATCGCGTCCTGGGCGTTAACCACGAGGTTGATGATCGCTTGTTCGAGTTGCGATCGATCCACCTCGATGCACTCTTCTTCCTGGCTGGAACTGACGTGCAGCTCGATATTGTCGCTGAGGAGTTGGCGCAATTCGGGCTGCATCTCACCAAGCACAACATTCAGATCGATAGGCTCCCGGCGCAGAGTCTGCTTACGGCTGAACGCGAGCAGTTGCGCAACGAGCTTGCGGGCTCGATCCGCGGCTTTCAATATCTGTTCAGCGCGTTTCGGCACCTCGTCGAGGTTGGCGCTCGTCCCAATCATGCTCGCATAACCCACGATGATCGCAAGCTCATTGTTGAAGTTGTGAGCCACCCCGCCCGCGAGTTGCCCGAGCGCGTTGATCTTCTGGGAGTGCAAAAGCTGTTCCGTGAGCTTCGCGCGCTCTTCCTCGCTCTTGGTCAATTCTGAGATATCTACAAAGTATGCGGTTCTCTCATTCATTTGCCCCAATAGGGCCAGGCCGCCGATTATCGGGACGCGCGAACCATCTCTTCTCAGCAGCTCGAACCTGTGGAGTTCGGTCCGGCCGTGCGCCTGCAACTCCTCCTGCGCCTGCTCCATCGTGAAGGCGCACTCTCTGGAAACGAGCGTCCACACATCCGTTCCGATCAATTCCGCGCGGTCGTAGCCCAGGAGCTGGCACAGGGCCTCGTTTGCGTACTCGATCTTCTTGTCCTCGCCCCAGGACGCAATCCCGATCAGCCCCGACTCTCGTAGTAGTTGCAGCTTGGACTCTGCGATCAGACGCTGCGAGACTTCGTCCCGTTCCATCGAACGTATCGCCAGAAGCAGCAGAGCGCCACTTACGGCTACATACAACAAGCCCTTTCCTGTTTGGAGCAGCCAAAAGTGCCGGGTGCCGGCGACGAGCTGCAACACGTAATCAGACAACACCACCCAGAACGCAGACCAGACCACGAACGCTACGGCTGTGCGCGTCGCTCGTGACCGCATGGTCAAGGGGAATGTTAGGTCCCGTCGCCGCATAGTGGCCTTCCAGTGCTCCGAGTGAGATGCCGTTCTCGCGGACGCTGGCCAACTCTATACCACCGTAGTGCAGGTATGGATTTGTCGCCTGTGACAAATTGAACATTGGCTCCGATTCATGCGTCATCGTGCACCATGAATACGCGGATACACGTGAAGCGCATGGACTCGCAACTCTCATTATCTATGGCGCAGCACTCGATTTGTTGAGGGGTAGTCATACCGCCTGCGATATGTCGGGTTCCTGATGACGGCGTGTGCAGCTGTAAACCGTTGTCATTGCCGGTCGATATCGGGGGGGCACTCTGGTCAGAGCACGTTTTCATCACCCACGGCCACGCATCTAATCGGGCAAAGTGAAAAGGAGCGGGTTGCTCTTCGATTCTCCTTCTTCCGGGAGGACGACCTTCGGCGCGCACGACTCCACGAGCAACGAGCCAATCTGTGATCCCTCGCCAAAGCCGTTTGTAAGGAGGCGGATAACGAGAGATGGCAAATACCAGGTACTTTCACCCTCAGGAACTCCGAACACACGATCACAAGGGAAAGGTTAGGAACGCAGTCGTCTTCGGGACAGTAAACCGTCGGTCAAAAGATCACTTACCCGCAATACAGCACCCTGAACAGTTCATGGCTCTATTTCCGGAGGGCGTACGCGGACCTGTAACGCGTCGCGTGCGATTGGATGAAGCGCCCGGATGCTGCCTCAAAACCGCGCAATCTGGAACGGTACTGCAGATGAGCCGCGCGGCCTGATGGAGGATGTACGTGACACAGCCACAGACAACGACTTCTAGGGAGAGATCAGGTAAATGGCTCGATATCTCCATGCCGATCCATCCTGGGATGGTTGTTTTTCCTGACAATCCATCCATCGAAATCGACACGATCGCTCACGTAGATCGAGGAGATAACTACACACTTTCCGAGCTCACGATGGGGAGTCACACGGGAACTCACATCGATGCGCCGATTCACTTCTTGCCCGGCGGAGCCACCGCCGAGGAAGTTCCTTTAGAACATCTGATCGGGCCTGCACGCGTGATCGAGATCAAAGATCCCGACGCCGTCAAAGCTGAGGAGCTTCGGGTCCACAACTTAGGTGATCGCGAGCGTCTGCTGTTTAAGACGTCTAACTCGCAGCGGTTCTCGACCAGTTCTGAATTCGTTCACGACTTCGTATACATCGCCGAGGATGCCGCTTCCTATCTCGCCAGCCTGAACACATTGGCGGTGGGCATCGACTCTCTATCGGCAGGTAACCCCGAAACACACCGAACGCTTCTCAGGGCGGGTGTCGTGATCGTTGAAGGATTGAACCTGACAGGCATTTCTCAGGGTCGCTACGAGTTGTTATGCCTTCCTCTAAAGATTTTAGGAGGCGATGGGGCACCCGCGCGAGCTTTGCTGAGAGTCTCCGACGCTGCCGCTTAGACCAAAGGCTGCGTAGGAGAGCGAGAACCAAGAGACACGGAGATGGCTGATGACAGCACATGAGGTCTTCCAACAGCACCAATTTCAGAAGTATGAACCACTCCTGCGCGGAGTCACTGGAACCTATCTATTCGAGATTGAGCATGCTGGATACTGGTTCATTGCTGTTCGGGACGGCGCGATCCGGATCGAAGAGGTTCCGCACGATGCAGACTGCACGATCTGCTGTGATGAACCCGATTTTATCGACATTATCGAGGGGCACCGTAACCTGATCACGGCCGCTATGCAGGATCGCGTCAAGATCCGCGGCGACATCACACTGGCGCAAAAGTTTCATGGACTAGTCACTGCCATGGTTGACAGCAAGAGACAGGAGGCAGCATGAGAGCGAATCCAGTGAGCATTCTGGAAGGCGACACGTTCGTTGTAAGTGACCGCCGCGGCGATATTTCCGCCTCTCCGGACGAAGCACTGGGCTTGTTTCAAGGAGACACCCGGTTCCTGTCTCATTGGGTCTTGACTGTGAATGGGGCGCTGCCCAACACACTTTCGACTGATGACGTTAACTACTTCTCATCTCAATTCTTTCTCGTACCCGGCACGGCAACGGTATATGTGGACTCTCCGATGTCTATCGTGCGACAACGCGCGGTTGGCGGAGGATTTCACGAAGACCTCAAGATCACAAACCACAAGCCCACGCCACTTGACCTGGATATCAGGATCGACGCCGACGCAGACTTCGCCGATCTGTTCCAGGTGAAGGACGCGCAGATGAAGCGTGTTGGCAAGTTCTACAAACGCGTCGATGGTAATCGCCTTGTTCTCGGATACAGGAGGGAGAAGTTCGTAAGGGAAACCTGGGTAACAGCCAGCGCTCCTGCCGAAGTAGATGAAAAAGGATTTCGCTTCCGTGTACACCTTGAGCCGCACGGCGAATGGCATACCGGGCTGGATGTGCTGGCCGCGGTCGATGGCACCGAAGCCATGAAGAGGACGCCGAAATACAAAGACGTGCACGACACTCCAACTCCGAATGTCGGGATGAGCTTAAAAAGTTGGATGGCCGGTGCACCCCAACTTCATTCGTCCTGGACCGATCTCGAGAAAATTTACGAACGGTCATTGGTCGACTTGGCTGCACTACGGTTCTTCTCGCCTTATGCGCCCGGAGAAGCGCTTCCCGCTGCCGGCCTTCCCTGGTTCATGGCGCTCTTCGGCAGAGACAGTCTCATCACGAGTTTCCAGGCGCTCCCGTTTGTGCCCGAGCTCGCTTCGACGACGATCCGAGTACTCGCGATGCGGCAGGGTACGCGGCTCGATGATTTCCGCGAGGAAGAGCCGGGAAAAATACTGCATGAGTCGCGCATGGGTGAGATGACGGCGTTCGAGGAACGGCCTCATTCACCCTACTTCGGAACTGCCGACGCTACTCCATTGTTCCTCGTCCTGATGGACGAGTTTGAACGATGGTCTGGAAAACACGATTTGGTCACAAGATTCGAAGCGGAGGCAAGAGCAGCCCTGCGATGGATCGATGAATATGGCGACCGCGACGGCGACGGCTACATTGAGTACGAACGGCGAAATAAAGAGACGGGCCTCGAGAACCAGTGCTGGAAAGATTCGTGGGACTCTATTCGGTTCAGCGATGGAACGCTCGCGTCATACCCGATTGCGACTTGTGAGATCCAGGGCTACGCTTACGATGCCAAGCGCAGATGCGCCAGGTTGGCGCGCGAGTTCTGGGGTGATACGGACCTGGCAAACCGACTGGAACAACAAGCCGCCGAACTGAAACACAACTTCAACCGCGATTTCTGGATTCCGGAAAAACAATTCTTCGCGCTGGCTCTCGATGGCCAGAAACGCAAGGTTGATTCACTAACCTCGAACGTAGGCCACCTGCTGTGGAGCGGGATCGTCGATGACGACAAGGCAGAGGCGTGTGCGCGCCATCTGGTTGGACCGCGACTGTTTTCAGGTTGGGGCGTTCGCACCATGGCCGACAACGAGGGCGGTTACAATCCCCTCGGTTATCACGTAGGAACAGTGTGGCCGTTCGATACCTCGCTCGTCGCTCTTGGATTGCGAAGTTATGGTTTTAAAAAGGAAGCGGCAAAAATAGCTTTGGCAAACCTCGAGGCCGCCCGCTATTTCCAATATCGACTGCCGGAGGCATTTGCAGGCTACTCCAGAGCAGAAACGGACTTTCCTGTCGAATATCCAACAGCCTGCAGCCCGCAAGCATGGTCCGCAGGCGCTCCCTTGTTGTTTCTGCGCACGCTCTTAGGTTTGCAACCGGTCGGTAATCATCTTCTGGTCGACCCCGCAGTGCCAAAACAAATCGAATGGATTGAACTATTAGGTATTCCTGGCCGCTGGGACCACGCTGACGCTTTCGCACGGGGTCTACTCGATGTCTGAAACCATACAACGACGTGTTCAGGAGAATGACGGAGGTACTTTATGCAACCCATGGTGATTGAAAGGCGGAGCGGATCCACAGCCTTGGGAGTGCTGCTCATCATTCTTGGCGCGATTGCAGTGATGGCACCATTCTTGGCCGCTTTCGTCTTGATCAGGATAATAGCGTGGCTTCTGATCTTTGCGGCGATCGAGCAGGCTATACATGCGTTTCGAAGCAGCGGCGAAGGAGGTCTGTTTATCAAAATTGCCCTCGCTGTGCTATACGCGGTGGCCGGAGGCGCGCTACTCACCAGGCCGGTGACGGGTGGCATCGCTGCAACCGCCATCATTGGTGTGTTGTTGGTAGCCGACGGCATTACGGAGATCTTCCTGGGCGTGCAACTGCTCCGCACATTTGCGAGAGGTGGGTGGCTGCTTGCTGGCGGAGTACTGTCCCTCCTCCTTGGCGCGCTTATCCTGTATCGGCTTCCCTGGAGTATGGCGGCAGTTGGCTTGTTGATTGGCATTCGTCTGATCTTCAAAGGAATCGAACAGATTGCACTTCGATCTGCGGCCACAAGAACACAACGGATCGAGGGCCGGGCAGCATGACTGGCACGGTCCCGGATTAGGAACACGGGGATCACCACATGGTTGAAAGAATCGGTTCACTTTTGCAAACCAAAGGATCTGCGATTCATTCGGTGGGTCCGGATGCCACGGTTTATGAAGCGATGCACTTGATGGCGCAAAAGGGAATCGGCGCCGTCCTCGTGACCGATCAGGGAAAGCTCCTTGGCATCTTCTCCGCGAAGGATTATGGGACCAGAATTGTCTTGGAAGGCAAGAATGGAAAGGATGTTCTCGCTCGGGAGGTCATGACGAGTCCCGTCCTGACGGTCGGTCCCGACATGGACATTGTGGACGCTATGGACATCATTACCACGAAGAACATTCGGCATCTGCCGGTAATCGACAATGGCGAACTGGTGGGGGTGGTGACTCTAGGCGATCTGGTCCGCGCTGTGTTGGCCCACAAACGGCACACGATCGACCAGTTGATGAGGTACGTAGGACAGAAGTGAATCTTACGATTAATTCAACTCCGCAAGCCTTTCGTCGAAACCAATATCGCGTTGGTGGGCAATCTAAACAGCGATCCAACATTTCAGCGTGCGATCCGAGCACCAGAGCCCTTCATCACATTGAGCACTTCCTTAAGCGTAACCATCGTCGTGTCGCCGGGAGTAGTCATCGCCAGCGCGCCGTGGGCTGCACCACAGTCGACCGCCCACTGCGCAGCTTGTCCGGTCAGTAACCCGTAGATCAGGCCCGAAGCGAACGAATCGCCACCGCCAACGCGATCATAGATTTCAAGATCCTCGCGAGCCTGTGCCTCGAAGAACTGCCCTTCGTAATAGCAGATTGCGCCCCAGTCGTTCCTCGTTGCCGTTTTCGCCTTGCGTAGTGTCGTCGCGACAACCTCGAATGGGAACTTCTTGACTACCTTCTCAATCATCTTCTTGAACCCATCGATCTCGAAGTTCTGGATGTTCTCATCGCCGCCTTCGACATCGAATCCTAACGCGGCCGAGAAATCCTCTTCGTTCCCA
>JAEZPW010000371.1 GCA_023441255.1 Acidobacteriota bacterium
AGGCGGTACAGGATGGAAGGACGCTGGTTGAAGAGCAGGTCAACAAGCTTCGCACGCGCAAAAAGAAGATTGGCACTGGCAAGAATGCGAAAGTAGAAACGACGATCGCGCCCGGACCACAGGCGCAGGTAGCGCTCGTCGCACTGGATCCGCATACAGGAGACGTGCTGGCGCTGGTGGGGGGCCGGAACTACGGCATGAGCCAGTTGAACCATGCCGTTGCAAAGCGGCCGACGGGGTCCATTTTCAAGCCGTTCGTGTATGCGGCAGCTATCAACACGGCGTTGGGCACAGAGCCGCAGACCATCGAGACATCAACCTCGATGATCGACGATTCTCCGGGCACGTTTGCCTTCGGGGATCAGATCTACGAGCCTCGCAATTACAAGAACGAGTACCACGGCCAAGTGACCGCACGGTATGCCCTTGCCATGTCACTGAACAACGCGACCGTCAGGCTGGCGGAAACAGTGGGCTACGACAACGTGGCGCAACTGGCGCGGCAGGCGGGTATAAATTCCGTGAAGGCAACGCCTGCAATGGCGCTGGGGGCGTACGACGCCACGCCGCTTGACATGGCCGGCTCCTACACCATATTCGCCAACGACGGCGTGAAGCGCTCTCCCCTGCTCATCAAGTCCATAAGAGATTCGCAGGGCAATGTGGTTCAGGACTACGGCAGCGACAGCCGCCAGGTGCTGGATCCGCGAGTCGCGTATGTCATGACAAACATGATGGAGGGCGTGCTGAACTTCGGGACAGCCTACGATGTGCGCCGGCGGGGGTTCACGGCTCCTGCCGCGGGCAAGACGGGCACCTCTCACGACGCGTGGTTCTCCGGGTACACGAGCAATCTTCTGTGCGGCGTCTGGATCGGTTATGACGATTACAGCGACCTCAGGCTGAGTGGCGCAGTAACAGCGGCGCCGATCTGGACCGAGTTCATGAAGCGGGCGGTGCAATTGCCCGAGTATCGCGACACGAAGCCGTTCACACAGCCGGCGGGAGTGGTTAACGTTCAGCTGGACAAGAACACCAACTTGCTGGCCACACCCGCATGCAACGTGGAGACTTACACGGCCGCGTTCATTGCCGGGACTGAGCCGACGGCAACCTGTGAAGAAGGGCCGGGTGATCACCGCAATATCTTCCAGAAGTTGTTTGGGACGGGGCAGCAACCGCCGCCGGTGGTTCCGCCGCCCCCGGGACCACCCGCTTCGCACCAGCAACAACATCGCGCAGTAACAACGGCGCAACAGCAGCCTTCACAACAGCAACAGGCGGCTCCGCCACCGGAAAAGAAGAAAAAGAAAGGATTCTGGGGCAAGCTTGCGGGCGTGTTCTCGGGTGATGACGGCAGTGACCAGAAAGAACAGCAGCCCCCGCCACCAAAGCAGAAATGAGGGTTCAGCGGCCTCGCCGGAGAGCGAGGCCGTTTTGTTCTGAGAACAATTCCCGCTTAACTCTGGGACGAACAGAAGGTTTCCGGTTGCGAAAGTCAGCCTCAAAGTTTCCGAACGGCTCTACAATGGGAACTTGTAGGCTCAGGTACACGTCTAAATTAGGGATGTAGGTAGTGACAGGCTCGCAGAAAGAGAGGTTGACCATGCGTCGTCGTCTCTTAGTCGTCTGCCTTTTCGTCCTTGTGCTGTTGCCGGCATTGGTCTGCGTGGCCCAGCAGGGACTGCAGGTCGCTCCTCCGGCGCAGAAGGTCGAACCGCCTTCACCCACGGCGACCATGACTGAACTCGAAGCTCGTGGCGATGAATTGCGCGATCTAAAAATGTATCGCGACGCGATTGACTATTACAACGCAGCCATAGGTAAATCGGAGCGTGACAAGGCGCACAGCGCGATTCTCTACAACAAAATGGGTATTGCCCAGTTGCAGATGCTTCGGTTCAAGGATGCAGACAAATCGTTCGGCCGCGCGGTGAAGATGGATAAGACGTACGCGGAGGCTTATAACAACCGCGGCGTCGTCTACTATCAGCAAAAAAGGTACGGAAAGGCCATCAGGGAGTACAAGAAGGCGATAGAGCTGCGAGAAACGTCAGCCTCCTTCCACAGCAATCTGGGCAGCGCCTATTTCTCGCAGGACAAGTTCGAGAATGCGGCGATCGAATATGGCCGGGCGATGCAACTGGATCCTGACATCTTCGAACGGAATTCGAAGGGTGGTGTCGCCGCGCACCTGCAGTCTCCGGAAGACCGAGCCCACTTCTCTTTCGTGGTCGCGAAGATGTACGCGCAGGTTGGCAACTTCGACCGGAGCCTGTTGTATCTGCGCCGAGCCATGGAAGACGGCTATAAGGGAATAGACGAAGTCTACAAAGACCAGGAATTCGCAAAGCTGAGAACGGACCCGCGTTTTGCGGAACTTATGGCAGCCAAGCCGGTTTCCATCCCGCAGTAATGGCGTTTCGTCACTGCAATCGCACGATTCGGACCAAGAGCGCCGGAAAGCTTCTTTCCGGCGCTCACTCTTTGTAAGAGTTTACGTCAAATAAGTAAGCCTCCTGAGCAGACACGATCTGCGAAGGAAAACGGTGGGCCCGTGGTCCTCGCCCCCCAATAGGGGATTTCGGGCCCTATAGACTTCCCGAAAGCTCTGGATCGTCCTTCCACCCTTCCCGCTTTGAAGGACTGCGCTCTCCCAAGTACTTCTCGATCACGTCTTCCAGCTTGTTCTGAGCGCGCAAGATGTATTCGACAGCATCTCGCAGTGCGCCCTCGCCGCCGGCGTGGTCGGTCACCAGGTGGGCTTCATCTTTGACGTCCTCGCGGGCGTTGGGAACGGCAATGGCGAGACCGCAACGGCGCATGACAGGCAGGTCAATAATGTCGTCGCCCACATAAGCGGCCTCTTCGGCGGTGACATTCTCCCGCCGCAGGATCTCCTCAAAAACGGTCTTCTTGTCGGCGATGCCCTGATGAACGTGGTCGATCCGCAGATCACGAGCCCGGAGCGCCACGGTTTCCGAGAGTCGTTTGGTGATCAGTCCCGTTCTAATGCCGCCGAGACGCGCCAGCGAAATGGCAGTGCCGTCATGCGCATGAAAGCCCTTACCTTCGACGATTCCCTCGCCTGCAATCACGTAGCCCCCGCCGTCTGCATGCTTTTCCTTTTCGGCGAGCTTCTGTGAGGTACCGGGCAACAGCCATATCTTCCCGTCGGTGAGAACGCCGTCAACGTCGAACAGCAGGAGTTTGATCTTCTTGGCACGCGCCTTGGACATGTTTGGACTTTCCTCAATGGTGATAGCTGGGTTGAGAAATCGACTCTATAGCATCGGGCAACAAAGTGCCTAGTACCTAAGGTGCATCGGGCGTCACGTCTTCGTAGGCGAGTTCGAGGGTGGTGCGGCAACTGGCGCACAAAAGCAGCGCCGGTTCAGCGGTGTCGACCACGGCGATGTTGAGGCTTTCACAGGCCGCACATGCTGCCGCGGGCTCGCCGGAAGCAGGTTCCTGCGCCTCTACATTGCCGCCTTCTATGCTACGCGACGACTTGCGTGTAACCAGTTGAAAGGTCGTCCGACAGTCGGAACAAAGGTGATTGAAGCAGCACTTGGGCTCGCACGTGTAGACAATTTCGCGACTTCCGCAGGTGGGGCAGCGGGCAACGTCCTTGACGCCGTAATCTGCCATGCTGCGATTCTAACCCTCGCCTGGAGGTCACGACGGGGCATTCGAATTCCGGCATCTGGGTCTTCAACCAGACTGGCAGCATCCAATAAAAGGCGAAAATTCGGCGAATGGATATGAGCGGTTCAGTGCAAAGCGACGTGTTCACGGGTGAAGAACGGACGGGTATCGAATGGGCGCACCCGCTGGTTCAGGAGTGGTTCGTGTCGAAGTTTGGAACTCCGACCGAGCCCCAGGAGCAGGGCTGGCCGCACATTCTGGCCGGAAGAAGCACTCTGATCTCCGCACCTACCGGTTCGGGCAAAACTCTGGCGGCATTCCTGGCCTGCATCGACGGAATGGTGCGCAAGGCAGTTTCGGGCGAGCTTGAGGACAGAACAGAAGTCGTCTACGTCTCACCTCTGAAGGCGCTCGGGAACGACATTCAGAAGAACCTGGAAGTTCCGCTCGGCGAAATACTTCAGCTTGCCGGACGAAAAGGCATGCTCATGCCCGAGATACGCACAGCCGTTCGTACCGGCGATACGCTCATGCCTGAGCGCCGGGCGATGCTGAAGCGACCGCCCCATATACTTGTTACGACGCCGGAATCGCTTTATATCCTGCTGACCGCCGAGAAGAGCCGCGCCCTGTTGCGCGACGTACAGACGCTCATCATCGACGAGATTCATGCGGTCGCAGGCTCGAAGCGCGGCGCACACCTGGCGCTCTCCCTGGAACGCCTCGATGCACTCTCGCACAAAAGCCCGGTGCGCATTGGTCTTTCAGCCACACAGAAACCACTTGAGACAATCGCGCATTTCCTGACAGGCGCGGGACGGCCCGACCCTGTCGTGGTCAACATCGGCCACAAGCGTGATCTCGACATCGCTGTCGAAGTGCCGCGCAGCGAACTCGGGCCCGTGGCGTCGAACGAAATGTGGGACGAGATGTACGACCGCATCGCCGAACTGGTGCGGCAGCATCGTTCCACGCTGGTGTTCGTCAACACGCGCAGGCTCGCAGAACGCGTTGCCCTGCACTTGGCCGAACGCCTCGGCGAAGAGACCGTAGCCGCACACCACGGATCGCTTTCGAGGAGGCTCAGACTAAACGCCGAAAAACGGCTGAAAGACGGCGAACTGAGCGTGCTCGTCGCGACCGCATCGCTCGAGCTGGGTATCGACATCGGGACAGTCGATCTTGTTTGCCAGATCAGCTCACCAAGGTCCATCGCCATCACGCTGCAGAGAGTAGGACGTTCGGGCCACTGGCGTGGGGCGGTGCCCAAGGCGCGGATATTCGCTACCACTCGCGACGAATTGCTGGAATGCGCCGCACTGGTGCGGGCGATTCATCGCGGCGAACTCGATCGCATCGTGATGCCGGAATGTCCGTTGGACATCCTGGCGCAGCAGATGGTGGCGGAAGTGGCCTCGCGGGGGATCACCCAACCGCGCGACGGGACACGAACGGGTCCGCAAACGAACGCTGATGGCAACGGCGCGAATACAGACGTGGAGGAAACCGGAGTCGCCGAGGACGAACTGTTTGCACTGGTGGGGCGTGCATATCCGTACCGCGATCTCCCGCGTGGTGAATTCGAAGCGCTAGTCGAAATGCTATCTGAGGGTATCGCGGCGCGGCGCGGCCGCTATGGCGCGTATCTGCATCGAGACCGAGTCCATGGCAAGCTGCGCGCAAGACGCGGCGCGCGGCTGGCGGCCATCACAAGCGGCGGTGCTATACCGGAAACCGCGCTTTACACGATGGTCGCGATGCCCGAGGAGACCGTGGTTGGCACGCTGGACGAAGATTTCGCGGTCGAGAGCAATCGCGGCGACATCATCCTGTTGGGAAACACATCCTGGCGCATACGCCGTGTCGAAGGCAATTCCGGCCGCGTGCTGGTGGAAGACGCACACGGTGCACCGCCGTCAGTTCCCTTCTGGCGGGGCGAGGCCCCGGCGCGGACCGCCGAACTTTCAGCCCAGGTTGGGGAGCTTCGGCAAGCTATTTCAGACATGCTGCCGCCGAATACACCGGTGAAGCTGCCTCTTTCTGACCGCCCCGCCGAGGTTGTCGAAGCGATTTCGTGGCTGAAGTCAGAATGCGGCTTCACGGAGCTTGGAGCCGAACAAGCGATTGAACATGTGCTTGCTGGACGCGCGGTGCTAGGCAGGGTTCCGACTCGGAACACTGTGATCGCGGAGCGCTTCTTCGATGAAGCCGGCGGAATGCAGTTGGTTATCCATGCTCCGTTCGGCGGGCGCGTGAACAAGGCATGGGGACTGGCTCTGCGTAAGCGCTTCTGCCGCTCGTTCAACTTCGAACTGCAAGCGGCGGCGACCGACGACGGCATCAACATCGCCCTGGCTGAGCAACATAGCTTTCCTCTGGGTGATGTCTTCGCGTATCTCGGTCCCGAGAACGTGAAGGACGTTCTGGAGCAGGCCGTACTGACCGGTTCACCCGTGTTTGGAACGCGCTGGCGCTGGGACGCTACCCGTGCTCTAGCCTTGCTGCGCTTCAGGGGTGGCAGGAAGATCCCGCCACAGATTCAGCGGATGCGCAGCGATGATCTGCTGGCTTCGGTGTTTCCCGACGTCGCCGCATGTGGCGAGAACATCGAGGGCGACATCAAGATTCCCGACCACCCGCTCGTACGCGAGGTGATGAAAGACGTCTTGCACGAGGCCATGGACCTCGATGGTCTGGTCAGCGTTCTACGCGGGATCGAGGACGGCAGCATCCATTGCGTAGCCGTCGACACGCCAGTGCCTTCGCAGTTTTCCCATGAAATCCTGAATGCCAATCCGTACGCATACCTCGACGACGCTCCGCTGGAAGAGCGCCGCGCACGGGCCGTGCAAATGCGGCAGGTGCTACCGCAGTCAGTGCTGGAGGAGGTCGGCAAACTCGATCCCGAAGCCATCCAGCGTGTACGCGAAGAAGCGTGGCCGGATGTGCGCGACGCTGACGAATTGCAGGATGCATTGCAGACGCTGGTGGCCTTGCCCGAAAAGTTCGTCACCCCGACGGGAACAGTGGTACGCGACCAATGGGGCGACTTGTTTTCACAGCTGTGTGGTGCCGGGCGCGCGGGCGTGGGAGTAGTCGGCGGATCACGGTTCTGGATGTCCGCAGAGCGGAAGCGCACGTTCCGGGTACTCTTCCCGGACGCGCGGTTCGAGGTTGAGCCAGCCGACATCGGCGGCAGTGAGCCTTCGCGAAGCGAGGCGGCGTTGGCCGCGGTGACCGGGTGGATGGGCCATGTTGGGCCGACAACAATCGGCCACCTTGCCGCTACGCTGAATGTACCGCCGGGCGAAGTTGAACAAGCCATGCTGCTGCTTGAATCGAGCGGCGCCGTGCTACGCGGGACGTTTGTCGGCTTCACGACGGGGCGCGCCGGAGACGGCGGTGCTACGACTCCGATCTCAGGAATTACTTCTGCTTCTACCGAGTGGTGCGAGCGCAGGCTGCTAGCGCGCATACACAGACTAACAGTCGGCCGGTTGCGCAAGGAAATCGAACCTGTAACTCCCGCGCAGTACATGAACTGGCTGTTGCGCTGGCAGCATGTCGCGCCGGGTTCACAAGTGCTTGGAGAGCGCGGAACTCTCGACGTGCTGCGCCAATTGCAGGGCTTTGAAATTCCGGCAAACGCGTGGGAGCGCCAGGTGCTCGCAGGTCGTGTGTCGGATTACGATGGAAAGACGCTCGACCAGTTGTGCCTTACGGGCGCGGTGGGCTGGGGACGGCTATCACCGCATCCGGCAACCCTGGAACATTCGAGCGATGGGCGGCGGCGCGTGATCCCGACCAGCGTGGCGCCGATAACGTTTTTCGTTCGCGAAGACGCCGACTGGATGAGTCCACGGCACCCCGAGCATGACCGCGAAGACATTCGCGGCCTCAGCCCGGCGGCGCGTGAGGTACTCAACTACTTGCGAAAGCGCGGAGCGTCGTTCTTTGCCGACATTGTGCGCGGCAGCTTCAAACTCAAATCCGAGGTCGAGACCGCGCTGTGGGAGCTCGTGGCCGCCGGATTGGTGACCGCCGACGGCTTTGACAACCTGCGGGCGCTGATCGATCCGAAACGACGCGCCGGACACGGACACGGGCGCACCTCGCGGCCGCGCCACTCGGCAGGCCGATGGGCGCTTCTCTACGGTGGCGACCCGGTTGACCGGACGCGCCAGGTGGAGGCCACCTGCTGGATGTTGCTCAAGCGCTACGGTGTGGTGTTCCGAGACGTGCTGGCTCGCGAGACCAACCTGCCGACGTGGCGCGAGTTGCTGGTCGCGTTCCGCCGGCTTGAGGACCGAGGCGAGGTTCGGGGCGGCCGGTTTGTGAGCGGCTTTCTCGGCGAGCAGTTCGCGCTGCCGATTGCAGTGGAGTCGCTGCGCGCGACGCGAAAACTTCCTGTGAGTGGAGATGTCATCACCGTGTCGGCTGCCGACCCGTTGAACCTGGTCGGCATTGTGGTGCCGGGCGAACGAGTTGCGGCAATCTCCGGCCGCTATGTGGCTTTCCGTGATGGAGTGCCTGTGGAACCACTTGCGCGAGAGGCAGTTCTGGCTACAATAGCGGCTTCGTGAGAAGCTGGCGCGTAATTCTGTTCGCAATCTTCGTTCTTCTTCCCGCCGCTGCGTTGGCCGGCGCGCCCGACCAGCGTTCTGCCGTAACGCCAAAGATCGACAAGGTCCTGATACTCAAGAGTGAACGCAAGCTCATGCTGATGAGCGGTGACAAAGCTGTGAGGACGTACAAGGTGGCGTTGGGGCGAAGTCCCGTAGGGCCGAAGACGTATTCGGGCGACCATCGAACGCCGGAAGGGCTGTACACCATCGACAGCCGAAACGCGGGCAGCCATTACCATCGCTCGCTCCACGTTTCTTATCCGAACTCCGCAGACCGCGAGCGGGCGCGCAAATTGGGGAGGGATCCCGGAGGAGACATCTTCATCCACGGATTGCCGAACGGCCAGGGTTGGATCGGAAAGGCGCACACCCTGACCGACTGGACTCTCGGCTGCATCGCGGTAACAGATGAAGAAATCGAGGAAATCTGGCGCTTGGTGCCGAACGGCACGCCGGTCGAAATCCGGCCATAAGTTACCGAACTGCCGGCATTTCTCTGCCATTCGTCGATCTGAAAGCGACTCGCTCTAAATCATCAATAACGTCGTTTCAGCACGTTCAGGATTCCGGTCAGGAGCATGGCCGGAGTGGGTGGGCATCCGGGGATGTAGCCGTCCACTGGGATTGTGCTATCGACTGCGCCGACAACGGCCGGACTGTCGCCGAAGATTCCACCGCTACAGCCGCAAGCACCCACAGCGACCACTAGCCGGGGAGATGGAGTGGCCTCATACGTATTCTTTACTGCCTCTGCCATGTTACGGGTGACGGGTCCCGTAACCAGCAGCATATCGGCATGCTTAGGCGAAGCGACAAAATGGATGCCAAAGCGCTCGAGATCGTAGTAGGGATTGGTTAGCGCAACGATTTCTGCTTCACAGCCGTTGCAAGAGCCCGCATCAAGCTGCCGGATGTTCAATGCACGGCCAACCAGAGAGCGAATTTCTGCCGCCGCTGCGGACATCAACGGCTCTTCAGTCAGAATTTCGTTTCCGTTATCCAGGTTCCAACGGCGAACCAGGGCCGTTTTGCTGACACCGCATGGTGCAAGCCGCTGTGCAAGGACCAGGGCACCATCGCTTGCGGCCACGCAACGACCACATCCGATGCAACCGCCGTAGTTGAGCACCAGATGAGTCTCGGTCGCCGACTGTTCCAGAGTGAGTGCCGCCGTTGGGCATGCGTCCACCGCCTTCTGTGCTGCGTCACGGGTCAGGGAGGCAAGTTGCACTTCTGGCATGCGAGATCCCTTGGCATCGCCGAACAGTTCTTCAACCGGGATCAGCACGTTCGGACTCGTCAGGCTACGCGTTACCACGTCGAAGATCATCGGTCACATCCGGAGTAAGAAAGATTGAAGCTTTTGTTGATCAACGGAAAGTCCGCAATGATGTTGCCCGGCATGGCGAGCGGCAACGCAGGCCAGTTCTGGAATGACGGCGATTTTATGTGGCACCGCGAAATCTGTCCGTTCGCCACTCGCACCCAATAGAACAGTTCTCCGCGAGGCGATTCTACTGCCGAGTATCCTTCCGCCGACCTGCTCCACTCAGCCGATGTACAGATTGGCCCCTCGGGCATCCTGTCCAGGGTTTCCGTAATGAGGCGCGCCGACATAGCTGTCTCGTCGATTCGGACCCGTGCGCGGGCGAGCACATCGCCGTACTCGTAGTGAACCGCGTCAATCTGGAGATTTTGGTAGGCACCATAGGGGTGATCGCGTCGAAGATCGACATCAAGACCACTGGCGCGAGCGACCGGGCCGACTACACCCATCGCGCGAGCAACGTCCTTCTTCAGAACCCCGGTGGACTCGAACCGGTTTTGGACGGACGGCGTAGTCCGAATGATCCTCGCCAATTCGGCGAAGTCCCCTGCCACTTCAACAACAGCACGCTTCAAGTTACGCAGGCCTTCCGCAGTAACGTCTCTGCCGACGCCACCGGGAACCGCAACGCCGCGCCAGAGACGCGTCCCGATGAACTGTACGGAAGCCCGCAAGAGAGCCTCTTTTAGCCGCGCCGTATAGGCGGCGGGTACGGTGAAGCCCACATCACCGCAGAGCGCGCCCACATCGGCGATGTGCGCCATCATGCGCTCAAGTTCCAGGCCCAGCAGACGCAAAGCTTCTGCTCGCGGCGGCACGGCAATGGCAAGAGCGGCTTCAATCGCCTGGCAGTAGGCGATTGCGTGAGCGAAACAGTGATCACCGGATACCGACTCGGCAATGATGCTGCCACAACCTACGGGAGTGGCCTCAAAGAGTTTCTCCGTCCCTTTGTGCGTGTAGAAATGGCGCAGTTCGAGGTGGAGGACGGTGTCGCCGACAACACTGAAGCGGAAATGCCCCGGCTCGATAATGCCCGCGTGTACTGGGCCGACAGGTACTTCACAAACACCTTTTCCCTGCACCTTCAGGAAGGGATAGGGAGCGACAGTTGGGGCGTTCGCGTCAGCCCCATTCTCGTGATTCATCAACGGCCGCAGGTCGGGATGACCCAGGATCTCGATGCCGTACTGTTCGTGCAACTCACGCTCGTGCCACGCGGCAGATGGCGTAATGGCTGTCGCCGACGGAATCGGACCACTCACCGGCATGCTGAAATGCCGGTATTCGCGATTATCGATGTCCACAACGTAATGCACTCGCCGGCTGCCCTCAGGGTCGACATCGCCGAAAATCGCAACCAGGCGAGCGTTGGCGGCGCGAAGCAGCTTGAGGACATCATTCACAGCAGAACTGACAGTCGCGGGGGATGTAGAAGCGCTCATTGCAGCACCGCCATTGCGCCGTGCAGAACGCTGGCGAACGCATTCGGAATGCGTATCCCCAAGACGAGGAGGCAGGCAGCACAGATCGCCATCGGCACAAACTCCGAGGCGAGGACTTTAGGCGACGTAGTCGCCCCGGGACCTTCGCCACTTAGCATTTGCTGGAAGTGGTGGAGAAGAGCTCCGAATACAACAGAAATCCCCGCCAGCATCAATACCGCGATGAAGTAATGAGCCTGCGAAAACGCAGCGCCGAGGACCGCCAGTTCGCTGACGAACAGCCCGAATGGAGGCATTCCCACGATCGCAATACTTCCCACGATGAGTGCGCTGCTAGTCCACGGCAGCGAACGCGCCATGCCGCGTATGCGATCCATGCGCAACGTCCCGAAATGATCGCGGATGTTGCCGGTGGTGAAGAACAACAGCGTTTTGGCAAGCGAGTGGTTGAACGCATGCAGCAGTGCGCCGAAGATCCCAAGTGGTCCACCCAAGCCGATACCGAGGGCCACAATGCCCATGTGCTCGATGCTGCTATAGGCCAGCAGGCGCTTCAGGTCGCGCTGCACGATCATCAGCAGGGCCGCTACCGTAACGGATAGTGCGCCGAATATGAGCAGCAGGTTGTGGCTGAAGGCACCGCCAATCGCGTGCGAGGTGATCGCATCAAAGCGCAGGAGCGCGTACATCGCGCAATTCAGGAGCACCGCCGAGAGCAGCGCACTGATCGGAGATGGTGCCTCCGCATGGGCGTCCGGAAGCCAGCTATGCATTGGCACGAAACCGATTTTGGTCCCGTATCCGACCGCCACGAACACGAAGCCCAGTTTCAGCAGGTCGCGTGCGCCGGCAAGCTGAGAAGAAGCCCCCATCAGGGCTGTCCAGTCGAGCGCCGCCGAGGCCGGTATTCCGCTGCGAACGGCGGCAAGATATAACGTGATGGTGCCGAACAGCGCAAAGGCAATTCCCACCGTGCAGACGATCAGGTACTTCCACCCGGCTTCTACCGCGCCTTCAGTGTTGTAGAAGCCAACCAGCAGTGCCGATGCCAGAGTCGTAGCCTCAACAAGGATCCACAACAGGCCGAGATTTGCCGAAAGATACACTGCGACCATGGTGAAAAGGAACAGGAAGACCAACGCATAAAACCAGCGCGGGGATGAGAATTTCCCTTCCGGAATGTGGCGCAGGTATCCGACCGAATAAACCAGCACCAGGGCGAAAATCAGGCCAATGTTGATCAGAAAAAACGCAGGCAGCCCGTCGGCGCGCAAGTAACGCCCGGCCTGCAATACGCCCGCCTGATACACTCGCCAGACCGCATTGGCAATAACAGCCAACTCCGCCGCCCCCACAC
>JAEZPW010000381.1 GCA_023441255.1 Acidobacteriota bacterium
TTCTTAGCTATTGTAAACACCGAGGCCGAAAACGGTACGGTGGAATGGGATAAGGCACATGCCGGAATTGATTCTATTGGCGCTGGTTGTGGTGATTGCGGGCTTCGTCGATGGGCGCGTCGATGGCGGATCTCAGATCGGGTGAGGGCAGATCTGACTTCACCCGATCTGAAATCTGCGATTGTCAGATTCCCACGGCTTCGTACTCGTTTCCGGCCGTGCCTCTCGGTGGGCGGTAGCGGTCGAATTGATAGGGCATGCGCGAACGCAGGCGGCGTTCGCGCAGCATGCGACCGATCATCAGGCTTCCCACTATGACGCCGGCGGTGAGAGCGACCCCCGTGATCGCCCGGCCCGGGTAATTGGTGATCGGTTCGGCAATGCGGCTGCCCATGACGGAGATGCGGCCGGGCAGGCCAAGTTCACTGCGGAAGTCCTGGATGGCCTTACTGCCGCCGCGTTCCAGTGCGCGGTGGCTGTGCAGCATGGCGTAGGTGGAGGGCATGGTGGTGTCCTCGCCGCCATTCACGACGGCGTGCTCGGTTCCGCGGTCCTCCTGCACGCGCAGCAGTTCTTCGAGCGCATCCTCCACGCTGCCGGGACGCGTCCAGAGAGAGCGGAAGGCGACGCGGCCGCTCTTGTCGATGATGTAGGTGGGGTTCGGAAGCTTGCCGTACTTCTTATGAATGCCGCCATCGGTGTCGTCCACGATGATGGGAATGTCGACCTCATCTTCGTCGCGGAAAGTTTCCGCGGCGCGGATCTTATCCTTCATCGAACGGTGCGGTCCCAGCCTCTCGCCCGGATGCGCCTCGCGCACGTACACGAACAGGAACTGCGTGTTCTCGTCGTTGTACTCCTCGAAGAGTTCGTTGATGCCGCGAATCGACCCGGCCGTGAAGGGGCAGGTTGCCGAGCCGAACGTCAGAACCACGTTCTTCTCGCCCTCGTAGTCGCTCAGGCGTACCCGATCGCCCTCCAGCGTACGGCCTTCGAAATCGGGCGCACGGTCGCCCGGGCGCGGACCGCCGAGCTTGTCGAGCACAACATCTTTCATCAACAGGTCTTTGGTGAATCGGTCGTAATTGTATTTTTTAATACCGAACATGCAGGGGATATCCTCCTTCCGGGTTGCGGGTCCAATATCAGTTCAGGATGCCGCTTCTCCGATGCAGGCTTGCGAAGGCCGTGCCGTGGGTTAGGATGCCTCAGGTGTCGGCTTACGTTTGCCTCCTATGCGCCAGAGAGGTAGCTGTCCCTTCACTTGCCCCATTCCGGGGCGGTGGCTAGAATGGCGCGTGGTCCCGTTTTTCCTTGTCTCACTGTTCCACTTGATTCCATGAGAACGACGGAGGTCGAATGGCGGCCCTGAACGTGGGCGATATCGCTCCCGATTTCGAATTACCAGGAGTGGTCGGCGAGCGCCGTCAGCCCTTCCGGTTGAGCGACTATCGCGGCAGAAAGAACGTGGTGCTGGTGTTCTACGTGCTTGACTGGAGTCCGGTTTGAGCGCTCCAGATGCCGGCGTATGAGGCGGATGCCGCCAAGTTCGCCGAGCTTGATGCCCAGGTCGTGGGCATTAGTCCGGACTCGCCTTACAGTCACGTAGCCTGGCAGAAGAAAGAGATTGGCCGGCTTAGCTACCCGTTGCTGAGCGACTTCTGGCCGCACGGCGGCGTAGCCGAGGCTTACGGCGTATTGCGCCGGAAAGCTCCGCCACTCGCCGGGATCAGCGAACGCGCCATCTTTATCGTGGATAAAGACGGCCGCATCGCCTGGTCAAAAGTGTACGAACTGGGACAGCAGCCCCCGAACGAAGATTTGTTTCAAGCCCTGCGCCGCATGAGGGAGTTCGAAGAAAAGGCGGCAAAGGTTAATGGTTAGGGACGAGTCTCATGGCTCGCGGGTGGGAAAGCAAGTCGGTTGAAGAGCAATTAGCGGAGGCGGAAAGCGCCAGGGAGGCCAAGTCCGGGCCGTACCTGGAACCGGCGCAAGCCGACGCTCAACGTCAGCGCGATCTCCTGTTGATGGCGCGCAACCGCATCGCGCAGTTGCTGGCCAGCACCACGAACGAACGCTACCGCAATCTGCTCGAACAGGAACTGACGGCACTGGATGAAAAACTCGCGGCGTGAATCGCACGCGGCCTGAGCACTTATTCCAGCACGTGAAAAAAGGCCTCCGCATAAAGCGGAGGCCATCGTGCATCAGGAGGCAAGATCGGGCGACGAGTCGGATGCAAGAAAAAGTCAGTAGTTCACTCCATGTACTTTCATTGCCACGCCGACGCGCTTGATTGTGGCGTTCACCTCGATCTGCAGGTCGGGCGCGCAGATCACCATCGAATCCATCAGCGCGAGTTCGATCAGCTTGGTCATGGCTGCCGCTTCCGCATCGTTGGCCGGTTCGGGGAGAATCCCCATCTCAACAGCTAATGCGGTCAGGAACTGCGCCATGACCGGAACGCGCTGACCGACGGGTGCGCTCAGCACCATGCCGTACTGCTTCATGACGTCGTTCCAGCCGTTCGGCATCATTTCCGCATAGGCGAATTCCTGTCCCATGGTCCCCATGGCGGTCGAGATCGGGAAAGCCCAGCTCAGCAGCAGGCCGATGCCTGGGTCGCGGTTCAGGGCCGCCATATAGACCTTTGCTCCGAGGTTGGGGTCGCGGTACGTCATCAGGATGTCCATGCCGTACTCGACGATGAAGTGGCAGTTCATGTCGGTGATGATCGGCAAAAAACCGTCCATGCCGGCGGCATGCAGCTGTTTGCGCAGCGTTCCACAAAGCACGGCGGCCTTGGCGATCACGTAGCCCTTGTTCGGGCCGTAAAGGAAGCTGCCGATGTGCGCGTTGTGGTCGGCACCCCAGTCTTCGTTGTGGCTCACCCAGCCGTACGCCAGGGCACGGTCCTGGATGGGCATGGACTGAGCGGCGCTCCACACAGCCATCGGCTGATAGTGCGTGGCCAGAAAGTAGTTCGCGTAGTCCTGGCGCGAGGTGAAGAATTCGTCTACGTCGGCCGCAACGGCACCGTACATCTGCTGGTACACGAATCCGGGTGTTCGCGGCTTGAGCTGCGAGGCGATGAAGGTGTGAGTTCCGGGTGCCCAAGCCAACGCGGCACCACCGCATAAAACGATGACAAGCAAAAGTCCCAGAAGGCGAACTGCCATGGTCTTCATTCCGGTTCTCCTGTCAATGGACTGTCAGAGTAGAGCGCTCCGACATCGCGGAAGGGGGAACCGCTCGAGCGGCCGCGATGTTCGCCGTGCACGCAATCGCGTGCTAAGGCAGTGCCCCATAATCGCACCCGCGGTGCGGAAAGCAAGCTGGTCGTCCAGAGTTTTTCGCGTATATGAACCGAATCGGGAAGATGTGCGAGAGAGATATGGAATGTATGCGGCGTTCCGCGGGTTACGTAACGCGGACATACTCATTACGACTATTCCGCGGTCGGGAAAGAACCATAGCTCGTGCGACGAACATTGCCCACCATAGGGGTTCCTCGTCACTGCGCTCCTCGGAATGACAATTCAGAACAGGACAGGGAGAAGGACGGAGCAGGACGGTGCTGGCTTGACTGCCGCCTATCACCGGAGCAACATGCCACGAAGCTACCCGTTTATAACGGAGGACGAATGTTCCGTCGCGCCGCCTTGTTCTCGCTAATGTTCGTTTTCATGGCAGCAATCCTGATTCATGCCCAGGCGTCCGCGCCTGCCCCTTCCACCAGTTCAGCTTTGCCCAGCTCGCAAGCAGGGCCCGCGTTCGACGTGAAGGCCGCGGTCGACGCTTATCTCAGCAGCGTTCCGCCCGAAGCGCGCGCCCGTTCCAATGCTTACTTCGAAGGCGGTTATTGGCTGCTGGTCTTGGACTTCGTGTATGGCGCCGCAGTGATGCTCATCCTGCTCACGACTGGTTTTTCGGGGCGGATGCGCAACCTCGCCGAGCGTGTATCGCGGTTCAGCGCGGTGCAGACCGCTGTCTATTGGTTTCAGTTCATCGTCATGACCAGCGTCCTGAGCTTCCCGATGACGGTTTACGAGGGATTCTTCCGGGAGCGGAAATACGGGTTGCTGAACCAGACGTTCGGTCCGTGGTTCGGCGAGCAGATGATCGGCCTGGCGCTGGCCATCATTTTTGGCGGCGTTGCCGTGGTCGGGATTTTCGCCATCGTGCGCAAACTGCCAAAGACATGGTGGATCTGGGGAACGGTGGGCTCGGTTGTGTTCCTGGCGTTCATCATGCTGATCGGCCCGGTGTGGATCGCACCGCTGTTCAACAAGTACACCAAGCTGGAAGACCCGCGCGTTCGTGATCCCATCCTCCGCATGGCTCGCGCCAACGGGATTCCGGCACATGACGTCTGGCAGATGGATGCCTCAAAGCAGAGTAAGCGCGTGAGCGCGAACGTCAGCGGATTTCTTGGAACCGAGCGCATCACGCTCAATGACAACCTGCTAAACCGCTGTACGCTGCCCGAAATCGAGGCCGTCATGGGCCACGAGATGGGACACTACGTCCTGAACCACATCTATAAGAGCCTGCTGTTTATGGGTATTGAGGCGCTGCTCTTCTTCGCGTTCCTGCGTTGGTCGCTTAAGTGGTCGCTGGCGCGCTGGGGTGAGCGTTGGGGCATTCGGGGCATCGGCGATCCGGCCGTGCTACCCCTAGCGGTGCTGCTGGCCTCGCTGTTTTTCTTCGTGCTGACGCCGGTGAACAACTCGTGGATACGCACGCAGGAATATGAGGCCGACATCTTCGGCCTGAACGCCTCAGGACAGCCCGACGGAGAAGCCAAGGTGGACCTGATGCTGGGAGAATACCGCAAGCTTGATCCGTCACCCCTGGAGGAAATGATCTTCTTCGATCATCCGAGCGGAAGGACGCGCATTACGGCGGCGATGAGGTGGAAGGCGGAGCATGTGGGACAGGGCGCAGCTTCGGCAGATGCGGCCGCAGTTTCTTCGAGTGCTCCGGGGGGATGAACCGCGAACACTCACAGCTAGAAAGAGTGCTGTCATTCGGAGCGCAGCGAGGGACATCTACCGACCTCAACTATTGTTGCGCGGGCAGGGGTTCCTCGCTCCGCTCGGAATGACAAACCGAAAAGGTGGCAATCGCCGAAACAGTGGCGACTGCCTGCAAATTCTTCCGACGCCCACTGAGCCACCGATGCAGATTACTGCTGAGACAGACTGAGCGCAGATGCACATCACTTCTGACGCAGCCTGAGCGACTTCTGACGCAGCCTGAGCGCCGATGCAGATTACTGCTCGTTCGTCGGCTCGATGCTGACGAAGCGGCCCTTCTGGCCCTTGTCCTGGAACTTGATCACGCCCGTGACCTTGGCGAAGAGCGTGTCGTCGCTGCCGCGGCCGACGTTCTCGCCGGGCTTAATGCGGGTACCGCGCTGACGCACGATAATGCTGCCGCCGGTTACCGTCTGACCGCCGAATGCCTTAACGCCAAGCCGCTGCGCGTTCGAGTCGCGGCCGTTTCGAGAGCTGCCTAATCCTTTTTTGTGTGCCATCGCGAAAATCCAGTTTCTGGTTTCTTGTTTCTTGTTTCTAGTTCAAGGCGTGACTCTGGGACGCTAACGCCAAACCCCGGACATCTCGTGGTTCCACGCCGCCCTGAGGAGGTCACGCTGTGTTTCGGGTTCCGGCCTCCGTCTGGAGCGCGCAGTTGTGCGCGAATAACCAGAAACTAGAAACCAGAAACCAGAAACTATTTCTTCGAACTCTTCTTCGCGGCCGTCTTCTTGGCCGGGGCCTTCTTGGCTGCGGTCTTCTTCGGCTTTGCCGGAGCGGCTTCCGCTGCCGGTTCGGCCTGCGCCTTCGGGGCCTTCACCTTCTTTTCAGGGAGAGCGGGCGCGCTGAACTTCTCACCGTCATAGGTGATCTCGGTGATGCGGACGGCGGTGAAGTTCTGCCGGTGTCCAGCCAGTTTCTTGAACTGCTTCTTCTTCTTGTAATGGAAGACGAGGATCTTATCGCCGCGGCCTTCCTCGACAACCTGGCCGACCACGTGGGTCTCGCCCTTGGCGGCGCCGATCTTGCCCTGTTCGCTGCTGACAGCCAGCACGTCGTTGAATTCGACGGTGCCGTTGTCGGCCGGCATGGTTTCCACTTTAATGACGTCGCCCGGTGCGACGCGATACTGCTTTCCCCCGGCGCGGATCACCGCGTACATACGATCTCCTCATGCCATCAGCCTGCCCGCGCCGCCGGGCACAGTCCCGGCGCTACACCGCAACGCGAAGTTGACGGGAGCAGAAGGCGAATGGCCTTTGTGATTTTTGCGCTTGCACACCGACCGGACGCCATAAGGGACGAACAAACGCCGGGTGTCCTGCGCAGGACCAGTGGTCTCAAGAGACGCACACAGCCCTGTCAAGCTCGTGGTAGTACACGCAAACTACAGATTTTAGCGTGCATATCCGGAATGCGTCAATTGCCATCGCAGAAGTCAGATCAGGTGATCGCAAATGAGATAAAG
>JAEZPW010000131.1 GCA_023441255.1 Acidobacteriota bacterium
GGACGGGGCTGTGCCCCGTCCTCGCCGGGTCAGAAACCCGGCGCTACACACCAACCGGGCAGCCTGATTGCCAGTTCCTCCGAGTTCGACAAAAAAAGGGCCGGCGCAATGCCGGCCCGCAGTAGAGGCGAACAATGGTTACTGGCATCCGGTGAACTGAATCGTTTCCGCTGTGACCGTCTGTCCTGCCGTCACATTCAGAGCCCCGCCGCCGCTCACGGTACTCTTGGTCGCCTCGGAAGGCGAGCAACCCGGTGCGATGGCGTCCACTGCGTAGGCCACGGGCGACGTGGTGTTCTGAGTGTAGGTGATGTTGCTGGCCGCGAAAGTAGCGACCGTTGCATTCGCGGCCGGAACCGCAATGGTGTACTCGGTGCAGAATGCGTTGTTGACACCCGCACACTGAGTCGCGTCGAGCGTGGTGATGTTCAGGCCGCTCGCCGACTGCAATGCCAGCGGGACGATCACGGTCAGATTTGGCGTCACGCTCAGCAACTGCTGTGCACGTAGGGTCACGTCTTCCTTAATGCCGGCCGTACCGGTGCTCGTGCTGACCAGTCCTTTGATAGACGCCGGAGCCTGGCTGACCGCGCCATCAACCGTCTGCGGATACAGCTTCATGTTTCCGATGGCATTGCCCGGTCGAACGCCGGTCACCACCGTCGCGGAATAGGCCTTCGTGCCGCTGTCATCCATTGCCACCGCGACCACCTCAAACGGCCCGGGATCGGTAACGGGGCAGAAGTCGAACTGGCCAAGGTTGTTGGGCTTCGCTTCCATATAAAGTTTGTCCGTGCCGCTGCCGTCATTCTTCTCAAGCAGCACGACCATGTTCTGTCCGATGATGGGCTGGTTGGTATTGCCGTCGATCAGGGTGCCGTTGATCGAGCTTGAAGTCAGGTTGGCCTCACCCGCGTGCAGCACCGGTTTCAGGCGGAACGTATTTCCCTGGCGCACGATGGAGGCGCAGGTGTTGAAGTCGATGTTCAGGTCCTTGGTCTCTCCGGCCCCGACCACGAAACTGCCGCCGGCGATCTGACCCGACGGGATCTTGATGCCCGTCCGGTTCTGGCTCGAAAGCAGCAGCGGATACGCCGTGCCCAGCGGCGTGCCTTTCAGCATCACGCAGTTCGCGCCCGCGCCGAAACACTTGTCTCCGGGCGCAGTCGCGGTGTTGTCCGCCAGAATGATGCGGATCTGCTGATACTGCCCAGGCTGAATGGAAGTGCCTGAGTTCTGGCCACTGGAGTTCTGGTTCAGCATCGCCAGGAAGCACTGGTTGTCGCGAATGCCGAGCAGGTTCACCTGCATCGGAGCACCGGCCTTGAGGTTAGGCGTCAGATCGACCCACCCGGGATCGTTGTCGCCTGCCGTCGCGCTGGTGTGGATCTGCACATCTTGTATCGCCACATAAATGGCGTCGTAGTCGCCGCCCTGTGCGCTGCCGCAGGTGGGCGGATCGCTCACGCTCACCTTTACGGTCGCCATCTGCGGCGCCTGTTGATGATTGCCGCCGCCGCCGCATGCCGCCATGAACATCACAAAGACCGCGATCGTGGCAATCGCCAGCAATACAGCCGTCTTTCGCATTACACACTCCTCCCGATATGAAAACCGACGAAGTACTCACCTGCAATTGGCCGTCCACTGAGAACAACAGGACATGGCAGGCGAAGAGCGCGCACAAGCATCATCGCGAAACTCACGCCAGAGTAGAAGGTTGCAGGTGGTCAACGACCTATTTCTTCGAGATGATGACCCGAGGTAATGCAACGCGCATGACGGCATGAGCCGTAAGGAATTTCACAACGCTATGCAATTTCGTCTATCTCAAAGATCGGCGGGCGCCCCGGAGCGAGCAGCGCGCCACTTGAGGCTCAATCTGCAATCTGCAATCTGCAATCTGAAATCTGCAATCACATCATCCATCCACCATCTGCCGACTACCCTCCCCCTCTCGCGTCCGGTACACTGAACAGCAATATGACACCGACAACGCATTCCTCCATGCCGACGCTCATCGTGTCGTTCGCTCTTATTCTTTGTCTCTTCGTGGCCGCCGTTCCCGCAGCCGCGCAGTTCAAGCCGATAAAGTCGCCGGAGGTGGGCACGGATCGCACGGTGACCTTCCGGTTCATGGCGCCCGGCGCGAAAGAAGTCAGCCTGCTTCGCGAGGGTGCCATGCCGGTGCCGATGACGAAGGAAGAAGGCGGTCTGTGGACCATCACGGTCGGCCCGCTCGATCCAGATATCTACGGTTACAACTTCATCGCCGACGGCGTTCCGCTACTCGATCCTTCCAATTACTGGCTGAAGACCAACTACCTGTGGCAGCAGAACATGGTGCGTGTTCCCGGCGCGGATTCGCCTTGGGATGTCGCCGACGTGCCGCACGGCGCGCTGCACCACCACTTCTATAAGTCCGGCGTGGTCGGCGACCAGCGCGACTTCTACGTCTACACTCCGGCCGGCTATGACGGAAAGAAGAAGTATCCCGTCCTCTACCTCCAGCACGGCTTCAGCGACGATGCCAGCGGATGGACCATCGTCGGCCAGGCGCACGTGATCCTCGACAACCTGATCGCGCAGGGTAGAGCCAAGCCGATGATCGTCGTGATGTCACTCGGCTACGGCGCGCCCGAAATCGTGCACGCAGGGATTGCCGGCTTCGGCGACACCGAACTTCGCGAGCGCAACTTCAGCAAGTTCGCCCAAGCACTGCTGACCGAAGTCATTCCGCAGGTCGAGAAGGACTACAAGGTTTCCAGGAAGCGCGAAGACCGCGCCATTGCCGGACTGTCGATGGGCGGCGCCGAGAGCCTGCTCACCGGACTTAACAACCTGGACAAGTTCGCCTACGTTGGCGCGTTCAGCGCAGGCGGTTTCCGCGCGGAATTACCGCAGGCATTCCCGAACCTCAGCGACAAGGACAACGCCCGCATCAAGTTGCTCTGGATGGCTTGCGGCACGGAAGACGGCCTCATCAGACCGAACCGTGACCTCTCGGCCTGGCTCAAGACGAAAGGCGTGCAGCACACCTGGATTGAAACTCCCGGCGCCCACACCTGGATGGTCTGGCGTCGCTACCTGGCGCAGCTGACTCCACTACTGTTCCGGTAGAACACTCAACCGCAGACGCAGAGAACACAGACGAACAAAGAGAATAGTAACGAGCCCGAACAACAATGCGGACGTATTCGCAACGGTGGCATGAAACCCGGTCGAATTGGCCGGGTTTCATTTTTGACGGCTGTCATCCTGAACGGAGCGCCTAAGCGCGCGCAGTGAAGGACGCGCGCGGTGAAGGACCCATGCATTCTCGCTTGCGCCAGAACAATTGCGTGCGGGCGGAATGCATAGGTGCACTCTTGCTTGCGCCAGCACAACTGCCTGCGGCGGCAGAATGCATAGGTGCATTCTCGCTTGCGCCGGCACAACTGCCTGCGGCGGCAGAATGCATAGGTGCATTCTTGCTTGCGCCGGCACAATTCCTGCGGCGGCAGAATGCATACGTGTCGTGTCTCAACACGCTATTCCCGGCTAGTGCATGCCGGAGGCATGCAAACGAATTTAGCCCAGCACGCAGTGCTGGGTAGAAGCCGAGGAGACGACTAAGTGCCGGAGGCACGCCGGAAAGCACATTTCCGCCGGGCCTCCGGCACTTGCAAGTTTATATTCGACATCCCCGGATTTCATCCGGGGCTAAATTCGTTCCGTCCCTCGCGGGACGAAGAAGCCTGCGGTAAAAAGCGTTCTTTGAAAGGGCACGGCTTCAGCCGTGCCGCTAAGGGTAATTTGTCAAATGCGGCTTTAGCCGCTGAGGTCAGCCCTTTGCCCCCAAGTCGAAATTTCTTTAATCAACTCTAGTTCCTGCTTTCCTCCGCGCCCTCTGCAGTTCAGTGTCTCAAAACGTATACGACACCTGCGCGAAGCAGCTACGTCCCGGCTCCGGCACCTTCACCCCTGACGCGTACGGATCGCGGTAATAGGACAGGTGCTCGTAGTAATACCGGTTGAGCAGGTTATCCACGACGAGCATGCCGCTGAGCTTCTTGTAGCTGGTGCCCAGTTTGAAGTTCATGGTGCCGTACCCGGCCGTTGCGGTCTCCTTCAGGTCGGTGTCCACGCGTCCCTGTCTGCCGGCTGCCATCCCGCCGAGTTCAACAAATGTGGCGTTCCTCACATATCGTAATGCGACCCATGAGCGCAGAGGAGGCATCTCGGCCAGGTTCGTGCTTATAACGCCCGCCTCGGGCTTCCGGTCCCTTATTCCGCGCGAGTACGAGGTCCCACCCGACACCGAAACGCTGTTCTTCAGCGCCACGGCGTACGAGATCTCTCCGCCATAAATCCGCGCGTCCACGTTTTCATACGACCTCGCCGTCATGCCCGGCATGGTAATCAGGTTTATTCGGGGCTGACGGTCCAGAACGATGTAGTCGTCGAGGTTCGAGTAGAACAGCACCGGCTTGATGTACGATCCGCCTCGTTTCAAATTAACGCCCGCCGTGAACTCGGTATTGCGCGTTGGCGGCAGCAGCGGGTTGCCGACATTGTCCCCCATGGAATTCTTGCGGCTGATGTAGCGCTCTTCCGCGTCGGGAATTCGGGCGGTGCTGCCCACGCCCACGAATACTTCTCCCGCTCGAAATGCCGCGAACGACAGCCTGACATTTCCGGACGGGTAGTTGTCCATGTTCGAGGTGCGGCGCGTGCCCTTGTACGCGTAGTAGAGGTCGGTCGTGGCGTCCGGGTTCGTTACGCTCATGCTGGCGTGATCGAAACGCAGTCCGCCGCTCAAGCGCAATCTGTCCGTGAAGGAATGGCGATAGTCGGCGAAGGCTCCCAGCGTGCGCGTGTCCACGTCCGGCACGCTGTTGCTCGTCATCATGGTCGCCATCATGCGCATGTAGCCCAGCACGTTCCAGTTGCGGTAATAGCTTTCGACACCGAACGTCAGGTCACGAGAGACGTCGGCCTCTACCTTGCCGCCGATCGCTCGCGAAGTTGCTCGCGACGCCATCTTCCACGGGTTCGTGCCGGCGCTGGCACGCTGCGAATCGGACATGAAGTGGTTCACCTGCGTGAAGTACGTCTCTGCGCGCAGCCTCTTCAGTCCCGGCGCGACGTTCCTTGCCATGTATTTCACGCTCGCCCGATCGGCGTTGTCGTAGTCCGAATCCATCATCAGGTACGGGTACAGCACCAGGCCGCTCTGCTGCCGCGTGTAGGCCAGCGAGACCGTCTGGTTCGCAGTGGGCGAGAACGACGTCGAGAACCACCCGGTGTTGATGTCGAACGCGCGGCGGTTCAGGGCCGTGGCGTTGTAAGACACGTAGTCGGTGAAGCGGCGGCCCGAGCCATCTTTGTACGGCTCCGAAGTGCGGTAGGAATAGCCGAGCAGGAGCTTGAACCTGTCACTACCATAAGAGCCGGTCACCGCCGGGTTATAGAAGCCGAATGAGCCGCTGCTGAAGGACGGCTTGATCCGCAGTCCGTTGCCCGCTTCCTTGCTGATGACGTTCACCGTTCCGCCGAGGCTGCCCATGTTGGTGACGTCGAAGGCGCCCTTTATGACTTCGACGCGTTCCACTTCCGCGAAATCGACGTGCTGCGTTGCCGGATCCATGTGTCCCGGACAGGCGCCGTAGATGCGCGCGCCGTCGATCACCACGTTGACGTTGTTCTGCTGAAACCCACGCAGGACCACGTCATTGGCGATGCCGCCCTTGCGGATTTTGGAAACTCCGTCCAGCCGCGAAAGCGCTTCGCCCACGTCCTTGGCCGAACTCTCGCGCACCTCGCCCAGGTCCAGCGAGTCCACGACCATCGGCTCCCTTTCGCCGACATCGACAGTCTCCTGCACGGTCGCCAGCTGCAGCACCACGTCGCGCCGGACACGCTCTGCCAGCGCAACGTTCACGGTGCCGTGCCATTCGGCAAACCCGGCGTTCAATACCTCCAGCGTGTACTGACCCGGGGGAAGGTCGCGGAAGGTGTACTCGCCTGTATCGGTCGTCTCGAGGCTGATCGCGGTCTTCGCGTCCCCTCCGCTCAGCGCCACGCTCGCATGTGGCACCACCCGCTTTTGCGGGTCAAGAACGCGCCCGGAGATCGTTCCGGAACATTTGCTTTCCCTGCATTGCGCCGAATCCGACTGCGCCCACAACACCGTGCTGATGCTTAGAACCACCGCGATCGCCGCGACAGTGAATACACCAATTCTGGACCTCATTGTTCGTCCGCCTTTCCTATGAACGCCATGGGTGGTCCGCTTCGCGCACACGAATTCCATGCGAAGCGAGAGTCTAGGTGGCAGGTTCAGGCGAACTGAGGCGGGGCGCGAGAACGCTCCAGCGCAACGAAGCCCTCGATGGCGGTCGACGCCGGCGAAGCCTGACGGAGATAACGGACAGTCAGCGGGGCAGTGAAACTGTTAGAAGACGGTGCAAGTGATGATGCGACCGGTGCGCCGAGGTTCAGTGGCTTGCCGCAAGACTGTTCGCGCGACCAGAAACCATCAGCACGATGCGACTTGCAGTGGCATATCTTGCCATTGCGCTCGCAGGCACACTCCTGAGACGGATGTGCGGCGCAAGCCCGCGAATAAGCGGCCAGGCTGCCGAAGGGGAAGACCGTGAGCAGTGCAACAACCAGAGGCACGCACAGTAAGCCTCTGCGTGCCGCCCTGTTACGGTCGTTTAAGCCCGGTCGAATGAGCAAGTCGGAGCACCCTGGTACGAAAGCAGAATCCAGCTTCTACTTAGGATGCAAGGTGCCCCGGTTCGGCTGCTCAAAGGTGCTCAGCTTGCCTGTTTTCCCCGAGCCTGGGTCATGGCTTTGGGCTTAATGTTCTGATTGACGTGGAAGAGGTTCTGCGGATCGTACTTGGCCTTGATGGCCGCCAGCCTGTCGTAGTGCTCGCCGTAGGTCGCACGGACACGGTCTTCGCCCTCCTCCATCATGAAGTTAATGTAAGCGCCGCCGGCCGAGTAGGGATGCAGATCCTCCCAGTAGTCTCTCGCCCACTTCGAGATCAGCTCCTTCTTTGCCGGATCCGGATCGACACCCACGATCACTTCTGCCCAATTCGCATCGCGGTAGGCCCACGGCGTGTTCGTCTTTCCCACGCGGCTGGTGGCCCCATTTATGGGATAGAGGTGCATAGTGGACAACATCGTCGGTATTTCCGACGCATGTTCCATGTGCACGGCAATGGCGTCGTCGCTCAGCTCGTTCACGAAATCAGCCTTCCAGTACCACTGCAGCCCGGGAACGAACAGTCCGTCGAACATGCTGTTGACGGCCGGGTGCGGCATTGGCCCAACCAGGTCGAGCGCAGGTTTCAGGGTGTCCCGTATCGGCTTGAATACTTGTTCCGCCACGTCCAGCGGACCGGAATAGCACCACACGATGCCGCACATCTTCTTCAGGTGAAGATGTTCTGGGAAATGCGGCGCTGGCGGTACCACCAGGAAGGCGAAGAATCCGTTCAGGTCCTCGGGCGCCTTCGTGATGAACTCTCGATACCAGCGCATGACTTCCGGTGCACGTTCCATCTCCCACAGCATGGGCCCGGCGTAATCGGTGTGCACGGGATGCGCCTGGAAAAGGAATGAGGTGACTACGCCGAAGTTGCCGCCGCCTCCGCGAAGTGCCCAGAACAGGTCTTCATTCTTGAACTCGCTCGCCGTTACAAAGCTGCCGTCCGCCAGCACCACGTCGGCCGCGAGCAGGTTGTCGATGGTCAGCCCATGTTTGCGCGTCAGATATCCGATGCCGCCGCCGAGCGTCAGTCCGCCGACTCCCGTCGTTGATATAAAGCCCGTTGGCACCGCCAGCCCGAAAGCATGAGTCGCGTGGTCCACGTCGGCCCACACACAGCCGCCGCCCACGCGCGCCGTCTGCGCCTCGGGGTCTACGTGCACATACTTTATCGCCGACAAGTCGATCACCAGCGCGTCGTCCCACACGCCCAGGCCGGCCGCGTTGTGGCCGCCCCCTCTCACCGCGATGGTCAGGTTGTTGTCACGCCCGAAGTTGACTGCGGTGATCACGTCGGCGTCATCGGCGCACCGTACAATGAGCCGCGGGCGCTTGTCTATCATGCCGTTGTAGACCTTGCGAGCGGCTTCGTAGTTGGCGTCGCCGGGCTGAATCAACTCACCCCGCAGGGCGGTCCTGAACTGGTCGATGGTTGCCGGATTGAGATTGCTGGTCTGACCCATAGGTTCTCCCGTGTTCGGTCACGTGGTTCGTGAAGAAACTCGTAGAAAGTCGTTCAGCGTGCCGTGTGGCTTGCTGTCACAGCCGCGCTGAAGAAATAAGAATGGGGCCCTGAACTCAGGCCAGCCCCCACACGGGCCTGAAGTCGCCTTCGGTGATGCCGTCCCGCTACCCCGAGTTGTCTCATTCCCACCCCGCGGCCGAGTGGATCGACCTGCATCGCTGTGCCCGTCTCGCCGTTCGTCCCCGCGTCAGCGGCGCGCATCCCGTTCCGCAACCCGCTGCTCGCCTCTCTGTTTTGCCCGCGTCTACCACCAGCATGAAGCTGACGCTCGTGCTCGCACTCTGCCTGCTGGTTGCGGGGAGCCTTACCGGGCAGTCGCCGATCCCGCCTGCCAAGCCCGCCAACTTCGACGTCCAGAAGATCGGCGATGGCGTTTACGCCGTCATCCGCCGCGACCCGCCCGGCCTCATGTGCGACGGCAACAGCCTCTTCATCATCAACGACGCCGATGTGATCGTGGTCGATACGAACAACAGCCCCTCCGAAGCGCGCGAGATGATCGCAGCCCTGCGCAAGCTAACCTCCAAGCCGGTGCGCTACGTCATCAACACCCACTGGCACGACGACCACATCATGGGCAACCAGACCTTCCACGAGGCGTTCCCGCAGGCCGAGTTCATCGCCCACCAGAACACGCGCGAGTACCTGCCGGGCAAGGGACTGGAAGCGCGCAAGCATATGCTGGAAGGCGCACCGCTGGTGGTGGCGAAGATTCGTGAGTTGGTGGCGCAGAACAAGAGCTTCAGCGGCGCTCCGCTCACGCCCGAAGAACGCACCGCGTATATCAGCGATATTCAACTTGTCGATCGTTACCTCGCCGAGGTGCCCAGGACTGAGATCGTCCTGCCCACGATCACCGTCACTGACGAACTGCGTCTCTACCGCGGCAACCGTACCATCGACATCCGCTATCTCGGTCGCGGACACACCAGCGGCGACCTGGTTGTCTATCTGCCGCAGGACAACATCGTGGCCTCCGGCGACCTCGTCGTCTGGCCCGTGCCGCTCATTGGCCGCAACCAGTCACATATCGCCGATTGGTCCGTCACGCTGCAGAACCTCATCGCACTGAAGGCCTCAATCATCGTTCCCGGCCATGGTCCAGTTCTGCGCGACGACTCGTATCTGCGCACCATGCAGGCCATGCTCGCCTCCATCGCCCGGCAGACGGATGCAGCCGTCGCGCGCGGCGAAACGCTGGACCAGGCCCGCAAAAGCGTCAAACTCCACGAGTTCCGCCAGCGCATCGCCGGAGATGACAAGATCCGGAACCTTCTCTTCTCGAACTACGTCGCCTCGCCGGCCGTGGAGGCGGCTTACACGGAAGCGTCAGCAAAGGCCCACACGTCACCTGCCTCCGCAGGCAGTCCAGGCCGAAACTGACCGGCAGCACTCGTAACAGCTGTCACGAAAATCTGCAGTCACTCTGTCCAATATGGCACAACCCCGAAGGCGGCGGGGTGCTACCATTCGCGACACTCTCGTTTCCTGATGGTCCGCCCTTCGGGCCATCCGCGGCGCAGTCCACGCGCACCTTCAATCCGTTTTCGGAGGCTGCTTTGAGAACTCTTTGCACTGTGCTCACATTGGGCGCACTCTGTTTGTGCGCCGCCGCTCAGACAACCGGCCAGACATCGTCGCCGCAGGCCGCCGCACGCACCGACGTTTATCACGTCATGTTCACCAAGACTGCACTGGGAAAGGCCGCGCAGGCGGAAAACGCGCTGAAAGCGGGATTGCCCGGCGCCCCGATGCCCGACCATCGCCTCGTATTGCGTCATCAGGAGGGAGACGAGTGGGATTACATGGTCATCGAACACATGGGTACCAAGGCGACGGTCGAAGCCACCGGAACGCCAATCCCCCCCGCCACCCGCGACCTCTTTGCCTGGCACGGCGACACGCTCGCCGCCGGTCCGTCATGGGCTGAGTTCACGCGCGCCATGGGGATCGCGCCCGATGCGGTCGGCAAGACCGGGGGCTCCGTATACGTGGTGCAGGTGGCCAATGCCGCGCCGGGTCAGCGCGACGCTCTCGAAAAGGCCGTCTCCACGCCTCCAGCGCCGGGCAATGGTGGCCCCGCCGTGCCGTCGGAAATCGTGGTTCTGCAGCATCTCGAGGGTGGCCCGTGGAACTTCATAACCGTCACCCGTTACAACTCGTGGCAGGACTTCGGCACCGACGAGGCAGCCAGAACATCAGCCATGGCAAAGACCCCGGGACAGGGCGGGTGGTATCAACTGCGCGACGTCGCTCCGTTTCACCGCGACACGCTAACCGACCGCGTATTTCCGCCGGTAACGGTCCAGGCCGCGACGAAGTAGCGCCACCACGACGCCGTTCGCCGTCGATCTTCCGAGGGCCTGCAGCGAGTTCAACTGATGCAGCGGGTCCAGCGGGTGCCCCACGTTCGCGCAGCTAACGTGGGGAACTCCCTTCAGCTCTCAACCACGTGCTGGTGCCCCACATCCCCGGTGTTCACAGATGTGGGTCTCAAGATCCCGGCTATTGCACCTCTCCTCTTGTGCCCAGCCGCAGCACCACTCCGAAGGCCAGTCGATAATTGTGCTGCCACGTTCCGAGTGTCGGCAGTGGTATTCCGGAGTACTGCGGTTCCTGGTGCGAAAGGTGGGTCAACACGTAGTCGAACTGCAAGGCGCGCAACGCCCACCTTCGCGATAGTGTCACGTCCGCCCCGCCTCCCAGTGCGCTTGCGAAGCCGTAATCGACTTCCAATACGTTGCGCGGAAACAGCGGATCGCCGCTCGGAGTGTAGTAGTGCCGTCCGGCCACGCCGGCCAGCGTGTGCACGAATGGCGTCGCCCTTCGCGACTTACGCCAGACGAACTCCGGTCCGAAGAGAAGTTGATCTTCCTCCAGGCGCACCTTGTCGGTTGAGGTTGTCGACTGAATATTCGTGTGACGATATTGTCCGGCGAAGTCGGCGACCACGCGCACCTTGCGCGACGGATTCAGCGCGAAACTGATGTGCCACCCCGGCATGGCGTACCGGACGCCGCCAAAATCATTGTTGCTCACCGACGTGCCGAGGAATCCCTCGAACACCGGATAATGCTCCAACGCCGGATACCTCGCAACCTGCGCGTGTGCCGGTAAAACGGCCAGCAGGAAAACAAAAAAGATGATGAAGAGGATGGTTGCCGCCGCGAACAGGACCGCCGATTGTGTCCTGGCTGTCATGGTCATATGTCACCCCGCGCACAAAAACGTCCCACCCTACGCGCAAGCGAAGGCGGGCACATCGGGGGACAACACGGCTGCATTATAGGGCCGAAGTCAGAGCGCGGCAGCACTCTGTTGCCTTCCGATCAAGGCCAGAGTTCCGGTTTTGGAACCAGCGGCGAGCGAATGCAGGAATCACACCTTGGCGCCGAACTGCGGCGCGAAGGTGGGGCACCGTCGGATCTTCTTCACATCTTCTTCTGGCGAAAGGTGCAAGGGACTATGATGTTGCGCATTTGAAAGATCCTGATTGCCATCATCGCCCAATTGGCGTTCTCATCAGTCGCTTTTGGCTGCGGGTTCCGAACCCACCCGATCGGGCTCAATCAGGCCTACGTTGAGGAAGGTTGGCGATTACCCGGTATATCTGGTAACGACGTCGTGAAATACAAGCCAGCCGCGCAAATACCTGGCCTCAGTGCTTTCATCATACTTCACGAAAACCCGTACATCGCCGAGTTTCCCTCAGTCGAATTCAACCTGACCGGCAAACGTCATCGCATGCCATCGCAGCAGATGCGCTTGAGCGGATTCCTCGGTAAAGCCTGGATCGTCCGCTGGGAAACAGATGATGCGAAAGTGGTCGCCTACACGTATTCGTTCATTCCTGTCTCCGCGCACCGCTCCGGGGATAAGTGGAGAGTCGATTCGGAAGCCGGCTGTGTATTCGACACAACCTTCATCGATGACAGAGGAGATGGCGTGTTCCGCATCATGGTTGATGGCGATATGCGACCCGCTCTCATTCCCGCATGGGCGAAAGAGCCGAAGTCGTAGATCAGGTATCAGCGCCAGGCAGGTGCCCCGGTCTACCTAACTGCCCCGCTCAAGCCAAAAGCAGGCTTGAACGGAGCACCGTCAGTCCTTTTCATCCTCGTGAACCGGGCCACCCGCCCACTTACGCGGCTGCGGGTATGGGATCGTGACGTTTTCTTCTTGACTGTGAGCTGGATCTCAATAGAATCCGCCGTAAATAGGGCGTGCCTGTAGTCCCCTGGTGCTCCCGTCCTGCTTCAGTTCCCTACAGGCTGCCACTTCAATCGAGAGGGCCCCAGAAAACACCTCAGCCACGGTTGCCGACATCGCACTGTTTGCTCCATGGGCTCCCTGCCCTGGCACCGCAACCCACGATTGAGCGAACCACTTCCGACGAGGGCTTTACATATTGCGGATTCGGCGAGATTGGCGAGTGTGTTTCGCACGTCGAGCGAGAGCGACTTATCGCCACGTTTGAGTCAATGCGCTCGATCTCAGCCCCATCGAGATCTTCTCCGCGACCGTGAGCCGTTCTTGCCCGGGCAATGGACTACCAACGGGGTGAGATCGTCCCCGCTACAGACGCTCTGAAATACGACACAACAGGAGGAGAATATGAAACCCAAGGTTCTGAGTACACTTGTCGTGCTTTCGATGGCGGTCTGCACGTTATGGGCTCGTGCGCCCGCCATCATCAAGTTCGACGCTCCGGGGGCGGGCACAGGCGCCGGCCAAGGCACCATCCCCTTCGCCATCAATCCGGCGGGGCTCATCGCGGGAGAGTACCTTGATAGCAACAATGTGTTTCACGGTTTCCTGCGCGCCGTCGACGGTTCCTTCACGACCTTCAAGGCTCCAGGCGCGGGTACTGCGGCCTTCCAAGGGACGGTGGTCCGCAGCATCAACCCAGCGGGGGTGATTACAGGCTGGTTTGCCGATGCAAGCAATACAGTCCACGGCTATGTGCGCGCTCTTGACGGCACCATCACCACCTTCGACGCCCCAGGCTCAGGCACCGGCAACTTCACGGGCACTTTCGCCGAGGACGTCAACCCGGGACAGGTGATCGCGGGAGACGATGTTGATTCAAGCAACGTGTCTCACGGATTTGTGCGTGCACCGGACGGTACGTTCACTACATTCGACGCCCCGGAAGCGGGGACCGCAAGCGGCCAGGGTACGATGGTGTTTAGCGTCGATACCCTCAACCCGGCGGGAATGATCGCGGGAACTTCCCTTGACGTGAGCAATGTCTTTCACGGCTTCCTGCGCGCCGCGGATGGCGCCATCACCATGTTCGACGCTCCGGGTGCGGGCGCCGGAGCCTTCCAGGGCACCGATAGTGACGGCATCAACCCGGCAGGAACCATTGAAGGAGTGTACGCCGACGCAAGCAATGTCACTCATGGTTTTGTGCGCACCCGTGACGGCAATTTCACGACGTTCGATGCTCCGGGTGCGGGTACAGGCCCGGGCATATCGGGTTGCTTTGTAACAGTGACCTGCCCGGGCACCGTACCCGAGAACATCAACGCGCCAGGGGCTGTCACCGGACAATTTGTCGACGCGAACGGTGCTAACCACGGCTTCCTGCGCACTCCGGGTGGCGCCATCACAACCTTCGACGTTCCGGGCGCAGGCACGGGCAACGGCCAGGGCACGACACCTGTTTGCAACGACCCGAGCAACGGCATCACCGGATTCTACGTTGACGCGAACGGTGTGAATCACGGCTTCCTGCGGATTCCGTAAGCCGCTCGTGCGCGTGACGCGTGAACGATGCTAGGAGATGAAAACAGCCCGTAGCACCCATAGGGGTGCGGTGCGGCAGGTGGCCCGGTCTACCGCCGAAATTGCGGGTGCCCCGTTCAAGCCTTCTTTTGGCTTGAACGGGGCAGTTCGCGGGCGGTCAAACTGACTCCGGCACGTTCGCGATGACTGGCCGTCCATTGAGACTCAATCTCCACCGCGCCTGTGATCCCCGTCGCATAGTGGCGAAAACTGCTCCACTCCCAGTTCTCAGCTTTTTCACACAACCCACGTTTTACGGGATTACGGTGCACATACCGCAGCTTACCGACGAAGCTCGTATAGTTGCGCACGTTGTGGTCATAATAGCGTTCGTGCCAGAAATGGCCGTCGGCTCCGATCAACCCCCGCGACACGCCCTGTTTCAGCGATTTAATCGCCTGTGCCAGATCAGACCGCTCCGGTTCGCTTACCAGCAGATGCACCCGCTCGGGCATCACCACAAAGCCGTATACGGGCGCCGACCGACTATGGACAGGGATAGTGATTGGCGCGAGCTTTCTCATTGACTATGAGCGTCACGCAGTACAGCATTTTGCAGACCGATGAACCAAGGCCAAACAGACTTCCAAATCAACTACGCTCAATTAAGTGATGACCAACTAGCCGTCATTGCTGGCGATAGAGAAAATCTGGTGCCTGAAGCTGCCGCCGCATTGGACTCCGAAATCCAGAAGCGCGGAGTGAAGCTAAATCCGTCAATTTGGGTACGCGAAGCAAGTTCAGACCAGCGAGTTCACTCGTTGCAGGACTACGAATGGTTTCAGCAGCTTTGTAGGAAAAGGCAGTTCACGGACAAATACGGACGAGCGCTTGCGATAGGGCCAGTGTTTTTAGCTTTTGGATTGGCAGCAACCGTGTTGAAGAACCACGAACTCTTTGCCGCGTGTGTCGTGGGTCTGACGGTAATTTGGACGCTGCTCGTCGCAACGTACAGCTTGGCACTGCTTATACGGTCGGCAAGATTCAAGTGCCCTCAGTGCGGACGCCGTTTTGGAACTGATGCCGAGTGCTGGTCGTGCGCCTTTCCAAGAGAACCAAAGCGGTAAGTATTCCCGCTGCTACGGCGGCACTTTACCCGCCGAATTAGAGCAGAGTTCCACGATTGTTGAACAAAACAGGGCTTCGCAGGTGGCCCGGTCTACCACCGAAATCTGCGGGTGCTCCGTTCCACGGGAACTGAGCGGTTAACGGATTTACGGCCAACAAAGAGTCAGTGCTTCTGCACTGCCGCATTTTCCTCAATGGCTTGATCGGCCGTTCGTATTAGCTCCCTGCATAAGGCATTCAGACCCGCGGGGCAGTTGTGAGTCGCGTTCTGCTTTATTTTCTCGACATCAGCAGTGTCCATTGTTGCGTCCACACGCACGAAACTCCGAAACGTATTGTCTCTGTTGATGAGTTGCGCTACGCGAGGCAAGGTGTCCCAGTGGTCGACAAGGACACGAGCCTTTGACTCGCTATACCCCTCAGCTGCGTCGACATTTTCGCAGTGACGATATCTCCTATACGAATCGTAGAGCGCGTCCCATGTGCGGAGCTTCACAGCTTCCTTCTCAACTTGTTGACGTTGAGATTCCGTGCATACTCGGCCATGTGGATTCTGAGCGGCTGCGTAAGCCACAGTTACTGCGACGAACAGCACCAGTGGATGTGCGCGCATATCCAGATTCTATGCTTCGGAGATGATTCTGGACGATATCAGGGATTCCCGCTCAGCATTCGCGCTGCTCTGGATAGCGAGTGATAAGCCGATTTATGGTTGGGTATCGCTCACGGCTTCCAAACACCGCCTAGCCGATCCGGTTCCTGTTGTTCGCAGTGTAGCTGCTACCCTCTCGCGTTTTGGCGAGTCGAGATACAGATCGTCCTCATACGCTAATCTGCAAATCAACGCCTGCTTGTGAACGGGGAGGCTTTCCATTGCATCCAGAGCAATCGCTGCGCGACGGTTCAGCAGGTCTGAGTAGAATGTGCCGATGTCGCCGATAACGTCACTTCGTGTGTCAGCGATACGAAGCAGCGGATAAAGCAGTGCAGTGTCTCCCCGCCAGTAAAGGTTCGTAACAAAGCTCAAGAGGTCGCGATTGCAAATGTCTCCTTCGGGAGATTCTTTCGGTCTGGAAAGACAACCGTTCAGCAATGAAATCAGGTATTCACGGTTGTTCTGATAATCAACATTGAACACTGAAAGGACATAGGCGATGTCTCTTGCGCGTTCAGGAGAGGCATTTAGCTTCTCCTGTTTAAGAGCCTCAGCCAGTCCAACAGGAGGATCGGGCTGCGAAGAGAATGTCACGACCCCCGGTTCCCCCTCAAAAATCAAATACGCAAGCCATGCGCCGCGATCAAACTCGTGCGTGTATCCGTACTCACTGAGAGCGTACAGCGGGTGTGCGACACCCAAGTGCCAGTCTCCCTGCCTAACAAATGCGGGGTGTTGGTTAGGGAAAATGAACGTATACCCATTACACGTCAGGCTGATGTCTACGTACTGGCCATCGCGCCACTCAGAGGTTGCCTTCTTGAAGACCGCTGGGATTTCAAAAGCTTGACCGGACAATTCCGGTTTGAGGCTCTGGCTGTCTAGGCGCAGGTTGACCGCAAAGCCTTCACAATTCGCAGGCTTGCCATCAACAGAAAATGACACCGCGATCCTGCCGTGTGGCTGCGCTTGTGCCGACGCACAAACCACCAAAGCGAACACAAAAGCAGTTGAAAGTATGTCCCTCTTCACGATCGGCACTTTACGCCGACTCGCGGCCAAGTTCCACGATTGTTGACGGTAGCAAGGCCTTCCCGCTCAGTATCCCACTACTCTGGATAGCGACTGATAAGGCGATATGTCGACAGTTATTCAGTTGGCCTTTGCTTTGCCACCGCATCTGCTGCCGCTCTTATCGAGTTTTGCGCTGGATGCTGTCACGACCAGACACGGCTCTGAATGCTCTTGGATATAGGAGAAGTCCTCCCTCGAAACGAGATACCCGTCTGCGTCGCCGCCCCTCACCTTTACTTGCCACACCTCTCCACTTTGCCAGTTAGAGGTGAATTTCTGCTCAATCGGCCGTTGTACGATTACCGGGTAGGAGACAGACAGTCCTAGAATG
>JAEZPW010000135.1 GCA_023441255.1 Acidobacteriota bacterium
CCTTAAAGCCTCGCAGACGGTCGATGTCAATGTTGGGTGCGCCGAAGTCAACGCCCCATGCCTTCGCGTGGCGCGCCTCGTCTATCAGCTTAGCGACGTGAAGAAGCGCTTTGGACGGAATGCAACCCCGGTAGAGGCAGACACCGCCGGGGTTGAGTTCCGGGTCGATCAGGGTGACTGTCAACCCGAGGTCCGCGGCAAGAAATGCGGCAGCGTAGCCTCCCGGCCCGCCGCCAATCACAGCGACATGGATGTTCGAAGTGTCGTTCATTGTTGCGGTCTTTCTATCCTTGAACAGAGAGCAGGAACGGCTGCTCGAGTGCTTCCACAACCCAGCGCAGGAACCGGACTGCGTCCGCACCATCGATCAGCCGATGATCATAGGAAAGTGATAGAGGCATCATGAGTCGCGGCTCGAACTTTCCGTTCATCCACACTGGCTCCATGCGAGAACGCGACATGCCGAGAATCGCTACTTCAGGATGGTTGACGATGGGCGTGAACGCAGTTCCGCCAATGCCTCCCAAGTTGGTGATGGTGAACGTGCCGCCTTCCATGTCCTCGGGCGCAAGCTTCTTCTCGCGAGACTTCTTCGAGATGTTCGCCAGTTCGACAGCGAGCTCTATGATGTTCTTCTTGTCCGCGTCGCGAATCACCGGCACCAGCAGTCCACGATCGGTGTCAACCGCGACGCCGATGTTGATGTACTGCTTGTACACGACTTCCTCTTTCACCATGTCGATGCTGGCGTTGAACTGGTGAAAGACCTTGAGTGCGGATGCGCAGACCTTCAGAGCGATGGCGGTGGCCGTCATCTTGCCACCGGCAGCTTCCGCGCGCGGCGCAAACCGCGCCCGCAACTGCTCGAGTTCCGTGATGTCAGCTTTGTCGTGCTGCGTAACGTGAGGGATCGTGTTCCAGGCCTGCGACAGATGCTGTGCAGTCTTCCGGCGTACCCCACGCATCGATACCCGCTCGATCTTGCCCCATTTCGCGAAGTCCGGAAGTTCGGGCTGGGCAAGCATTCCTGCTGCTGGCTTTGAGGCGACCAGCGAGGGGATGGACGTGATCATTGCCTTTGCTAAGGCTTTGACGTCGTCCTGGGTTATTCGACCTCCTGGGCCGGTGCCGTTCACCTGGTAAATGTCGACGCCGAGTTCGCGCGCGAGCCTGCGCACGTTCGGAGCAGCGGGAATGGGCCCTTGATGCTCCGGGCCTGCCGTCTTGGCCAATTGCTCCGGCATTTCGAATGTCGGGAGCGTTTGAGTCGGGCGGTCCGGCGGGAGAGCTTCATGCTCGTGCTTGCCTTCGGCTTTGATTGCGGCTTGAAAGGCAAGGCGTGCTTCGTGGGCGCCATCCGCATGTTCAACCGGCTGGGGCTTTTGCGGCTTCGATGGAGCAGCCGGTGCACCGCCCTCGAGGGTGAATATCACCTGGCCGACTTTGACCTTCTGTCCCTCTTTTACGTTGATCTGTTTGACCACGCCGGTCACATCGGATGGAACTTCCACAACGGCCTTGTCAGTTTCCAACTCCATGACAGGCTGCCCTTCAGAGACGTTCGCCCCCGGCGAGACCATTAGGCGCACAAGATCGCCTTCACTGATATTCTCGCCCAGTTCAGGAAGCTTGAATTCGCTTGCACCTGGGGGCGGCGGATTCATCGGCGTGCCAGCCGGCTTGGGCTCGGTTTGAGGCAGGGGCTGATCAGGAGGGAATGCCTCCCGTTGAGTTTTGCCTTCCTCGCGCCTGAGCGTTTGGGCCACATCGCGGGCTGCATCCTGCTCGTTATCGAACGGGACGGGCGCCTCTTCCTGGCTGCGCTCTGGCTTCGCGGGCGCCGCCTGAGTCTGAGGACGCTTTGCCCCGTTCCCACCGTCTTCAACGGTGAATACGGTCTGGCCGACCTTGATCTTCTCGCCCTCTTTTACCTGGACATCCTTTACTGTGCCGGTGACTGACGATGGAACCTCGATGACCGCTTTGTCGGTCTCGAGTTCCATCACCGGCTGGCCTTCGGATACCTCCGCGCCCGGTTCAACCATCAGGCGCACGAGGTCGCCCGCTTCGATGTTCTCTCCAAGTTCCGGTAGTTTGAACTCTGTCGCCACGTTCGTCCTCTCTCGTTCTTAGCTGATGGCGGGGTTCGCCTTTTCCGGGTTGATGCCGAAGTCCTTGATCGCCTTCTGGACCACGTCGGCCTTGATCTGCTTCTCCTGCGCGAGTGCGTTCAAGGTGGCCAGCACGATGAACTTCGCATCGACCTCAAAGAAATCGCGCAAGGAGGCACGGCCTTCGCTGCGGCCAAAGCCGTCGGTACCGAGGGCAACAAGCTTGCGCGGCATCCACTTGGCGATCGATTCTGGCAAGACTTTCATGTAATCGGAAGCAGCCACAATGGGACCGGCAGTGTCCTTAAGCGACTCCGTCACATACGGCACTTTGGGTGCGTCCGCAGGGTGCAGCATGTTCCAGCGGTCGCAATCGTTGGCATCGCGGTAGAGTTCCTTGTAACTAGTGACGCTCCAGACGTCCGCTGCCACTCCATACCGCTGCTCGAGAATGTCGGCGGCTTTCAGCACCTCGTACATGATGGTGCCGCTGCCGAGCAGTTGCGCGCGCAACTTGGCGTCCTTCTTCTCGGAGGCCTTGAAGCGGTACATGCCCTTCAGGATGCCGGAGACGATGTCCTTGCCGTCGGGCATTGCAGGTTGCGGCAATTGCTCGTTTGTCACCGTCAGATAGTAGAAGATCGGCTCCTGGTCGACGTACATGCGCTTGATGCCGTCCTTCACGATCTCGGCAATCTCATAAGCGAACGCCGGGTCGTAAGCGAGCAGGTTCGGCAAAGGCAGCGCGAGCACGTGGCTGTGGCCGTCCTGGTGCTGCAGGCCCTCACCCGCCAGTGTCGTGCGTCCTGCCGTGCCGCCGATCAGGAATCCGCGGCAGCGCTGGTCGCCGGCAGCCCAGATGAGATCGCCAATGCGCTGGAAACCGAACATCGAGTAATAAATGTAGAAGGGAATCGTGTTCACGCCGTGGTTGGCGTACGCTGTTCCCGCTGCGATGAAGGAACACATCGCGCCGGCTTCGGTGATGCCCTCTTCCAGGATCTGCCCGTTCTTTGCTT
>JAEZPW010000387.1 GCA_023441255.1 Acidobacteriota bacterium
CGGGGACAAACCCCCGCCGGTACACAATCGACACCCCCGAGAGCCACACATACAATACCGAGCCCTACACAATCAACACCCGGACCCGCTGCCGGGGACGACGGCTCTACACAAGCGGGCGGCGCCCCGAAGAATCGGCTGTTCCTTGTACTTGGCTCGCCGGGTGGCCCGACCATCATCACCACGGTCGCCAACATCCTTATGGGGGTCGTGGACTACGGCATGAACATTCAGGAGGCGGTGAACGCACCGCGATTTCACAACCAATGGCTGCCCGACGAAATTCGACTTGAGCGCGGCTTTTCGCCGGATACAATCAAGCTGCTGCAGGGCATGGGGCACAACATCGATCGCAAGTCGTATTGGGGCGACGGTGAGTGCATAATGGTGGACCCGAAGACAGGGGAACGGTTGGGCGCCAGCGACGGGCGCAACAACGGAAAGGCACTGGGATTCTGATGATCAAGGCAATCTCAACCTACGTGTTCGTGAAAGACCGTCTGCATCCGGGCATGCTCGACAAGCTGGCTAGCGCCGGCGCTGATGCGATCGAGGTATTCGCCTCACGCTCCCATTTCGACTACACCGAGCGGCAGCAGGTTCGTGAATTGGGCAACTGGTTCAAGCACAACCAGGTTGCTTTCAACTCCATGCACGCTCCCATGTTCTCTGATTACGACTGGGGACGCAGCGGGACGCCACCGCTCAACATCGTGGACCGCGACAAGCGCCGCCGCGTCGACTCCATGGACGAGATCAAGCGCGCCCTCGAGGTCGCCGAGCACGTTCCGTTTAAGTACCTCGTTCAGCATCTCGGCACCCCCGGCGAAGAACTCGATGAAAACAAGTTCGAGGCGGCCCTCAGCTCCCTCGAGCACCTGCACGCCTTCTCGCGTCCGCTCGGCGTCAAGGTGCTGCTGGAAAATATCCCGAATGAGATCGCCACTCCTGACAAGATCGTAGAGCTCATCCACGCGCTGCACCTCGACGACCTCGGCGTCTGCTTCGATATAGGTCATGCCCACGTCATGACCAACGTTGCTGAAGCGTTTGCCATCCTCAAGCCTCACATTCGTTCCACCCACGTTCACGACAACAAAGGTGAAAAGGACGAACATTTGTTCCCGGGAGAAGGCTCCATCGACTGGAAGGAAACCATGCGCCTGTTGCGCACCGCCCCGCACGTGCCCCCGATCCTCATGGAAGTGGAAGGCGAAAACCAGAAGCCGGTCGTGGACAAATTCCAGGACAGCTTCCGGAAGCTGGAGCAGGCCGAGCAGGTAGCGGCAGGGTAGGCACCCCGCGCATACACGCGAACGGAGTCTTTTACCGCAGATACGGCTTCACGGAGTGCAGGCTTTTTCGCGATGTCGGGCGGAAGAAGGGCAGCGACTTCGACATCGTTTGTCTTCAGCTGCGGGTCTGAACAGTCGAGATGAGGTGCAACGAGAGACACTTGCTCTGCTGCACCCCACGCGCAAGTTGTCAGAACGGCGTTACGCGGCGCGCCGTCCGATGTCGCTCACATCACCACGTCGCCTGCCGACGACCAGTCGATAGATTACCAGCAGCAGGATCGCACCGGCTATTGCCAGAACGAAACTGCCGATGCTCCAATCGTTCACGCCAGTGCTCCCCCACAGAGCGCGCCCGATAAAGCCGCCGACCAGCGCGCCAGCGATGCCGAGCACGATAGTGACGATCCAGCCGCCGGGATCGCGTCCCGGCATAAGTAGCTTCGCGATACCTCCGGCGATAAAGCCGAAGATAATCCAGCCAATGATGGCTCCCATACTTCCCCCGGTGTGTTTGGAATCGGTCCTTGGTTAAGAAGGGTGAAGTGCACGACTGGATGCACGCAATCGCAAGTTCCGGCCTCCTTGCAGGGTAGCCCTGGCCCAGGGTTAGGAGGAGCGCAGGAAGTAGGCGCCGTAGTGTTCACCGCTCCTGTAGAGCACGCGAGCTTCGAACGTCAGCCCGCCGTGATCCGCGTTGACGAACTCGAGTTCGATCACCTCGCCGACCCGGAGTTGCGCTCGCGTGTTGAACCCCAATCCGCCGGCACTCACGTCTGTACAGACACCCTCGATCGCAGCCAATTCTTCGCCAACCCGCACGATCTGCAGGGGCGTGCGCATGCACTGGCGTTCATGGCGCCGCCGCTCTGGCATCACCGAGACGGGCAACACTGCCGCACTCTGCTGTATCGGCACACCCATTGAAGGCATAATCGGCAGATATGCCTGTGCACTTCAGTGCCAAGGCGAGGGTTGCCCTCGCCTGCAGCCAGCCCCTCTCGCAGTTGCGCGCGCATCCCACAATCCATGGGTGTCTTGAAAGCTTTTCCTTATCCCATCGCGATCTTCGGGACGATCATCACCATCTTCGGCGGGTGGATCATCAACAAAGCCCTGAACAGTTACATCGTCCACCAACAGGGTGGCGATCCCAAGGAGCACTATCGCAAGCGCCAGATGGTCTCGACCGCTGTGCTGGTCGCCTCCGCCGTCATCATCGTCATACTGTGGGCGCGACTGCTCCAGCGCACCGGCACATTTCTTGGCATCGTCGGTGCCGGCCTGGCAATCGCCTTACGCGAGCCGCTCTTGAGCGTGGCCGGGCGCGTCGCCATATTCGCGGGTCATATCTACACCGTTGGCGACCGCATCGAAATCAACAAGATGAGCGGTGACGTCATCGACGTCGGCTTTTTCTACACGCGCATGATGGAGATCGGCAACTGGATCAAGGCCGACCAGTACAGCGGGCGCATCATCCAGTTTGCGAACGCGCAGATTTTCGGTGCCGCCGTTTTCAACTACACGCGCAACTTCGCCTACATATGGGACGAGATCAACCTGCCCATCACCTACGTGAGCAACATGAAAGCCGCTCAGGAGATCATGAGCAACGCGGGTGAAGACTATACGCGCGAGTTCATGAATGAGGCGCAGGAGAGCATCAAGCAGATGCAACGCTACTTCCTGGTTTCGTCGTTCGAACTGCGCCCGCAGGTTTACCTCAACTTCGACTCAAACTACGTCACCCTTACCATGCGATACCTTGTCGATCCGAAGAAACGCCGCAGCGCGCGCAACTTCCTTTTCACGCGCATTCTGGATCGCGTGCAGCAGCGCAATGACATAAGTTTCGGCTCCCAAACCATGGAGGTCGCGATCAAGCCTGACGATACGACGGAATGGAAGCGCATTGTTGCCGGACAGACTGAAGCCGCCCCAACTAGACCGGCTAGCAATGAGCGCCAGGCCGCTTAAGCTGCCAACGCGACGCTCCGCCCGTCGCACCCCTTACTGCGCGCCTCGATCGCTGCCAGAGCTGAATCCGTGTAGATCCGTGCCAATCCGCCGCTAAAGGATCTTCTTCCCGAATAGACTTGCGGTGAGTTCGCAGGCGAGGTCGGCAGTGCGGTTCTTTTCGTCAATGACCGGATTCACTTCGACTATGTCGAAACTGGTGGTTCGGCCATGGTCGGCGATGATCTCCATCGCGAGATGTGCTTCGCGGTAGGTCGCGCCACCGCGTACGGGCGTGCCCACGCCGGGTGCATCTTCCGGATCGATCCAGTCCATGTCGAGCGAAATGTGGTACCCGGCCGTGCCGCGTCCCGCCAGCCGCAGGGCTTCTTCCATCACCGTACGCATCCCGCGCTCGTCGATGTCGCGCATCGTGAATACTTCCACTCCGGCGCGGCGAATGTTGGCGACTTCATGCTGGTCTACGTCGCGTATGCCCACCAGAACGCAGTTTTCCGGTGCGATCTTCGGCGAGAACCCGAAGATATCGCCCAGCTCCGCCGGGCCTAGTCCCATGAGTGCCGCCAGCGGCATTCCGTGGACATTGCCGCTGGGTGAGGTCTCGGGCGTATTGATATCGCTGTGGGCGTCGAGCCAGATCAACCCCAGGCGCTGGTTGCGACGGCGATAGAATTCGCTGACTCCGCTGACCGTCCCGACGGCCATTGAGTGGTCGCCGCCTATGCTGATCGGGATTTCGTCGTTCTCAAGGGCCTGCAGCACCATCTCCGCCGTCTTGGTGCAGGTCATCGTGATCTCTTTAAGGTATTTTGCCGTATGGTCGCCGAACTGCTTCTGTTCCGCCAGAAAAACAGGCGCGTTGCCGCCATCCTCCACCTTGTGGCCCAGCGCTTCCAGGCGCGCCTCAAGCCCGGCTACGCGGACCGCTGAGGGTCCCATGTCGACCCCTCGGCGCTCCTGCCCAAGGTCGAGCGGCACGCCGATGATCCGGATTTTTCGTGGAACGATATGCAGATGCGGTACTGGATGAACCGGGGCGAGCGGTGTCGGCGTCGCCTTCGAAATGTCGTTCATAGATCCTTCGAAATGTCGTTGATAGATAGAGAAACCTGTCGCAAGCGCGCTTGTGTAGCGCCGGGTCTCTGACCCGGCGTACGTTAGTGTCAATGACAGCAACTTGGGTTAGACGCAGAAATGCAGCCCCACGCTGCACTCCGGCGGACAGGCAGTCTGTTCACCACGCGGCGCGCGGGCTGGGAGACCCGGCGCTACACACGACTGCAACCCGCGCGAAAGTCGTTTACGGATAAAGTCGATACAGCATGCGCGCGAAGGGTATGGTTTCCCGCACGTGCTCGAGGCCGCAGATCCAGGCCACGGCGCGCTCGATTCCCATGCCGAACCCGGAGTGCGGCACGCCGCCGTACTTGCGCAGGTCGAGATACCACTTGAAGGCCTCGATCGGCAGGTCGTGTTCCTTGATGCGCTTCAGCAGCAGCTCGTAGGAGCCGATACGCTGCGAGCCGCCGATGATCTCGCCGTAGCCTTCGGGCGCGAGCACGTCCACGCATAAAGCTACCTTCGGGTTCTGCGGATCGGGTTCCATGTAAAACGCCTTCACTTCTGTCGGATACCGATGCACCATCACGGGCCGGTCGAACTTCGACGAGATGTACGTCTCGTCAGGAGATCCGAAATCGCCGCCCCATTCGAAGCGCGATTCGAGTTCGCCCTTGGCGTGGCCTTCCTGCAGCATCTTCACGGCCTCGTCGTAGCTCAGTCGCGGGAACGGCGCCTTGATGTTCTCCAGCTTCGAGATATCGCGTTCGAGCACTTCGAGGTCCTGCCGCCGCTTCTCCAGCACTCGCTGCACGATGTGGCTGATGAAATCCTCAGCCAGCTTCATGATGTCGTCCAACTCGGCGTAGGCTACTTCAGGCTCGACCATCCAGAACTCGGTCAGGTGCCGTCGCGTCTTCGACTTCTCGGCTCGGAACGTCGGTCCGAACGAATAAACTTTGCCCAGAGCCATGGCCGTAGCTTCGATGTAGAGCTGTCCGGACTGAGTCAGATAAGCCTGCTCGTCGAAATACTCCACCGGGAACAGCGTGCTCGTGCCCTCGCAAGCGGCTGGCGTCAAGATCGGCGGATCGGTACGGATGAAGTCGCGCGAGTCGAAAAAGTCATGCATCGCCCTCTCGATCTCGGAGCGCACGCGAAGGATCGCCGCCTGCCGCTGCGAACGCAACCACAGGTGGCGGTGCTCCATCAGGAAGTCGACCCCGTGCTCCTTAGGCGTGATCGGGTAAGGCTCATCAACGGGGACAGCCTGCACGACCTGCGCGTCCCGTACGTCCATCTCGTATCCGCCGGGCGCGCGCTTGTCGGCTCGGACATTCCCGGTCACGACCACCGACGATTCCTGCGTCAGGTTCTTGATGGTGTCGAACAACTCAGGGCTGACGTCCTTCTTGAACACGACGCCCTGAATCAGGC
>JAEZPW010000140.1 GCA_023441255.1 Acidobacteriota bacterium
GGCTTAAGCTGTCGGGCTCACACCGTGACCGGTCAGACACGAAGGAGGACTCGGCGCCGGCATGAGAACGCTCACGGCAACTTGTGTTTTGCTGCTTATCCAGGCAGCAGCACCCGTGCAGGCGGGAATACCTTATTTTGCGAAAATGCGCGAGGTAAAGGTGGGATCCCGTGAACGGCAGAATTATGCGGTGGTGGACGGCGAATTGTGGATGAACGCGCGCAGCGACCTGGGCGATGTGCGACTGTATTCAGGGACGAAAGAGGTGCCGTACGCCTTGATTGTGGAGCGCGGAGCGACTAGTGCGAATAACGAAAAGAAAGTCGCCATCCTCAACCTGGGAAGGACCGAGAAAGGCGTGCAGTTTGTCATCGAACCAGGTCTCGACGCGAACTACGACGAACCAGGTCTTGATGCGGAGTACGACCGGGTCAGATTGCAATTGAGTGGCGACGCGCGTGATTTCGTCACACGGGCGAGCGTGGAAGGAACCGACGACCTCCACGGAGGCGTGTGGACGGACCTCGGAACGTATCCGCTGTACGACTTCTCAAGGGAGAAACTCGGCGCAAATCTGGTGATCGCTTTGCCAACAGCACGGTTCAGCTTTTTGCGAGTGACGGTCCCGGAACTAAGGCCGGAGCAAGTCCTGGGCGCATGGGTAGCCCTGACATCGCGGCAGAAGGCTAGGTGGTCGGACCTTGCGACCCTGGAACCGAAGATATGGCAGCAAGCCGGGAAAACCGTCGTGCAGTGGCGAGAACTGACGAAGGCTCCCGTGGAGCGGCTTCGCTTCGTCATCGACCCGGCGCAGACGAACTTTCGACGGCACGTGACCATTTACGAGATTCACGCCAGCGACTCGGAACGGACGCAAGGAATGTCAGAGTTGCTGATCGCCGATGCGGATATCGGGCGCATACGCCTGGAACGCGAAGGGAAGTTCATAGAGTCTGACTCGACCGAGGTTGACCTGAACAGGAGTGCCGAGGCGTTCAGGGTTGAGATCGACAACGGCGATGATGCCCCTCTGAAGTTGCAGGCCGTGCAACCGCTGACCCACGAGCGGCGTATCTACTTCGAACCGGGTGCGGCTGGGACAGCAGGCGTGCGCCTCTACTACGGCGATGAGGCGCTCGGCGCACCGGTTTACGACTATGCCAAGCTGTTCCGGGCTGATCCCGACGCTGACGCGGCGACGCTGGGGCCGGGCATGGCGAATCCGGAGTACAAGGGTCGTCCGGACCGAAGGCCGTGGACCGAGCGCCACATTTGGGTGCTGTGGGTGGCGCTGGTGGCTTCGGTGCTCGGATTGGGCGCAGTCGCGCTGCGTGGGCTTAGGGCAAACGTTGCTCAGGGGGAAGGCAAGTAAGCTTCATCGCCGGAGCAAAGACGGGTGTTTCGAGCTTAGAGATTTGAGCCATCGGCCGTAAGGCGCAAGCGCGCGTCCGCGGAGGACAAACTTATGTTCAGCGGTACGGTTCTTCGACTTCGCTGAGCCAGTCTGGGCGCTTGAGGACTTCACGGGGCTTGGGGCCGTCAGCGGGTCCGACTATGCCGTCCTTCTCCATCAGGTCGATGAGGTGAGCGGCACGCCCATACCCGATGCGGAGACGGCGCTGCAGAAGGGACGTGCTGGCTTTGCCGAACTCGAGTACAAGCTTCACTGCGTCCTGATAAAGTTCGTCGTCCTCGCCGTCCTCAAAATCGCCCCCATCGGCGGAATTGCCGTTCGCGGCAGCGCGGCTGCCTTCCTCCTTGGGCCCCTCCAGGAATCCCTGTTCGTACTGGGCAAGCGCCTGACCTTTCCAGAACTCTACGGCGGCTGCGATCTCTTTCTCGGCAACGAATGGCGCGTGAAGGCGGATGAGGCGCGCTGAGCCTGACGGCAGATAGAGCATATCGCCGCGGCCCAGGAGCGCTTCGGCACCGTTGCCGTCGAGGATGGTGCGCGAATCGACTTTGGTCGAGACACGGAACGAGATACGGGCAGGGAAGTTGGCCTTGATAAGGCCGGTGATTACGTCAACGGACGGACGTTGCGTGGCCAGCACAAGGTGGATGCCCACGGCGCGGGCCATCTGTGCAAGTCGCGTGATGGACTCTTCCACGTTGTTCTGGTCGATCATCATCAAGTCGGCCAACTCGTCGATGATGATGACGATGTAGGGGATTGGGCGTTCTTCGTCGCCATTTTCGTCGAAGAGACTGGGCGTGTCGTCGAAGAGGCGGTTGTACTGCTCGATATTGCGCACGCCCTTCTCGGCAAGGAGCTTCAGGCGACGTTCCATCTCGCGAACTGCATTGCGAAGGGCGTTGGCGGCCAGCTTGGGCTCGGTGATGATCGGGACGTAAAGATGGGGAACGCCATCGTAGACACCGAGTTCCACGCGCTTGGGGTCTACGAGAATGAGGCGGACCTGGTCGGGCGTGGCTTTATAGAGCAGCGACATGATGAACGCGTTGATGGCGACGCTCTTGCCCGAACCAGTGGAACCGGCGATCAGGAGGTGAGGCATGGTGGCGAGGTCGGCGACCGTAATGCGGCCATTTATGTCCTTGCCCATGGCCATCGTGAGTCGCGACTTTGAGCCAGTGAACTCACCGGCTTCTATCACCTCGCGCAGGCGGATGACCTCGCGTTCGTGGTTCGGAACTTGAATGCCGACCGTCGGCTTGCCCGGCATGCGCTCGATGAGAATGCTTTCGGCACGAAGACCGAGGCAGAGATCCTGCTGAAGGCCGACGATGCGGCTGTACTTGATGCCGGCGTCCGGCTTGAACTCGAAGGTGGTGACGACCGGACCGGGGTTGATCTGGGTGACCTGTCCGGTGACGCCGAACTCGGCGCATTTGGAGACGAGCAGGTCTGCCGTTTCGCGAAGTTCCTGTTCGTTGATGGCGCCGTGGTCGTCGGGTCGGGCAAGCAACGCGCTGGAGGGATATCTCCAGCTGCCGGCCATCTTCGGCATGGTGGTCTTAGCTTTTTGCTTCTCGTCCGCGCGGTGTCCGATGGAGATGTCGGTTTCCGGACCGTCTGTGGGCTCGAACGGAGGCTGTTCCATCAGACTCTGGGGAGCGGGCGGGGAAGGCAGTTGACCCTCGTCTTCTGCTTCGCGCTCTATGCCGGTTTTGACCGGGGCCTGCGGAGCGGTGACGGCAGGTTGCGGTACAGCTGTTTGCTGGCGCTTGGGAATCAGCTGCGCATCGACGAGCGGCTGCTGGCGGGTAGCGCGTTTTTTCTCCAGCTCCTTTTGTGCGGCAGCCTTTGCGCGGGCGTCGCGCCAGTCGGTGAACTTGTTCCAGAGCGCAAAGAGGAAGCTGAAGCGTGTCATGAACCAGAGCCGCAGTGCGCCGAAGGAAAACGCGGTCGAGAGGTAGAGCGCAATGGAGATAAGCGCCGCGCAAACAATGTATGCGCCGATGACATTCAAGTAATGGATGAGGAAGTTACCGGTAAGACGGCCGACCAGTCCCTCGATTGGTACGGCGTGCAACCACCGCAGGGACCACGGAAGCAGCGAAAGCAAGGCGGGTACGAAGATCAGCAAACAAACAGCACCGATCGCCTTGGCTCCGGGATAGTCCACTTTGCGGGAAAAGAACCAGCGGATCGAGAGCAGACCTAGCAGAGCCGTCAGCAGAAAGGCGGAGACGCCAAAGGACTGGAAGAGAAGATCGGCGGCGGTGGCACCGACGACTCCGATCCAGTTATGTGGCGATCGGACGTCGGCGCCCGGCGCGGCGGTGTTCAACGACGGGTCGAGCGGCGAATAGGAAACAAGCGAGAGGAGAAGGAGGATCGCGGTGACGAAGATGAGAAAGCCGATCAGCTCATTGAGCCGGCGGTTCTTCGTCGGAGTGAAAGCGGCGGAAAAATACTTCATTGGCGTATCGCAAACCACCTCGGCGGCTGTCGCGACCGGACACACGCGTCCGGGGAGACATAGTCCCGGGTGATTTGCGCGCAGTACGCCAGAGCAACCTCGATTATGCCAAAAAATCGGGACGAAACAATGGGAATGTGGGTATTACGGAAGGTTCAGGACGGAATGACCGAAAGTAAAGGTTGAAAGGCGCGGGACGGCCGTCGCTGTGGGTGTCTGGGCCAGCTCTTGTGCAAACGAACCCGCGGCGAGACGCCGGCGCTACGGATGAGCGCCGACCCCGCAAGCGGCGGACTCAGAGTCTAGCCAGCCAGATCAGCACAACCGCGCCGAGGGCGATGCGGTATATGGCGAACGGCACGAACCCGCGCCTCCGAACGTATTGCATGAACCAGGCAACGACACCATAGGCCACGATGAACGAAACAACGAAGCCGATGGCAAGGACGATCCACTGCTCAATGTTAGCTGGAGCGGCGCCGACGCTGCCGCCTTTGTGCAGCACAGACTTGAGCAGTTCGTAGCCGGTCGCGGCCATCATGGTCGGAATGGAGAGCAGGAAGGAAAACTCAAGCGCGGCAGCACGCGTCATTCCAGCGGTTTGACCTGCCGCAATGGTCGCCATCGAGCGGGAGGTGCCGGGGAACACGGCGGAGGCTATCTGCCAGGCCCCGATCCAAACCGCCTGTGCAAGCGACATATCTTCGACGTGAGCGGTCGAATTCCTAAATCGCCGAACCGGTGCGACGCTGGTTCCGCCGTCTGCCGCTGCTCCCTTGACCGCGATTTCGGTCTCGCTTGAGCCGCCGTAGATCGCGTCGACCACCCACATTACTACGCCGCCGATGAGCAGGGCCAAGCCCATAACGAGCAGGCTTTCCAGATTCTTGCCGATGAGTTTGGACAGCAGCAGTGAAGGGATGGCAGTCACGACGAACGCAATCAAGGTAAGCGAAAGAGGGTGAGTCAGAACCGACTTGGTCCCGTTCCGGCCCTGCGGGAATGTTGTCAGGAATTCGACAATACGCTTCCAGAAGTAGGCTAAGAGGGAGAGGATCGCGCCCAGTTGGATGACGATCGTGTACATCTTCCAGTACGGGTCGGCGAGGCTGATATTGGCATGCGTGTAGCGGCCGAGCAACTCTTCAGCAATGCGCAGATGGGCCGTGGAGCTAACGGGAAGAAACTCGGTCAGTCCCTCAATGATGCCGAGCAGGACAGAAAGTACGTAAACGTTCAAAACTCCTCCGGTGATGAGGCTTTGCAGTCAGCAGTCCTGCCGCCGCGGGTAAATGCACAGATCCGTTTGCTGCGCTCAGAGGCCGTGCGTAGTAGATGCTTTACGGACGGCTGTCGGGGCCTCCAGGGCCTGAGTCGCTGGACGTGACGATTCCGTAAGTTGGCACGCCCTGGTCGATCATGAACAGGAGACGCTGGGCACGGGTGGTCCAGTCGACTGCGTTCGGGTATTTGTTGGTCACGTTCTGGGCGATGCTGATGGCCTGTGATTTGGCCCCTTGGGATTTCTTATCGTTTTTCTCGGTCTTGTAGATCTCGATGAGGGCGGATTGACGGTAGGCAGCCTGATAAAGGGCTTCCGGCGCCGCCGGCGATTGGGGGTGTTCGGCGGCGTACTTCTCGTAAATGTCCGACTCTTTTTCCGGGCACTTGGATTCGCCTTTCCAGTCGCCACAAAGCTTATTGTCGATGAGGGCGAAGGCTGCAAGGTCGGCCCACTTGGTGCCGGGATACCGCTTGATGACCTTCTTCATGAGCTCTTCTTCCATGCCCTGACGCATGTAGGGGTCACGTTCGCGGGCAGAAGGGCGCGACATGACATCGGCCTTCTGGAGTTGCCAGCGGATGTCCGCGCCGCGGTAGAGAGCCTCGCCGGCAAGTGGGGACTTGGGGAACATCTCTTCCGTGAAGAGGTACAGGCGCAGGGCCTCCTGGGCGGCGTCGCGACGTCCGTGGCGGCGGCTGGCTTCAGCCTCGGAGTCGGCGGCTTCGCCGAACAGGACGGCATCGCCCCGGGGTGTGTTGGCGCGCACCACGCCTTTATCCAGCATCCAGCCAGACACGGTGCGACCTTCGGGACCTTCGTCGTTCTCGGCCATCAGGAGCGGCAGTCCGGTGACTTCAGCCTGGGCATGAATCCAGTTGCCGCTTCTCTCAAGCACGACGATTTCGTGGCCACGTTCCATGGTGGCGAGTTTGGCGGAAGCGGAGTCGGGCGAAATGTAGATGTTCGTCGGTTGAATGGTGACGCCCCGTTCCACCTCGGCGAGTGCGGAACCGGCAACCAGAAGACTTAAGAGGACGGCGCAGAAGATTTCTCTCATTGTGACTGTTGCGGCCTCCAGGTGAGCTGAGACCCTGAAGTAAGGATAACGCGAACGACCGATTTTTGTTGCGATGGCGACTGGGTGAAGTTTGCGTCCTAAGTTGCGATGACCTGAGCCAGCAGCACCGGGTCAACATTGCCGCCACTGATTACGCAGACATGGCGCGTGGCGGGCGGCAACTCGGTGGCATGGAACAGGAACGCAGCCAAGGTGACGGCTCCGCTGGGTTCTGCAACCAGTTTTGCGTTGAGTACTATCTGGCGCATAGCTTCGCGGATCTCGGCCTCGGTAACAGTGACGATGTTGTCCACGTAGGTGCGAATGTGTTCAAAGTTGATGGGACCTACGGACTGTGTACGTAGGCCGTCGGCGAGCGTGCGCGAAACCTGCTCGGCAGAGTATTCGACGATGTGTCCGGAACGGATGCTGGCCTGAGCGTCGGCAGCAAGCTCGGGTTCGACGCCTATGACCTTGACCTTGGGGTTGAGCAGTTTAAGCGCGGTTGCCGTGCCGCTGATGAGCCCGCCGCCGCCTATTGGGACGAGCACCACTTCAACATCAGGCAGGTCTTCCGAAATCTCCACACCGACCGTTGCAGCTCCGGCGATGATCTTTTCGTCGTTATAGGGCGGAACGACAACGTAGCCATGTTCGGCTGCGAGTTCTTCAGCCTTGGCGCGACGTTCATGGCTGCCGGGGCCGACGAACACAATCTCGGCGCCGTGGGCGGCGGTGCTGTCGACCTTGATGCGAGGTGCGTTGCTGGGCATGACGATGACCGACTTCACACCCATGGCGCGCGCAGCGTAGGCGACCCCCTGGGCGTGGTTGCCGCTCGAATAGGTGATGACGCCGCGCGAGCGTTCGTCGTCGGCGAGAGAAGCGATTTTGTTGTACGCGCCACGCAGCTTGAAAGAGCCGATCGGCTGAAGGCTTTCTGGTTTAAACCAGAGCTGACGCTTGTCGGTACCGTGATGATAGCGGATGAGTGGTGTGCGAGTGGCGATGCCGCTGAGACGGGACTGCGCCGACTTTATGTCGTCAAGCGTTACCAAGAAAGGCCTCCTCGAGTTCACGCAGGTATATTGAAAGCTTACCGCAGGGGCGTCATCCGGCGTTCGCTTCAGTCTCCTCAAGCATCGCAGCGATAAAGCGCATTAGATCGAACTTGGCCATGGCTGCCGACCCTTTGCCTACGTCCACGTGGCTGAGAACTGGAGTGATGAGTGCCGCACGAAGCCAGGGCTTGGGCACGTCCTGCTCGAGCCAGAGCGCCTCAGAAGTGGGAATAACGGCATCACCAACGCCGTGGAGCACGAGCACGGGGACATGCAGGCCGGACAGGTTGCCATGAGGCGAGACGCGCGACATTTCCGAGGCGTGGTCGCGGACCGAGTGCATGAGTTGCTCAGAAAGTGCATCTTTCTTGTGGGTGATGAGCAACTCCATGCGGGAGCGTCCTGCGGGACTGAGTCGAGCGGCGGCAGACTTGCACTGGTCAGGTTGCTCCCACAGTTGAGCGCGAATAGCATCACGGGCGGCAGGAAGGTCTTGCGGTGAGAAGAACTCCTCCGGGCGTGAATATACCAGGACGAGCGCTCCGTATTCGTGAGCTGTGAAGGTCTCGATGGAACCGTCCGGATGAGGAATGCGATCGGTAGCGAAGAACTCGCAAACACGTGCGAGGTCGTCGTGGCCGCCGATGGAGAGGACGAAGGCGATGTCGCTAGAGTAGCGGTCGTCTGCCGCGGCAAGCAGGGACAGACCGCCGGAGAAGCTTAGTCCGAGGACTCCAACTTTCCTGTCGCCGAGTTGGTCATGCAGTGCTCTCGCAGAGGCGCCAATGGTGTTGATCGAAGCGGCCGTTATGCGGTAATCGGCAATGTCGCTGACTTCGGGAGTAAGGACTACGATCCCGCTTGCGGCGATAGCGCGCGCAAACGCCATAAGACGCGGCTCGTTAAGGCCAAGGTGGTGAACGCCGTGTACGATGACCATGCCCGGTGCATCGTAGACGCCGCGCGGGGTATAAAGACGTGCGGCAACGGGCCCCTGCTCGCCCTGAATGGTGGTGGTGGATTCGTCGACGGCATGTCGATCGAAATCAGCCAGCAGACCGTCGCCTCGACCGTCGGCGATGCGCTGTAACAGGGCAGCGGCGCGCAGATATCGCAAACCAAGCGGTGCAGCAGTGGCGAATGCAACGATGAGTACGACAGGGAGTCCGATGCGAGCAAAAGCACGTGCGTGTTTCGTGATCATGGGGTTGAGCGGTTGAAACAATAGCAGAGTAGAAGCTGAAAGTCATTGCTGAGCTTGTACCGGGATCAGCGGTGGAGGTTGAGATGGAGACTGCAGACGTCGTGATCGTGGGTGGTGGAATTGTAGGGGCCAGCGTGGCTTATCACCTGACGGCCGCGGGGTGCTCAAGCGTGCTGGTGATCGAGCGGGAGAGCCACCAGGGGAAGGGCTCAACCGGCAAGAGCATGGGTGGGGTGAGGGCCCAGTTCTCGACCACGGTCAATATCCAGATGTCGCTTTACTCAATCCCGTTCTACGCGAGCTTTGAGGAGCGACTGGGATATCCATGCGATTACCGGCCGCAAGGATACCTGTTCTGCGCGACCAGCGATGCACATCTGCGATATCTGTGCGAGAACCAGCAAAGGCAGAAGGCACTGGGGGTGAAGGACGCGCGGATGCTCTCGCACGGCGAAATAGCAGCTATGTTTCCGCAGATGCGGACGGATGACATCGTAGGCGGCAGCTTCTGTGCGACTGATGGATTTGTGGATCCCTACAGTGCGATGAACGGATTGACCGCGTGGGCAGTCGAGCACGGGGTGAGGCTCTGGCGCTCCACTGAAGTGACGGCGATTGATGTGGATGAGCGGGGCGTGGCGGGAGTACAGACGACACGCGGTGCGGTTGCAACGAGAGTCGTTGTGAATGCGGCGGGCGCATGGGCCGCACATGTAGCGAAAATGTCAGGGGTGGACCTGCCGGTTCAACCGATTCGTCGAATGCTTGTCCCGACTGAACCGTTCGACGGTTTTCCGAGGTCGGCACCGATGATCATCGACATGTCAAACGGGTTTCATTTTCGCCCGGAAGCGCTGGGGTTTCTGATGGCCTGGAACGATCCGGACGAGACGCCCGGTTACAAAACAGATTTTGAGCCAAGTTTCATCGAGAAGGTGCTGGCCCTGGCGGCAGACCGGGTGCCGTGTTTCGAGAATGTGGCGGTGAACCCGAAGCGCGCGTGGGCGGGACTATACGAGGTCTCGCCGGATCACCATGCCATTCTTGGGCCGGTGGCGACGGTGAGAGGGCTGTTTTTGGCGAATGGATTTAGCGGGCATGGCGTGATGCACGCGCCGGCAACGGGAAAAATCGTGTCCGACCTGATTCTGACGGGGCGAACCGATGTCATCGATGCGCGTGTGCTGAGATTGGAGCGATTCGCGGAAGGCGACGTGGTGCACGAGACAGCTGTGCTATGAGCGAGTTTCCTAGCGGCGCAAAATCCGGATATCCATGTTTGTTAACTGGGCCGTATAGGCGTTGTTCGTAACATGGATACGCGGGTACGGGTTCCTCGCTCCGCTCGGACTGAGAAATCGTAAGCGTCAGATCTCGAGGATGACGGGCATTATCAGTGGTCGGCGCTGCGTGTTCTTCACGATGAAACGCTTGAGGTCCTGGCGGATCTTTTCCTTGATGATGGCGTAGTCGGCCTTCTCCTCATCGCTGGAAGTTTCGAGCGTGCGGGCGACCACGTCACGGGCCTCGGTCATGAATCCGTTTTCGCCGAAGCCGGCAAATCCGCGGGTGACGATCTCGGGAATGCGTTCAACGCGGCCGGTGAGTTTGTTGATGGCGATGATGGGCAGGACGAACCCGTCCTCGCTCAGGGCGCGCCGGTCTTTGATGATGAGATCTTCGACGACCTCGCCCAGCGATCCGGAATCGATGCAGATGCGGCCCACGTTAACGCGGTCGACCTTTCGGGCGGAGATGCCGTCGAACTCGATGACATCACCGCTTTCCATCATCATGGCTTGTCCCACCGCACCCTTCATCGATCCCGCGAGCTCGCAATGCAGCTTGAGCTGGCGGTATTCACCGTGGATCGGTATGAAGTACTTGGGACGCAGCAGGTTGATGAGGAGCTTGAGTTCTTCCTGGCTGGCGTGTCCGCTGACGTGGACAGGCGGTTTGGAGCCGTCTTCATAAATCACATGAGCGTCACGCCGGAAGAGGTGGTCGATCATGCGATAGATCGACTTCTCGTTGCCGGGGATGATGCGCGACGACAGAACGACGGTGTCGCCGGCCTCGATTTTGGCGTGTTTATGATTGTCTACGGCGGCGCGAGAAAGGGCCGACATCGGCTCGCCCTGCGTGCCGCTGATG
>JAEZPW010000164.1 GCA_023441255.1 Acidobacteriota bacterium
TCGATCACCCGCGTGGTGGTGCCGCGCCACCCGTCTATGTCCGCGACGGTGCCCACGGCAACGATCCGCTCGCCGATGATGGCCAGCGCCTCAGCCCGGGGGCGGCTGTGATCGCCGGTCCAGATCCTGGCATTGGTGATCAGGAGATCGGCAGCCGGTCGTGTCTGCGAGCGCGCATGGCTGAGCAGGATCGGCAAGACAGAGACTACAGCCAGGGCAATCAGAAAACTTTTGTTCATGTTCCGCCTCAGTGCTACTCAAGTGAACCAAACAGCATCTATGGCAGCGTTCGTTTACGCGACTCTGCGCAGGAATTCCACTTCGTCCATGTGGTATTTAAAAGCTTTCCTTCCGTCAATGAACACGACCGGCACCTCGTCCGTAAAGCGACGACACAGGTCCGCATCGGCGTCGATGTCAACCTCTCGCCAGCGAAAATTCGCGCGGGTTTGCAATCGCGTCAATGTTTCCTTCACGGTTTCACAGAGGTGACATCGTGCGCGCGTGTAAACGATCACTTCGTGCAACTCTGGCATCGGCGACGAAGTTTAGCAGAAAGCAGCGGCAGTTCGCATCGCGGGGTGTTGCGGTATCGCCTGTTTAGGCCAAATGCTGTGCGTGTCGTAAAATGCGCGACATGCACGATTTGAAAGGCAGGTCGGTACTAATAACGGGCGCGGCCAAGAGAATAGGCCGCGCCCTCGCGCTGGCGTTCGCCGACGCCGGAGCAAATGTCGCGATCACATATCTAAGCTCGAATGAAGAAGCGGCCAGAACGCTCGAAGCGCTCAAGCAGCGGCCGGGGCGATTTCTTGCACTGCCTGCGGACGTGCGAAAGACAGAAAGCGTCCAGGCGATCGTGCACAAAGTGCAGGTGGAGTTCGGCGGGCTCGACGTCCTGGTAAACAACGCGGCCGTCTACGAAACTGTCGATTTCGAAGCGATCACGATGGAGCAATGGGACAGGATGTTCGAGACAAACACTCGCGGACCGTTTCTGATGACCCAGGCTGCCGTTCCCTGCCTGCGCGCAAGACGAGGCCGCGTCATCAACATCGGCTCGCTGGGCGGACTGCGTCCCTGGGCCAGCCATGCGCACTACTGCGCGTCGAAAGCAGCAGTGGTGATGCTGACGCAAACGATGGCGAAGGCCCTTGCGCCCGAGATCGCCGTGAATTGCGTCGCTCCGGGCATGATCAGCGGCGGCGAAAGCGGTCCTGATCCTTTCGCCGAGAAAATTGCCGCCAAAACTCCGATGAAACGCACGGGCGCAACTTCCGATGTCGCCGAAGCAGTTCTCTTTTTCGCCACGGCAACCCACTTCATCACCGGGCAAATACTGGCAGTCGACGGAGGCCTCGGGCTCGAGTGAACTCACCTCTCACGGAGGTCACCGAAGACCTCGCTGATCTCACTTTTAAACTCGCGCATGAGTGAGTTCTTCCACTCATCGGACCACAACCCGCGAGTGGTCAGATAACGTTCGAGATGCTGGATGGGGTCATGCGACGAGGAAATGGCGGATGAACCATCTGCAACAAACCATTTCTGTGTCTTGCACTCGATGATGGTCGGACCGCCTCCGCTTCTCGCGTGGTCGATGGCCTCGTGGGCAACTCGGTACACCGCGACCGGGTCGTTGCCGTCGACTACGATGGTGGGGAGAACGTTGGGATCTTCCCACACCTGGTCAGTGAGGGTGCGACCGCCTTGCGAGGGTTCCACGACAACAACGTAGACGATGGGCAGCTTTCGATCGGCTGCGACCTTCAGCCATTCGTGCGGAAGGTCCGCGGCTGAAGAATCGGCGTGCACAATGCTCAAGACGACGTTACGTCGCCTTTGCAACTGATATGCCAGAGCCACGCCCGTGCCGAGACCTAGACGCACATCCCAGCCTTCGGGTGACGCGATAACGTCCAGAGCTAGACCATTTGGGCCTGTTGATTTCGCAATTCGTCGCCCGCCCTTTTGTTTCCTGTAGATCGACTTGAGCGACTCGCCAGCTGCCAGACGAACAAGCGAATCGCGTCCGCACGCCACAACCGTGTCTCTCTTTACGAGGTCGAGCATGCCCGCGCTTTCAGTTGCTTCAAGACCCGCGGAGAGTTCCAGCAAGCCTTCGGCGCCTGAATGAGATTGCGAGCCGCGTGCTCTTGATTCGGCAACCATGCGGGATTTGAGCATCATCCCGTACAGTCTTTTAAGTGCTTCTGTGGGAAGTAAAGGCGACGCGTTTGTAGAGTTGGAAGCCTCGGACGTAGTTTCCTCTTTGACCCTGGGGACCATGAGCATTCCTTGAAAGAACTTCATTCTATCGCAGTGATTTTTCTTTCCGCGCGAAGGCAAGTGACCCGAACGAAATTCACCGCGGAGCAGAAAAGAAGCAAGTCGGCAACCCCAAAGTTCATTCCGTCGACGGCTTGTTTTCCTCAGCGTTGTGAGAAAGCGTGTGGAAAACGGGCGCGCAACTACGTCAAGTGCGCGTGACGCGCATACTTCTACGGTTTGCACACTTTCTAGTGCTACTGAAAATCTCCTTTCTCTTCCCTTTAGCGAGTCTGGCAATCCGCACACATCACCGTGGTAACCTGAGCCGTCGTGAAAATTCGTATCGACAAACTTCTGCTGGAACGCGGCCTCGTGCCGTCGCGCGAGCGTGCGCAAGCGCTCATTCTTGCGGGAAAGGTGCTGGTAAACGAGCAGAAGGTCGATAAAGCTGGTGCGAGCGTACCGGATGACTCGGCAATTCGATTGCTAGGCGAAGACCTTCCTTACGTCAGCCGTGGCGGATTGAAGCTTGCCCATGCGCTGAGTCACTGGAACATCGATGTGCAAGGACGAACCTGCGCCGACATTGGCACGTCGACAGGAGGTTTCACGGATTGCCTGCTGCAACATGGCGCGGCGCACGTCATAGCTGTCGATACCGGCTACGGCCAGATCGATTTCAAGTTGCGCAACGACGCGCGCGTCCACCTGCTTGAGAATACGAACGCACGCCATCTTACCGTCGGGCAGTTGCGTTCCGCTCTCGCCGGCAATCCTGATGCGGAGTGGGTGTCGTTCATCGCCATGGACGTCTCATTCATATCCGCAACACTCGTCCTCCCAGCTGTGGTCGCGAGCGCGTTCTCAAGCTCTGGGGAGATAGGGCGGGTGCCCGAGACTGTGGTCCTGGTCAAGCCGCAATTCGAAGTCGGGCGGGAGAAGGTTGGCAAGGGCGGAATCGTGCGCGATGCTGACGCGCAGTCACAGGCCGTGGAGAAAGTGCGAGAGGCCATACAGGCGCTAGGAGCCGTTCATAACGAGACCATTGATTCACCCATTCTGGGCGGCGAGGGCAACCGGGAATTTTTGTTGTACGCGCGTTTCGCTTGAACTCCTGCTCAAGAAAATGTCACTTCGTTCCGCTGAGCACGTTTATTATTGCGTTTGGTATCTGAAGCCGACGCTCGATGACCAAAACCGCTGCGATTATCTCGAAACCCGCGAAACCGGAACTCTACAACGTTGCTCCAGAACTGATTCGGTGGTTCGGCGCTCACGGGTACGAAGTGGTTGTCGATGATGAGACGTCTGTTTATGCCCCCGGACATTTGACCGTGCCACGTGCGGCTATCGCGTCGCGCCAGCCAGACTTCGCTGTGGTGCTTGGAGGCGACGGAACTCTGCTTTCGGCCGCACGCGCCGTGGCTGCCGCCGGCATTCCCATTCTCGGCGTCAACCTGGGTTCGCTGGGTTTCCTGACGGAAGTTCCGCTCGCCGAACTTTACGACACGCTTGAAGCCGTCGACCAGGACCGCTGCGCGATTGAAACCCGGGCAATGCTTCATTGCGATCTCGTGCGTCAGGGCAAGTGCATCGCCACCTACTGCGCCATGAATGACGCGGTGGTAAACAAGAGCACCATTGCCCGCCTGCTGAATTTCGACCTCTTCGTCGATCAGATATTCGTTTCCAACTACAAGGCTGACGGCGTGATCGTCTCGACTCCGACCGGATCCACCGCCTACTCACTTGCTGCGGGCGGTCCAATTCTGACCCCTTCGGTGGACGCCTTCGTCATCACGCCGGTGTGCCCGCACTCTCTTACCCACCGTCCTCTCGTGGTTCGTGACACGGCGGACATACAGATCGCGGTGCGGAACGTGGACGGCGAGGCGTTCCTCAGCATCGACGGGCAAGTAGGCGTGCCCATTACCGATGGCGACATCGTCGTCTGCCGCAAGGCAGAACACCGCGTCAAGCTGCTGAGAATGCGCCAGAGCTTCTTCGACGTGCTCCGTACCAAGCTGAAGTGGGGACAGCGGTAACGCTCGCCCAGCAAGTCCCACGCAGGCAACTACGCCGGCGCCAGAAGCAACTCACGTCCTTATGCAGCGGAAGATGTATGCGGACCCCGCGAGCGTCTTTGTTCATGATGCGATCCTGGAATCCTGCCGTCGCTCGCCCGAAAAGGTCGCAGTCATCGACACCTCGGGTCCGGCTCCGAGGTGCTTTACCTATGCCGAATACGCCACTCTCGTCGAGGACGCCGCGCGAGGGCTGGTGGGTAGCGGCATACGTCCGGGCGAGGTGGTCGGGATCTATCTGCCCAACTGGTGGGAGTACGCCGTCGCCTATCATGCTGCCACACTTGCGGGTGCTATTCCCACGCCGTTAAACCCAAGTTACCGCGAACGCGAAGTCCGTTACCAGATCGAGAACTCCGAGGCTGTGGCGCTCATCACGGACGGAACGCTGGTTTCCGGAATGAACCTGTCCGGCATGCCTTCTCTTCGCCGAGTCTACTCCGTGCGCACTGATGCGCCTTCATGTGAGCGCTTTTCAAGCGTGCTGCACTCCAACGCGGCCCCTCTGCCGCCGACGACCGCCGCATCGAATGAAACCCTTGCGGCACTTCCCTATTCCAGCGGCACGACGGGATTACCCAAGGGCGTGATGCTCTCACATCACAACCTCGTGGCAAACGTGTTCCAGTTGCTCGGCGATCCCGAAAAACCGGTGTTTGCCGCGGACGAGATCGTCATGTGCGTTCTGCCGCTCTACCACATCTACGGATTGAATGTTGTGCTCAATCCCGTGCTGGTGCGCGGAGCGACACTGGTTCTCGTCCCCCGTTTTGACACGGCTGAGGTGCTGAAGACGATCATTCAGTTCGGCGTAACCATGCTCCCGGTAGTTCCGCCGATGCTGAGCGCGTTCTGCGTTGCCGCCGAAAAAGGCTTGTTCCCGCGCGATCACGCCGTCCGCTGGGTGAAGTGTGGAGCAGCACCGCTCGCTCCCGAACTGGCGCATCGCTTCACCGATCTGACCGGCATACGGATACGGCAGGGCTATGGCATGACGGAGGCTTCTCCCGTCACTCACGTTGGCTGTCTTGAAGAGGGCCCCTACCGGCCAGAATCCATTGGCTGGCCGGTGGCGCAGACCGACTGCAAAGTGCTGAACGACCAGGGCGACGATGCGCGGGCGGATGAGGCCGGCGAACTCGTAATGCGCGGACCGCAGTTCATGATTGGCTACTGGAAGTCGCCCGCGGCAACGGCGGCGGCGTTGCGCGACGGGTGGTACTGGTCGGGCGACGTCGTTCGGCGCGACGAGTACGGCCTCTATTACGTCGTGGATCGCCGCAAGGAGATGATCAAGTACAAAGGATTCTCCGTCGCTCCGGCGGAAATCGAGTCGGTGCTACTGGAGCATCCGGCGGTGCGGGATTGCGGCGTCGTCGGCAAGCCCGACACTGTTGCGGCGAAATCCCTGCAGCCTTCGTGGTGCTGGACCCGAATTATTCTGAATCGGAGAAACTCAAAGTCGAACTGGCCGGTTTTGTGGCGGAGCGCCTGGCCCACCACAAGCAACCTCGCGAGGTCCACTTCGTTCCGGCGATACCACATACGCCTTCGGGCAAGATATTGCGCCGGGAATTACGCCGAACGTTCTCGGCAGTGGCCGACTGAGCTTCTGCAACGTTTTCGAGCTTACGCAAAAAGGCCCTGCCGATGAACGGCAGGGCCCTTGAATCCGATCGGGCGGTGAGCAACTACTTATAAATGCTGTACTGACCCTGTGGCGGCTTGAGCTTTATGGTGATCTCCTGCTGTGGCGCGTTGATGTCGTAGTCCTGACCGAAGGTCTGCAGTCCCTGCGCGATCACCTGGATGCGCAGCTTGCCATACGGCACGCCGTTGAAGGATGTTTTCCCTTCCTTGTCGGTCTTGAGTTGGAACCCACCTTTTTCCTGCTTCCCGTCCTTGTTGACCGGATGGAGGATGACGCTGGCGTTACGGACGGGCCGGCCGTTCTCTTCCTTTACAACGACAAATTTCAGCTCCGAAAACTCGTCGTTGTCGCCGGCAAATACCGCGCCGGCCAAGAGCAGCACTGAAATCGTCACCAAAGCCGCGAATCGCCGTTTCATAGTCACTATTCTAAGCACCGGTACGCTGGAAATCCAGCGAGGCGTTGTATCCCATTCCTATGCCCCCGCACCGACGTTGCTGGACTCGATCGCCTGCGAAATTTCTTCCCACTCTGACATAAGGCGGTCCACTTCGGAACGCAAGCGGCCCAGTTCATCGGTCTGGCGCTGCGTCTCTTCCGCGCTCACGAACGTCCCCAGAGCGGTCTCGCAGTCCGAGATGGCCGTTTCAGTCCGCGCTATTTCCTCTTCGATCTCGCCCACGCGCTGCTGCATCTGGCGAAGACGAATTGGGTTGATGCGCTTGCCGGCCCGGGCGGGTTCGGCATCGCCGTTCTGGGACGCGACAGGAACCGAGGCGTCCTGTGCAGAGGACGAGGGCTTCGTTTCTCGTGCAGGCTCATCCTGCTGTGCCTCGGCGTCTCTCTGTTTGCGCCACAGGTAGTCTTCGTAGTTGCCGGGAAACACGACCACGTTGCCGTCGCCGATCTCGAAAACACGCGTCGCAAGCTTGTCGATGAAATAGCGGTCGTGGGAAACAAACACGACGGTTCCTTCGAACTCCTGCAGCGCTTCAAGCAGCACGTCTTTGGCCCGCAGGTCGAGGTGGTTCGTGGGTTCGTCGAGCAGCAGAAAATTGGCGGGCCGCAGGAGCATGCGGGCCAGCGCATAGCGGTTGCGTTCGCCGCCGCTCAATACGCCGATACGTTTGAACACATCCTCGTCCGAAAACAGGAATGAGCCGAGCAGGTTGCGAAGTTCGGTCTGGCCGCATTGCGGCGCTAGGCTCCACAGGTCGTCCAGCACACGTGCATCGGGATCAAGTTGCTTGTACTGGTCCTGAGCAAAGTAGTCCGGTTCGACGTTGTGTCCCAGCTTGTATTCGCCTTCGGTCAGCCGCTCGATGTCAGCCAGCAACTTGATGAGTGTGGATTTCCCGGCGCCATTGACACCCACCAGCGCAATCCGGTCTCCACGCTCGATGGTGAAGTTCACGTTGCTGAACACCAAATGTTCGCCGTAACTCTTGGCGACGTTCTTGAATTCAGCTACAGCTCTGCCACTCGGTTGCGGCTGTGGGAACTTGAAGTGAATGGTCTTCTCGTCCGGCGGGATTTCGATTGGCTCGATCTTTTCCAGTTCCTTGATGCGGCTCTGCACCTGTTTGGCTTTGGTCGCCTGATAGCGGAACCGGTTGATGAACGCCTCCAGTTGCTCGATCCGCTCTCGCTGATTTCGATACGCCGCGTCAAGCGACTCGCGCCGCTGCTGCTTCTGTGCCAGATACTGGTCGTAATTGCCCGGATAGAAATGGACGCCCTTATTCCATATCTCGACGATCTTCTTGACCGTGACGTCGAGGAAGTATCGGTCGTGAGAGATCACGACGAAGGCGAACGGGTAGGTCGTCAAGTACTCTTCGAGCCAGTTACGAGATTCGAGGTCAAGGTGGTTTGTAGGCTCGTCCAGCAGAAGCAGGTTCGGTTTCTGCAGTAACAGTTTGGCCAGCGCAATGCGCATCTGCCAGCCGCCGCTGAACTCGTCCGTGAGGCGGTCCCAGTCTTGTTTGCGAAAGCCAAGACCCGTCAGCACCGACCCGACCTGCGCCTCGATGGAGTAGCCGTCGTGAGCGCGAAACTGGCTCTGCAGGACGTGGTAGCGTTCGGCCACTTGCGCGTACTCCGGCGAGGCCGGATCCAGTTCGCCCATGGAGTGGCTGAGCGCCTCCATCTCGTGCTCCATGTCCCGCAGTCCCGAGAATACGGACATACACTCGGCGAACACTGTACGCCCGCTCAGTTGCAGGCCGTCCTGCGGCAGATAACCCGAAGAGATGCCCCGTGCCACGGTGATGGAACCGTAGTCGAGGGTCTCCGTGCCAGCAAGAACCCTCATAAGCGTGGTCTTGCCCGAGCCGTTAGAGCCGACAAGGCCCACACGGTCCTGGGGCGTTACCAGCCAGTCCAGGTCCTGAAAAAGTAGTTTGTGGCCGAACCGCTTTCCTGCGGCAGAAAGTTGGATCATCGCGACACTTGTGCTTACGTCTTATTTTCGCACGAGCACCGGTGATGGATTCATCGTCTCTGGAGTTCCGTCAACGCCTTGCCGAGTATGGCTCACTTACTGATTCGAAATGCCCCGACCTGTCACCAGATAGACCGCGAAGCTGCCCAACCAGTGTCCGCCTTCGTAGAATTGGCCGGTCACGCCCGCCAGCCCTGCCTTGCGATGAGCAGCGGCAGCGGCCTTGAGCGCCGGAAGATGTTCATCGGACACGGGCAATACGGACACGATCCCGTCCAACATCCATGCCCGGCTCAGGTTCAGCCCGTCGAGGTGCGCGAGTTTGGGATCGCTCGGATCGGTGACGACTGCCGGCTGCAGCCACGTTGCCGAACCGTTCGTCGGGACTCGCGGCATGAACCCCTGCAGCCAGTGTGCGAACTCCGCGTGCGGCAAGACCCGGCGCATCACGTCGGCTTCGGCGAGACAAGGCGAGAGGAAATCCTCACCTGAAGGCTCGTACGTCAGCGGACAGTCCTTGTCGTTCAGGAAATACGCCCGCGCGCGTTCGGCGACAAGATATCGCAGCGCGGTATCGCCTGTTCCTGATGCGTAGTCGAGGATCAGGCCCAGCGCGAATGCCGTCTGGCTGTGCTCACCGGAGCGGACCGGATACGAAAGTTTGGGCAGCCAGGTCTTGAGGCGATCGAGCGAAGCCTGTTCGAGCGGACGTAGATTCTGCGACAGCTCCTGCGCAAGGGGATCATCCCACTCGTGCAACTCGAGCCCAAGTTGCAGAAGCCACGCCAGGCCGTAGGGACGCTCAAAGCTGGCTCGTCCCTCTCCGCGAAGGTAGGCGCCTTCCTGTTCGATATTGGCAGCGCTCAAGCTCTTTTCGAGCGCTTTGCGCGCCGCCGGTGCGAATGGCGCATCGGGGTAAACCCGCGCGAGCCTTGCCAGCAGCCAGTGCCCGTGAACGGAGGAATGCCAGTCATAGCACCCGTAGAACGCCGGCGTGAGTTTTCGGGGCGGAGCCACGTCGGCGTCGCTGTTGAGCACGTGGGCGATCTTGTTGGGATATTCCTTGTGCACGCACGCAAGCGCTAATTCGGCGAACTTCGCGGCCGCGGCTGCGTCGAAATCCTGCGGAGGCGCCAGTTGCGACGGCTTCGCGTTGGCTTCGCTCTTCATATTCGAGTTGCTGGTGCCCTGGGCCGCACAAGATAAGCCGACTAGAACGGCAGCAAAGAAAAGTATCAGAAGGTTGCGCATTCAGCCGTTAATGTTACATGAGAGCGGCTGAACGCACCCTCGCATCAGGCCGCTCGCTCCACGCACATTCGGCGACCATCCAAAGTTTGCGGCGCCAGCGGCCTACGGAATAAGCAGCGCCTTACCCGTTGTCTTTCGTGCTTCGAGGTCGCGGTGCGCCTGGGCGGCGTCGGCCAGTTTGTAGGTCTGCCCGATACTCACCTTCAGTTGTCCCGACGCAACCCAACCGAACACATCCGACGCCCGCCACCTGAGTTCTTCGGTTGAGGCAATGTAGTTCGCAAGGCTCGGCCGGGCCAGGAACAGCGATCCTTTCTGCGACAGCCGAATCGGGTCGAATGGCGCAACAGCGCCGCTCGATGCGCCGAATAGCACGAGATACCCGCGAGGCTTGAGGATGTTCAGGTCGGCATCGAACGTGCTCTTTCCCACGCCGTCGTACACCACTTCCACGCCGGTATTGTTCGTGAAGCGCTTCACCTCAGCTTCGAAATCCTGGCGCGTGTAGACGATCACCTCGTCGGCCCCGAGTTTCTTCGCGATCGCGGCTTTTTCGTCGCTCCCTGCGGTGCCGATCACCCGCGCGCCGATGATCTTCGCCATCTGCACCAGCAGTTGCCCGACGCCTCCGGCCGCGGCATGCACCAGGCAGGTCTCGCCTTTCTTGAGCTGATACGTGCTCTTGACCAGGTAGTGAGCGGTCATTCCCTGCAGCATGAGCGCCGCGCCCTGTTTGAAGTCCACCTGTTCGGGAAGTTTGACCAGGCGTTCAGCTCGAACAGCGGCATACTCGGCATAAGCGCCCAGCATTCCCGTGTAGGCCACGCGGTCGCCGACTGCCACCGACTTCACTTCAGTCCCGACTTCGGAAACGACTCCGGCCGCCTCCTGCCCATCGATAAACGGAAGTGCTGCGGGATAGCGCCCCTCGCGAAAATAAACGTCGATGAAGTTCACACCGATGGCCTTAATCTCGACCACCGCCTCATTCGGCTTCGGCCGTGGCTGCGGGACATCGGCATAGGTAAGAACTTCCGGACCGCCTGTCTTTGTAACCTGTATCGCTTTCATACTTGCTTCCCCTGCAAAGAGCTTAAGGATGTTCGGGCGAGCGGTGGGGATGCGAATCTACCTCCCCGCAAAGTATCCCGTAGTTCCCGTTCCGGCTGACACTCGTCTTTCAACGCATTTGCATCGTAGACTAGCGCTTGCTCTCGGAGACCTGCGTGTCGTGCCGCGAGCTTACGACAGGTTAAAACGATGACTGTTTCGAACGCTAGCCTTCCCTCCCTCGATGCAACCGGCCAGACAACGTCCCTTAACCCGCCGATGCGGCTACTCTACGGCCCCGGCCCCACACAAGTACATCCGCGCGTGTATAGCGCCATCTCGAAGCCGATCGTTGGGCACCTCGACGCATACTTCTTCAAAATCAATGAGGAAGTGCAGCAGATGCTGCGGACCGTCTTCGGCACGAAAAACACGCTCACCTTCGCTATTTCCGGCACAGGCAGCGCGGGAATGGAAACCGCTATTACGAATTTCGTCCAGAGCGGCACCAAGGTTGCGGTTTTTGCGAACGGCTATTTTTGCGATCGCATGACCGAAATGGCGCAGCGTCAGGGTGGAAACGTGGTGCGCTTCGAGAAGGCCTGGGGCGAGGTCTTCATCGACGACGAGGCAAGAGAGTTCATCCGACGCGAGCGGCCGCAGGTCGTCATGTACGTCCATGCGGAAACTTCGACCGGCGCGCTTCAGAACGGCAAAGCCATCTGCGACGCAGCACACGAAGTCGGCGCCATCGTCATAGCCGATGTGGTGACTTCACTCGGTGCCATGCCGGTCAAGGTTGACGAAACGGGAATCGACGTCGCGTACAGCTGTACTCAGAAAGGTCTGAGCTGTCCGCCGGGGCTCTCGCCCGTCACTGTGTCCCCCATGGCGGCGGAGCGGTTGAACGAGCGCAAGGAACCATGCCGGTCCTGGTACCTCGACCTGAAGCTGATTAACGAGTACTACATCACCGCGCACCGTTATCACCACACCGCTCCCATTTCAATGTTTTATGCCCTCCACGAAGCGTTGTCGCTGGTGATGGAGGAGGGCGCGGAGCAGCGCTGGGAACGCCATCGCCGCGCGCACGACGAGTTCGTCAGAGGCGTGGAACGGCTCGGTCTGACCATGCATGTGCCCTCGCAGAACCAGATCTGGAACCTCAACACCCCACGCGTCCCGAAAGGCGTTGACGAAGGAAAAGTGAGAGCGACTTTGCTCAACGAATTCGGAATAGAGATCGCAGGCGGGTTCGGCCCACTGGCCGGGCAGGTATTCCGTGTCGGCATCATGGGGCCGCTTGCGACGCACGAAGGAGTGGAGTTCTTCCTTGAAAGGTTCGAGCGGGCGCTCAAAACGGGTGGATACAAACGTTAGCGGCTGCTTCTAGAATACGGCCGAGCCTGAGCAATGCCGGGCTCGGCATTTCTTTGCGTTCTACTTACATGTTCAAAATGAACCTTCGTTGAGTGACAATAGCTACGAGCTACTTTGGACGGGGTCAGGGATAATCACTAAAATCTCCGCTCTGCGCGAATTACCGGGGTATTAATGGCTACAACAGTAGGAGCGAAAGCTCCCGTCAGGGTCCCGTCTGCGCCGAAGTCCAATCCCGTCGCTACCGCCGCCGTCATCGCTGCCGCCATTGTGGGCGGCATAGCAATCCTCAAACTGCCAGCCCTAAGCTCGCCTTGGGCACAGAACTACGACCCGACCGGGCACTGGTGGCTTTCGACCATTGTTGCTGCCCTGCCAGTCGTAGTACTGCTCGGTTCACTCGCGCTCTTTCACGTCAAAGCGCATTACGCTGCCCTGCTAGGACTTGCGACGGCGTTGTGCACCGCGATTTTCGGATTTCATATGCCCGCCCGCCTTGCCGGTTCTACTGCCGTTTACGGCGCGGCGTTCGGCCTCTTCCCGATTGGCTGGATCATCCTCAACGTCATATTCATGTACAACCTGACGAATGAGGCCGGCCAGTTCAAGACATTACAGGAGAGCCTCACCGGCATAACCCAGGACCGCCGCCTGCAACTCGTCTTGATCGCCTTCGCGTTCGGTGCATTCTTTGAAGGCGCGGCAGGATTCGGCACGCCCGTGGCTGTCACTGCGGCCATCCTTATCGGCCTGGGATTCAAGCCTCTGCAGGCCTCCGGGTTATCGCTGATCGCAAACACCGCCCCGGTGGCATTCGGCGCACTCGGCATTCCCCTGATTACTCTGCAGGGCGTCACGGACCTGAACCTCAGAACGCTCGGCGCCCAGGCAGGCGTCATCCTTACGCCGTTCTGCATCCTGGTTCCCTTCTGGCTGGTTTGTGCGTTCGCGGGCTTCCGCGGCATGTTGGGCGTCTGGCCGGCCATTGCGGTCGCGGGCTTCACATTCGGCATTACGCAGTTGCTCGTTGCCCTCTATCACGGCCCATGGCTGGTGGACATCATCGCCTCCGTGGTGACGATGATCGTGCTGATCGGGTTCCTGCTGATCTGGCATCCGAAGCAAATCTGGGGTTTGGAAGGCGAAGAAACACGCAGCGCACGCGGCGCCCACGGTCACAGCGGCCCCGCGATCGTCCGCGCATGGCTTCCGTGGATCATCCTCAGTGTGCTCGTGTTCGTCTGGGGAAAGTTCGGCGCTTCGCTTGACCACGCCTGGTTGCAGACGTTCCCCATACACGGCCTGCACAAGATGGTGATGCGCATGCCTCCGGTTGTCCCGAACGCCGTGGCCGAGGCGGCCGTATTCAAGGGCAACTGGCTTTCCGCGACCGGCACCGGCATTCTTCTGGCAGCTGTGATCTCCGCATTCATCATGGGCATCGGGCCAGTGCGGATGCTGAAGATCTACTGGAAGACGATCGTGCGCGTCCGCTTCTCGCTGCTCACGATCGCGGCCATGCTCGCGCTCGGCTACGTCACTCGTTATTCGGGTCTGGACGCCACCATGGGACTGACCTTCGCGCGCACGGGCAAACTTTACCCGTTCTTCGGAACGTTGTTGGGCTGGCTGGGCGTGGCCCTGACCGGGTCTGACACATCATCGAACGTGCTGTTCGGCAGCCTGCAGAAGATCTCGGCACAGCAGATCGGGGTCCAACCCACACTGATGGCGGCGGCAAATACGACCGGCGGCGTGATGGGGAAGATGATCGACGCCCAGAGCATCGTGGTCGCCTCCACCGCAACCGAGTGGTACGGGCATGAGGGCGACATCCTGCGCTACGTATTCTTCCACAGCCTGGCGCTCGCGGTCCTTGTGGGATTGTTCGTTTTCCTGCAAGCTTATATTCATCCGTTCACCTCGCTCGTAGTGAAGTAGAGAAGCAACCCGAAGTACGTCATTTTTCCGCACGGGCCGGAGCGCTGATTCCGGCCTCTGCGCTTTCAGCGGCACAGAGGTAATTCGTAATGGCACAAGCTGCTGCGGCGAACGCGCCACTCTCGACTGAAGCACTGAAGCAGGCGCTCGCGAAAATCGCAGATGCAGATCGAGTACTCACCCGTCCCATAGACCTGATCGCTTACGCATCGGACGCGAGTTTCTACCGCCTGATTCCGAAAGCCGTGGTGCGAACGCGCTCCGTCGAAGAGATCCAGGCCTTGTTCCGTTTCAGCCGGGAGCACCGTGAACCGCTGACTTTTCGAGCCGCGGGAAGCAGCCTTTCGGGCCAGTCGATCACGGAGGGCGTGCTGGTAGAAGTTGCGCGCTTCTGGCGACAGCTGGCGATCGAGGATGAGGGCCGGCGCGTCCGCGTTCAACCGGGCGTGATCGGGTCGCGCGTCAACGCCGCGCTGCTGCCGTTCGGCGCAAAAATGGGCCCGGACCCTGCATCCATTGCCACGTGCATGATGGGCGGCATCCTAGCCAACAACTCCAGCGGCATGTGCTGCGGCGTAGACCAGAACGCCTATCACACGATTCGTTCCATGACGTTCGTTCTCCCCTCGGGAACGGTCGTCGACACCGCTGACCCCGAAGCGGAAGAGCAGTTCCTGGCGCGCGAACCTAAACTCGCTCGAGGCATTCTGGAACTGAAGAGGAAGATTGAATCGAACACCGCATTGCGCGATCGCATACGCGCCAAGTACCGGATGAAGAACACAACCGGGTACTCGCTCAATGCGTTCATCGACTACGACCGCGCTGTGGACATCATGCAGCATGTACTCATCGGGTCCGAAGGTACACTGGCGTTCATCGCCGAGGCGGTACTCGATAGTGTTCCTGACCTGCCGGTGAAGTACACCGGGCTGCTGCTCTTCCCTGATCTTTACGCCGCCTCGGCGGCCATCGTGCCGCTCCGCGAAGCCAAAGCTGCGGCGCTCGAAATCATGGATCGCGCATCGTTGCGGTCCGTCGAGGATCAGCCTGGAATTCCTCCCTCGATAAAGAAGCTGCCCGACGGAGCAGCCGGCCTGCTGGTGGAGTTCCAGGGCCGGCAGGAATGGGAACGAGACGAACTCGAGTCGCTGGCCAGGCATGGCACCGGGGAACTAAAGCTGCTCGAGCCTGCGAAGTTCACCCACGATGCCTCAGAACAGGCTGCCCTGTGGAAGATCCGCGCGGGCATGTTCCCCTCCGTCGGCTCGGTCAGGAAGAGCGGCACCACCGTCATCATCGAAGACGTCGCATTCCCCATCGAGCGCCTGGCAGACGCTGCGCTCGATCTTACGAAGCTGTTCAAGAAACACGAGTACGACAACGGCATCATCTTCGGCCACGCCAAAGACGGCAACCTGCACTTCGTCATCACGCAGTCTTTCAACGAGAAGAAAGCCGTCGATCAGTATTCCAGGTTCATCGACGACGTCGTGAAGCTTGTGGTGGAACGTTACGACGGCGCACTCAAGGCCGAGCACGGCACAGGCCGCAATATGGCGCCCTTCGTAGAAACCGAGTGGGGCAAGGATGCATACGAGATCATGAAGCAGCTGAAGCGGCTTTGTGATCCCGATAATCTGCTCAACCCGGGCGTGATCATCAATGCCGACCGCAAGGCCCATCTCGCGAACCTGAAGCCGCTCCCCACGGTCGAAGAAGAAGTGGACAAATGTATCGAGTGCGGCTACTGCGAGTCGAAGTGCCCGAGTCGCGAGCTGACCACCACACCGCGGCAGCGCATTGTGGTTCGTCGCGAGATGGCCCGGCTTAAGGAAACCGGTCAGAAACCCGAATTGCTGGCTTCACTTGAAGCGGCGTTCCCATACGACGTGCTTGAAACATGCGCTGTCGATGGACTGTGCGCCACGGCATGTCCCGTAAGCATCGACACGGGCCAACTCACGAAACGTCTGCGCAAACTGCAGCACACGCCTGCCGAGCATGCAAAGGCCGAGAGCATCGCCGGCAACCTGGCGCGTGTGGAACGGCTGGCGCGGCTGGGTCTTCGCGCCGGACATTTGGCGCAATCGGTGCTCGGAGCGGCTGCCGTGACCAGGCTTTCACGAATCGTGCAGAAGCGGGCCAACGGCGCGATCCCGGGCTGGTCAAAGGACATGCCCTATGCCGCAAGCGGACGCCTTCCCGAGACGCAGAAGGCAGTAGCCGTTGCGGTTTATTTCCCCAGCTGCATCTCGCGAGTCATGGGTCGGCTACCCGGCGAGCCCAGGGACATCACGCTCATGGACGCGTTCGTTGAACTCTCGCGCCGCGCGCGCAAGCCCGTGTTCCTGCCCCCTGATGTTGCCGGAACATGCTGTGGGACGCCGTTTTCCTCCAAGGGATTCGACAAGGCCAGTGCGATTGCGTTGAACAACGCGTTTGAGAAGCTCTGGGGCTGGAGCGAGCGCGGACGGCTGCCCGTCGTGATCGATACCAGCCCCTGCGCCTACAGCCTGCTGAAAGCACGACCCGTGCTCTCCTCCGAGAACCAGAGGCGCTTCGACAAACTCCGCATCCTGGACGGCATCGAGTACACCCACGATGTCCTTCTGCCGAACCTCACGATCACGCAACGCGCCAGTTCCGTCGCGCTGCATCCAGTCTGCTCCGTCACCAAAATGAACCTCACCCCAAAGTTGCAGGGGATAGCACACGCGTGCAGTGAGGCTGTACTGACGCCCGCGAGTTCCGGATGCTGCGGCTTTGCGGGCGACCGGGGATTCCTCGTCCCGGAACTGACCGCGTCGGCAACGAAACACGAGGCCGAAGAAGTGTCACAGCACAAGCATGACGGCTATTTTTCCAGCAGTCGTACATGCGAGGTCGGAATGACGCGCTCCACTGGGGAGATCTACCGTTCCTACATTTACCTGCTGGAGATGGCCACTCGTCCCTCGTAAAACACGCACAAAAGATTCGGGCCGGGCTCGTGGGGGAGTCCGGCCCGCGTAACGGAAGCTCCGGCGTACAGGGGAGAGTGCACGCACTCGCTTCCGCAAATTCAACCCGCCCTGCTGATCAGCTGTGTTGCACCACTCACCTTCAGATCAAAACTGCCATTTTGCCGCGCGACTAATCGCCCCCGGCAATGGGGCGTGCTGTGCACATTCCGAGATCAACATCAGCGCGGCGCAAGTAAGCCCGAAGCAGGCGACGTTGTGAATCGTGTTCCCGATAACTGAGCTACATCGACCCAAGCATGCGCCGATAACGGTCCGCACCCAATGTTCGATTTTTGACCGTTGTCGGCGCAAGGTGGACATCCTTGGGTCATCTGCGATGGTGGAGCGACCACAGTCGAGTAAACACCGTGTTTTCATTGAAGATGTAAAGACTGTGTAAAGAATTGTTATCCAGAGCACGACGCTTTTTTACGCGTACGAAGGGCGCTTTGAACGCAACAGGTACCACTTGCGCGGGTTTGCATGTTTAGCACTTCGTCAACATCGAAAGAGCTCGGAGAAGCACGCAATCACGCGATCAACGACGGAGTTGCGCTCTGCGGGCCAACGGAGGGAACAATGTTGAAAGCTCGAAATCTGCTGCTGGCGGCTGCTCTTGGAACTGTTGCCGTGCTTGCCGTGCCCGCAAGCGCTCAGAACCGTGACTGGCACGATCAGAACCGCTGGGGCTGGCAGGACCGTGACCATGATCGTGAGGACCACGACTGGGACGAGCACGACCGCAACAGGCAGTGGCGTGGCAACTCGAATTCCAGTGCCTACCAGGACGGCTACCGCGATGCGCAGCAGGACCGCTCCCGCAGCGGCCACTACCATCCGCGTGGAGATCGCTGGAAGGGTGATGACCGCAATGCGTATGAGTCCGGCTACCGCGCTGGATATGGCAATGGTCAGTACGGCTACGGCAATGGTGGTTGGAATGGCCTCGACCGGGATCGTGATCACGACCGCGATGGGCGCTGGAACGGCGGCTACGGCAACGGTGCTTATGGCTATCCCAGCGGTGCGTACGGCTACGGCTACGGACGCCAAGGCGGGCCGGCAGCGCAGTTCGGCTACCAGGATGGCTTCAGCTATGGACAGCGGGACGCAAGCAGCGGCAAGGGCTATAACGCCACTGGAAGCCAGTATTACGAAGACGCCGACCACGGGTACAACTCAAGGTTCGGTGACAGGAACAGCTATCGTCAGGGGTACCGCCAAGCGTACCAGCAAGGTTATCAGGACGGCTATTACGGCCGTGGCGGACGTCGCTACTGACCAACTGCTTACGTACTTCGCTTCAGGCGGCCTCAGTGCCGCCTGTTCTTTGTTCTATTTGGACTTCGCGCTCTGGGTGGCGCCGTCGTTCTGGCCATCCACTTTCCGGGACGACTGTCCCCGGGGCCTTCGGACAGCGTTGGAAAGAAAATACGCAGATACCAAAGCAACGGCGAGCATGGCGGCGGTACCCATGGTTCGCTTTGATTCATACCGCATCCGCGGCGTTTACATGGGATTCATCTGTTCTTGACTGCCGTTCGCGATCTTGGAGAAGCTGCAGATTTGGCTTTCGCCCGTAACATTGGCTATGCTGCAAGGCTACGAGCGAACTATGAGAAGATTCCGCTGCTTTTTCCTGGCCACGCTGATCGTGCTCCTTCCCATTCTCACCTTCACTACCATCGCCCGGGCCCAAGAGTCGCCCGAACCCGAAGCTGAGAACGCGCCCTCCAGCAAAGACCTGCTCGGCACCATGAAGGTCCGCAATCTCGGCCCTGCGGTCGGTGGAGGTCGCGTTACTAGCGTCGTCGGAGTACCCGGCCAGCCGAACATCTACTACATCGGTGGAGCCGCTGGTGGCGTGTTTAAGACCACCGATGGCGGCGTGAGTTGGAAAGCCGTCTTCGAAAAAGAGGCAAATGCATCAATTGGCGCTATCGCCGTTGCACCCTCGAACCCGAACGTGATCTGGGTCGGCACGGGAGAGTCGAACCCACGTAACGACGTCGTCACCGGGCGCGGAGTGTACGTTTCACCCGACGGCGGCGCTAGCTGGCGATTCGTAGGACTGGAGAATGTCGGCCAGATCTCTTCCGTCGTCATTCACCCCCACAACCCTGACATCGTGTACGTCGGAGCACTGGGTCACGTGTGGGGACCGAACCCTGAGCGCGGTGTTTTCCGCACAATGGACGGCGGCAAGACGTGGCAGAAGGTTCTCTTTGTGGACGACAAAACCGGCGTCTCCGACCTCGTGATGGATCCCGGCAACCCGATGGTGCTGTTCGCGGGATTGTGGAACTTGCAGCGCTTCCCCTGGATGATGATCAACGGCGGTCCGACCAGCGGCATCTATCGCTCCACTGACGGCGGAGCCACATGGAAAAAGCTGACCGAAGGTCTGCCGAAGCCGCCGGTTGGACGCATTGGCCTAGCCATCGCGCCGAGCAATCCCTACCACGTCTATGCCCTGATCAACTCCAAAGACGGCGTGCTGTGGGACAGCAACGACCTTGGCGACCACTGGAAGCTGGTGACCAACAACCATCAGATCAATGCCCGGCCCTTCTACTTCTCACAGATGCGCGTGGCGCCTGACAACGAGAACCGCCTGTACTTCCTCTCGTTCAACCTCATGCAGTCAGACGACGGCGGCAAGACGGCTCGCAAGATCGACAAGGGTGTCCACGTGGACCACCATGCGCTGTGGATCGATCCCAAGGACACGAGCCGAATCATCAACGGAAACGACGGCGGTGTTTACCTCTCGACCGACGGCGCTCGTTCCTGGAGCTATCTGAACAACATCCCCATCGAGCAGTTCTACATGGTTGCCACCGACGACAAAGATCCCTACCTGCTTTGCGGCGGCCTCCAGGACAACAACGGCTGGTGCGGCCCGTCCAACACGCTGAGTCGTGACGGCAATGACGGCAGCGAGTGGTGGACGGCGGTGGGCGGCGACGGTGAGTATGTCGTTCCCGCGGGCAAGGACTCCAACATCATCTACGCGTCTTCGCAGAACGGCTACATAACCCGCATTGGCAGCCGCAATGGTTTGCGCAAGTTCATTCGCCCCTATTTGCCCGGCGTCGGCGTGATGGCCCCGTCCGAGTTGAAATACCGCTTCAACTGGACTTCGCCGGTCGCGGTCAGCCCGAATGACCCCAACACCGTCTATCTCGGCGGCAACGTGCTCTTCAAGAGCACCGACGCCGGCGTGAACTGGACCCCCATCAGCGGCGATCTGACGCGCAACGACAAATCCAAGCAGCTGAGCAGCGGCGGTCCGGTTGAGCTAGACCTTAGCGGCGCGGAGACATTCGACACACTGTTGTCGATGTCGATTGCCCCAACCGATCCGAACACGATAGCGGTTGGCACCGACGACGGCCTCATCCAGGTCACTCGCAACGGCGGCCAGAATTGGACGAATGTCACGCCGAAAAACGTCCCACAGTGGGGACGTGTGCAGCAGATCGAAGTGTCACCGTTCTCGCCGGACACGATCTACGCAGCCTTCGATCTGCACCAGGTCGACAACAACACGCCGTACGTCTTCCGCACTCACGACGGCGGCAAGACCTGGACGGCAATCACGAGCGGCTTGCGTCCGAACGAACCCGCGCGCGTAGTCCGCGAAAACCCGAACAAGCGCGGATTCCTGGTACTTGGAACCGACACCGGACTTTACTACTCGACCGACGATGGCGATCACTGGACAACGCTCAAGGGCAACTTCCCCATAGCTCCGATTTACGACATCAAGTTCCACAAGACCAAGCGAGATCTTATCGTCGCAACGCACGGCCGCGGCCTCTTCGTGTTGGACAACATCACGCCGCTCGAAGAAATGACTCCTCAAACCGCAAGCTCCGACCTGCAGCTGTTCAGTATCGCGCCGGCCGCACGCTGGTACATGTGGAACAAGCGCGGCTTCAGCAAGTTGACGAGTTTCACGGCCCCTAACCCACCAAACGGCGCGACGGTGGATTACTTCATGAAGTCGGAGATCGAGGTCCCGGCCGAAATGAAGAAAAAGAAACAGACGCCAGTAAAGATCACCGTCACCGATCAGGCCGGCAACCCGGTGCGAACGTTCTATGGCACGTCGAAGTACGGCATCAATCGGGCCGTGTGGGACCTTCGCTATGACGGCCCCACGAAACTGAACTTCGTGCCTGAGCCCGAAGAGGGCGGCGAAAGTGAGTTCGGCGGGCCTCCGCAGGGACCGCCGGTCGTTCCCGGCACTTACAAGGTGGCAATCACGGTCAACGAAAAGACGCAGACGCAGATGGTCAAAGTGAATCCTGACCCGCGCTTCCCTGCCGACATGGCTGCGTTCCAGTCACAGACGAAGGCCGCACTCGAGGTACGAGACATGCTCTCCGCCCTCAATGACGCCATCAATCGCCTGGAAGGCATGAGGGCTCAGCTCACGGGCCTGCAGAAGTTCATGACCAGCGGAGCGGAACCTGCCATTCCCGCCACCTACGCGCCTCTGGCCGAGCAGGCCATAGCTCTTGAGAAGAAGCTCAAGAGCTACGAGCAGGAGGGCTACAACACCGAGGCGCAACCCGAGACCATGGATT